>JBILQT010000367.1:0-6436 GCA_044373065.1 Sandaracinaceae bacterium
CCCACCTCCGCCTCGAGGTGACGGTTCGTGGCTGCAATGACGCGCACGTCGACGTCGAAATCCTTCGAGGCACCAATGGGCCGGACAACGCGCTCTTGAAGGACGCGGAGCAGCTTCACCTGCAGCGAGAGCGGCAGCTCGCCAATCTCATCGAGAAAGAGCGTGCCGCCATCCGCTGCCTTGAAGAGGCCGTCTTTGCGGCTGCTCGCACCCGTGAAGGAGCCCTTCTCGTGACCAAAGAGCTCGCTCTCCATGAGCGACTCAGGGATGGCGCCGCAGTTCACGACGACAAAGGGCTGCTTGCTGCGCGTCGACTCATCGTGGAGCGCACGCGCGACCATCTCCTTGCCCGTCCCGCTCTCGCCCGTGATGAGCACGCTCGTGGGTGAAGAGGCCACGCGACGTACAAGATCGAGCACGCGCTGCATCGCCGCCGAGCGACCGAGAAGACGCGTGCCCGAAGCATTGCCCTCGACCTTGGCGCGAAGGATGCGGTTCTCGTCGACGATGCTTCGCTTCTCGAGCGCCTTCTCCAAGAGCGCCAGCAGCTCGTGGTTGCGAAAGGGCTTCTGGATGTAGTCGTACGCGCCAAGGCGCATGGCTTGGACAGCCTGCTCGGTCGTGCCGAACGCCGTGATCATCAAGACCTGCGTCGCATCGTCGTTGGCGCGTGCGTAGGCGAGCACATCCATGCCCGAGCCGTCGGGAAGGGAGAGGTCGGTGACCACCGCGTCGTAGGGCTCGTTGCTGTCGATCGCAGCCTTCGCAGTCGTCACCGAGGCGACGCACTCCACCTGATAGCCCGCACGACGCAGGAGCACGCCGAGCATGTCCCGAAGGCTTGCCTCGTCATCACAAACGAGCACGCGTGCGACCATCAGAACTCCCTCATCCGCAAAGCGGCGGTGCGGACGATCAGAAACCCGTGCGCGAATCAGGGCCTGCGCCACGCGGAGGCTTCACGGAGAAGCCCTGCACAGCGCTGTATTCAACGAACATGACGGTGCGATCGCGAAGCTCGATGCGGAGCACGTTGCCGAGCGCGATGCGCGCGATTTCGATGAGGGACATCGAGGACGTACCGAGCGCGAGGTGAATCGACGCACGGTGCTCTTCGGCGATCACGAAGACCTTCTCGTCGCTCTTCTTGTCGGGCTTGGCGAGGGAGGAACCGGGGGCAATGGCAAGGATGGCTTCGAGGGTCTCGCGGGTCATGGCGGCATCCTCGTCGCCGTGATCCAAGGCGTCAAGCACAGCGTGCGCTCTGCTTGCTCGGCGTGAGCGTGCGGCTTGCGTACACTCGCGGTTGTGAAGCCCTCCACCTGGTCGCTCGCTCTCTCCGTGATGCTCGTCGCCTGCGGAGACCCACCGCCGCCCCCCGAGCCACTTGTGTTGCCCCCGCTGCCGCCCGAGGCCGTCCTCGTTGCGCCGCGCGCCATCTCCGCGTCGGTCGCGTTCGACCTGGTGGATTCGGCGGAGGGCGCCGTGCTCGCGTGGGGCGCGTCTGCCACGCAGGGTGCAGGCCTTCGCGTGATTGGGCTCGACCCTCAGGGCTCGCCGCGCGGTACGGACGTCGACGTGATCGAGGAGCCAGGCGGTGACCCCGTCATCGAGGAGATTTCTCTCGCGCGCTCGGGTGCCACGGTCGGTGTCTCCTGGGTCGAGCGAGGGCCAACTCCGCGCATCCGGGCTGCGTTGACCGCAGGCGACGTCGATGGCTTTGGCGATCCACACGATCTTGGTGCGACGGAGCCCGCAGACATCGCGCATCCCACACGAGGACGCGCGCTGCTCTCGACGATTGCAGACGGTGTGCTGATTGCGTCGCATCGGACGCCCGACGCCCCTTGCGCCTCGACACTCGGTGCCACTTGCGCGCACGTCTCACGCACGCGCCTCTCAAGCCCAAGTGAGGCGGCGCGTCGAGAAGACGCGATGGAAGTCCTCTCCCCGTGCGACACGCTCCTCGCAGGCGCCATCGCCACAGGCGGCACGTGGTTCTACGGCGTCTGCCAAGCAAACCCGCAGCCTGTGACGACGATCTACGCGATTCGCCCAGCGCTCTCGTTTGCAGCGGCGACTCCGATGCTTGAGTCGTGCACGGCCGAGGGGATGATCGCGCTCGATGAGCGTGCGCTTGTGATCGGCCGATGTGGCGGCGCGATGCAGCTCAACGTGATGGATGAGACGGGCTCCATCACGCAGCACGCCGACGCGTTCACCTCTGCGATTCAGTGCGTCGACGGACGCCCCAACATCACGCTCACGGGGGCGGGCACGCGCATCGAGATCCCGCTTCGAGGGCCCCGCTCTGGCCTCGCCGCTGCGCTTCCTTCCAACATCGGGCCTGCAGGCGCCCGCGCCGTCTGGACGGGCTCCGCACTCCTTGTCGCATCGCAGATGCGCAGTGACGTGGTCGTGCATCGCTTCGCGTGCCGCGAAGGCGAGTTCATCCGGACCGACTCCTGAACGAATGCGCGCTCCCAATTCGGTTCGCTCGCACTTGACCCAACTCGGCGAGCGCATGAAACCCCGCCATGTTCGAGCACGCGCCCAACCAAGTTTCGATCTACGAAGTCTCGCCGCGCGACGGCCTCCAGAACGAAGCCGTCACCGTGCCCACGACCCGCAAGGTTCGTCTCGTCGACGCGCTCGTCGATGCGGGTCTCAAGCGCATTGAAGCGACGAGCTTCGTCTCGCCCAAATGGGTGCCGCAGGTAGCCGACGCCGACGAGTTCGTGCGGCTCCTGCCACAGCGCCCCGACGTCATCTTCAGCGCGCTCTGCCCCAACGCGCGCGGCCTGGAGCGAGCCCGCATCGGCAACCTTCGCGAGGTCGCCGTCTTCGTCTCTTCGAGCGAGATGCACAACCAGAAGAACGTGAACAAGACGGTGAAGGACACGCTCGAGGCCTTCGAGGCTGTGATTGGCCCAGCGGTCAAGCTCGGCATGCAGGTGCGTGGCTACGTCTCGACCGTCTGGGGATGTCCCTACGAGGGGCAAGTTCCGCTTGAGGCCTCGCTCAAGATCGCGCGCTGGTTGATGGAGCAGGGCTGCTACCAGATCTCGCTCGGCGACACGATTGGCGTGGGTACGCCAAGGCAAACGCAGGAGGTCCTTCGCGCCTTCTTGAGCGAGTTCAAGCCCGAGCAAATCGCGATGCACATGCACGACACACGCGGCACGGCGCTCGCCAACATCGTCGTCGGGCTCGAGATGGGCATCACCACCTTCGACGCCGCCGTCGGTGGTCTCGGTGGTTGTCCCTACGCACCCGGCGCGGCCGGCAATGTTGCGACGGAGGATCTGGTCTACGCGCTCAACGGCATGGGCATCGAGACGGGCATCGACCTCGACAAGCTCTGGGAGGCCGGGCAGGTCGCCAAGGCGCTCGTCGGTCACGAGCTCTCCGGCAAGGTACACAAAGCCGGCGTCCGCTCGCTGCGCAGCTGAGGTTCTCTTCAGGGAGGGACCATTCCCGCGAGGGAATCCAGCAGGACCGCGCGAGGGAATCCAGCAGGACCGCGCGAGGGAATCCAGCAGGACCGCGCGAGGGAATCCAGCAGGACCGCGCGAGGGAATCCAGCAGGACCGCGAAAGCCAGAGACAGAACGAAGTCGACGGAGATAGGGTGACCCCACTATGCCGAGTCTCGCCGCACTGCTCATCATGACCCCGATCTTTGGCTTCTCGCTGACGCCGCCCACCGTGGAGCCGTGGATGCTCGATGCGGGCGCGGTGGCCTCCGAGACGCGCGCGCTTGAAGACGTCGCGGACTCGCTGCAGCCGATCGCAGTCGCAGCGTCTGCCACGGCCGATGAGGAGGCAGATCGTCGCTTCGCAGAGGACGTTCGCATGCGTCGTGAACTCGGCACCGTGCATCGCGCACTTGGCATTGCGACCTGGGTCTCGATGACCGCGACGGCCGTGCTCGGGTTCATTCAATATTACAATCTGTACGGAATCGGCGCCGGGCAGAACGACAACCCGTGCGTTCAAGGCAATGCGATCTTCGGCCAGGATCAATGCTCGGGGAATCCATGGCCGCATCGCATCTCGGCCATCACCACATCCGCGCTCTACACGGCGACCTTCGCGCTCTCGTTCGCCATGCCCGACCCGAACCACGCGAGTGAGGGCAACGGCGCCTACGCAGAGCACCTCCGCATCCACGAAGCGCTTCGCTGGGTTCACCTTGCGGGCATGCTCATTCAGGCTGGCATGGGCATCGCGCTGAGCTCCGGTGCGTTCGGCGATCGCGCGAACGACTACAGCACGCTGCAGACGGTCGCGGCGATCCACCAAGTCGTCGGCTGGGCGACGTGGGGAACGCTCACGGCAGCTGGCGCAATCATGCTGTTCTGAGTGCTTCGGTGTGACGCTCGTGTGATTCGAACGTCACACCGATCACGACGCTTGAAACGATGGAAGAGCCCTGCGTAAGATCGCGAGGCTTGCCTCCCGCGGGGCCGTTCATCTCCGCAGCGAAGGTCTTCACATCTGCCGGGAAACCGAGCAAACGCTTATTCATTCTGGGGTTCCTGCCTCGCGACGTATCGCGGGGCGCTTTGTCGTCTGGCTTCCAAGGAGCCCGACGTCTTGGTGTGAAACACGCGCGTCACCGCCTTTGTGGGCGTAAGCGCACCGGGCTGCTTTTCGTCGTCGCCTTGCGCCCCCTTTGGATGCGAGTCTGCGACGCGGGTGGTCTCAAAATCATCCCCGGGTTCTCCCGGCTGTTCCATTGGCCTTGATCGCGAGGAGTACGGCGTGCCGCTCACCGTTTCCCATCTGCTCGGTGCTCTCGAGGAAGAACCCCATAGCGAGACGATTCTCGCGGACTTGCGAACGGCGCTTCAAAGCGGCGATCCCTCGCGTACGGGTGAGGCGCCGATGCGTCTCATCGCGTCAGCGCGTGAACAGCATGAGCAGCGCGGCGAGTACGCGGCATGCGTCGGTCTCTTGCTGGTGGAAGCCGAGCAAGCGTCGGGCGATCCGGATGCGCGCGCGAAGCTCTTCGCCAAGGCGAGCCGACTTCAGCGCGAGGAACTCCTCGATGACGAAGGCGGCAAGAAGAGCCTTGAGCAGGCCGTCGAGCTGCGTCCGGGGGATGACGATCTGAAGCAGCAGATCGAGCAGATCTCTGCTGCCGAAGGAAACTGGAAAGACATCGCCAAGCGCTTCGTCGATGAGTCCGAGTCGGCGAGCGATGCATCGCTGAAGACCTCGCTCCTCGTGAGCGCGGGCTCGCTCGTCTGGAAGTACAAGAAGCGCGGTCGCGACAAGGATGCGGATCGTGTCTTCAAGCAGGCGCTTGAGGCGGATTCTGGCGATCCGCGCGCGACGCGTTTGTATGCCCACATCCTTCGCTCACGCGAGAAGTGGGATGACCTCGCGAGCGTTCTTCTTGAGTCGGCGGAGCACACGAAATCGCCGAGCGACAGGCTCCACTTCTTCCTCGAAGCAGCCCGTGTTGTCTCGCGCCAGATCGGCCAGAAGGATCGCGCGGCCGCTTGCTACGAGCGTGTGCTCGACCTCGCGCCCGGCCATGCCGAGAGCATGGCGTTCCTCGTCGAACACTTCACGGCGCAGGAGCGCTGGGACCACCTCGTTGCGCTCTACGACGATGCGCTTCGCGGACGCCTGAAGCCAGAGGCCGAGCAAGGCATTCTGCTCCAGCTCGGCATGGTGCATTGGCGCCTTCGCAACAATGCGGCCTCCGCAGAGCCGCACTTCGCGCGCTTGCGCAAGCTCGACCCCGTGCACCCAGGGATGCTCGCGTTCTATCGCGACTATCTGACGAGCACCGAGCCAGCCAAGCTGCTGACGATTCTTGGCGATGCGCAGCGCATCACGCAGGACCCAAAGCAGAAGGCTGCGCTTGGTGTCGAGCTCGCGCGCGCGGCGCAGGCCTCGGGTGCCACGGACAAGGCGATCGACGCGTGGAAGGCCGTTCAGAAGACGGACCCGACGAATGCTGACGCGTTGCCTGCGCTGCGCGAACTCTATCGCCAATCGCAAAAGTGGAATGCGCTGGTCGAGATTCTTCGCGCTGAGGCGGATGCGCTTCCGGCGGCCGATGTGGATGGCAAGGCAGCGCTCTTGCGCGAGACGGTCGGGGTCTACCGCGATCACCTCAAGCTCGATGTGATGACCGTGAACACGTGGACGGCCATCCTCGCGCTGCGCCCGAACGACCAGGAAGCGCTCGATGCGCTCGTCACGACCTACGGGTCGATGGGTCGTTGGAATGACCTCATCCAAGTGCTCAGCAAGAAGGCGGAGGCCTCGGAGGACCGAGAAGAGCAAGTCGCGCTTCAGATGCGGATTGCGAAGCTCTGGATCGACCGCTTTGCCAACTACAACCAGGCAACGCGCCCGCTTGAGATTGTGATTGAGAAGGAGCCCTCGCATCGCGAAGCGCTCAACTTGCTCAAGGA
>JBILQT010000078.1:0-27007 GCA_044373065.1 Sandaracinaceae bacterium
GAAGCCAGCATGACACGAACTATCGTCTCCTCCGAAGCTGCTCCCCGCGCGATTGGCCCCTACTCACAAGCCATTCGTCAGACGGTCGGCACAAGCCAGATGCTCTTTCTCTCGGGCCAGATCCCGCTGCATCCCGAGACGATGGTCATCGTCGGTGAGAACGCGAGCGAGCAGACCGAGCGCGTGATGCTCAACATCGAGGCTGTGCTCGCGGCAGGCGGCGCGACCTTTGGCAACGTGGTGAAGACCACGATCTTCCTCCTCGACATGGGCGACTTCGCCGCGGTGAATGAAGTCTACGCCAAGCGTTTTGAGGGCCTCGAGCCGCCCGCGCGCTCGACGATTCAGGTCGCGCGTCTTCCGCGCGATGCACGCGTCGAGATCGAGATGGTCGCGGTCATCCCGTGAAGCGCGCGTCCGCCGGTGCCGCATCGCTCTGGCAAGTTGAGAGCACGTGCGAGCGCGAGACGTGGAAGACGCTTGAGGCTTCCGTCGAAGTCGATGTGCTCGTCATCGGAAGCGGCCTCGCAGGCCTATCGATTTCGCGCGCACTCACAGCACGCGGACGCAAGCCCTTCGTCGTCGATGCGTTCGGTGTCGGAAGCGGTGCGAGCGCGCGCAACGGAGGCTTTGTGCTCGTCACGCATATCTGCGATTACCCCGCGATGCGTGCGCGCATTGGTGCGGAGAATGCGCGCGTCCTTCTGCGTGCGGCCGAGGCCAATCACGCAGCGGTGAAGAGTGTCTTTCAAGCGCACGCGCATCTCGGCTATCAGACCGTGGGCAGCCTGATGCTCTCGGTCGAGGGTGATGACGCCGAAGCGGCCGTGCTGAGTGAAGCGTATGCGCTGTTGAAGGAAGACGGAGTCCACGCCGAGTTCGTGAAGGTGCCGGAGGCGCTCGCGGGTTTTACGACCGCGCTGCGCATCCCAAGCGATGGCGAAGTGCATCCGGGTTTCTTGAACGGGATGCTCGCAGAGGGCGTCCACGGCGCGCTCGCCACGATTCAATCGATCGACTTCGAAGCGCATCGCGCAACAACATCGACGGGCCTTGTCCTCGCCTACCGCGACCTCGTCATCGCGACGAATGCCTGGTCGGCGAACCTCGTGCCGGAGCTCGCTGGGATCATCGACGCGAACCGCGGGCAGATGCTTGCGACCGAGCCGCTCCCGAAGGCGTTTGAGTCCGTCTGTTATGCGGGCTGGGGCTACGAGTATTTTCGTCAGCGGCAGAGCGATGGACGCGTGCTCCTCGGTGGAAGGCGCGCACTCTTTCGCGACGTCGAACATACCGACGAGAGCGAGCCCACGGCCGAGGTGCAGGCCTCCCTCGACGACTACCTTCATCGCCACATGCCCTTCACCAAGGGCCGCGCGATCACGCACCGCTGGGCGGGCATCATGGGCTTTAGCCCCGACGATTTGCCGCTCGTCGGCGCGCTCCCGGGTCGCGATGCATTCATCCTCGCGGGCTTCAGCGGCCACGGATTGGGCCTCGCACTCAGCTGCGCGGAAGACCTGGCGACTTTGGTGACCTCACTAGAAACCACGGCCCTCACGCGTTTGCTGAATCCGTCGCGCTTCCCCGCTATGGTGCCGCGCTGAAGCACCATGAAGCCGAAACGACCTTCCGCACGTCCGCACACCAGAAGCTCACCCGGTACGACGCGCGCGTTGTCTTCGCTTCCGCCGCCTCCGACCTCGATGGTTGCGCTCACGTCTTCCGGCTTGCGCGTTGGGGATCGCGAGATCCCCTTCCTCGCGGGCGCGGTGCACTACTTCCGCTTGGAGCGTGAGGCCTGGGAGCCCGCGCTGCGCGAGATTGTGCATCTGGGTCTGCCCATCGTGGAGACCTACGTGCCCTGGCAGACGCACGAGGTTGGCCCGGGCAACTTCGACTTCGGTCGCGTCGACCCGCGGAAGGATCTGCGCGCGTTCATTGAGCTCGCGAAGTCGCTCGGGCTCTTGGTCTTCTTGCGCCCAGGCCCGCACATCAACGCGGAGATGACGTACTTCGGCCTGCCGGAGCGCATCGTCTTCGACAAGGCCTGTCAGGCGCGCTCGCCGAACCAGGGCCCCGTCATCCAGGGCTTCCCACCGCGCATGTTCCCCGTGCCGAGCTACGCGAGTGAGACCTTCCGCGATGAGGTCGCGCGCTGGTTTGAAGCCTTCGCCGAGGAGACGCGCGAGTACCTCTTCCCGAAGGGCCCCGTGGTGCTGCTGCAGGTGGACAACGAGGGCGCGTACTACTTCCGCGACAACACCTACGAGCAGGACTACCACCCCGATGCGATCGAGCGGCTGCGCGATTGGCTGCTGGAGAAATACGGCAGCGTCGAGGAGACGAGCGCGGCGCATCGCACGACCTACGAGAACCGCGAGGCCATCACCGCGCCCATTCGCTTCGACCTCCATCGCGATACGGACGACGAGCCCGCGACGTGGAGCAAGCTCACGCGGCATCTCGATTGGAGCCACTTCCGCGAGGACATGATCACCGATGCGGTGAGCGACATGAAGGGGATGCTCGAGCGCGTCGGCCTCAGCGGCTTGCCCACCGTGCACAACCTTCCGCTCGGCGAAATCTCCGCGCCGATGAGCCTCCCCGACCTCGAAGACGTGCTCGATGTCGTTGGGCTCGACTACTACCACGCACGTCGTGAGCATCGCGTCATCAAGCGCCGCACGCTCTACCTCGCG
The DNA here is from genome assembly GCA_044373065.1 of Sandaracinaceae bacterium. Classification (GTDB taxonomy): domain Bacteria; phylum Myxococcota_A; class Polyangia; order Polyangiales; family Sandaracinaceae; genus JAFLCL01. Next base: position 2,703 of record JBILQT010000078.1, read on the forward strand.
GGCTCCTCACGCTTGCCGATTGCACCTGAGATGGGCATCGGCGCTCCGCCTTGGTTCACGCCGCTCGCGCATGAGGATTCGCTCTACACCGCGATGGTCGCGTACGCGTATGGCCTGCGCGGGATGAACCTCTATATGGCGGTCGACAGGGACCGTTGGTACGGCGCGCCCATCGATGCGCGCGGCAACCCGCGTGTCGAATCCGGCGCGTGGAAGCGCTTCATTCACGCGCTTGAGTCCGTGCAGTTTCACAAGCTGAAGCGCCGTGCGCCGGTGGGGCTCGTCTTGCCGCGTGAGTACGTCCGCCTCTCACGTGCGACACATCTTCTCGGTGTGCTCTCGCCTGTCGCACTCGGCGCGATTGGCCTGAGCCCGGTGGAAGCAAGCAGCAACGACACGCTCGGCTTCGAGGGGCCGATTCAGCTCCTCTGGTGGAAGTTCGTCGCGCGCTTTGCCGAGGCGCTTACGCATCAAGGTGTGCCTTACGTGCTCGTCGATGGCGATGTGCATGAGGCGCGTTGGCGTGCACACCGCGTGCTGATTCTTCCAAGCTTCGAGTTCGCATCCCAAGCTCGCTGGAAGGCGCTCACGCAGTTCGCTTCGGATGGAGGCCGCATCATCTTCGGCCCCGCGATGCCGACGATGGATGAGCTGATGCAGCCGCGTCTCTTTGAGGTGCCGCGCGATGCGAAGAAGGTGCTCATCGACACCGACGAAGATGCGGTGCGCATCGTCCAAGAGTTGCTCGCGACGGAGCCCGAGCTCGCGCTCGGTGTGCACGCCTCGCATCCCGACATCGAAGTCACGCTGCATGAAGACGACACGAACCCGCGCGTGCTCTTTGTGATGAACCCGACCAAGGATCACATCCTCACGTCGATCGCGACGACGGGCCGCTTCGCCGAGACGCGTTGGTCGCTCGAAGACATGATGACGGGCGAGCGCTTCTTCGCCGTGCGCCAGAACAGCCAGCTCACCTTTGAAGGTGGCTTCACCATCGACATGCCGGGCGCGAGTGTTCGCATGCTCCGCATCACGCTCGGGACGAGCTTTGGCTCCAACGAAGGCGAAGCCGAGAGGATCGCAGGATGATTTCCGAAGACATTCGCATCCAAGGCTTCGACTCGCGCGCCTTCACGAACCTCATCTCGCTCTTCGCACCGAACGTCGTCTGGCGTCGCGAGCGCGACCCTTCGATGAGCGATGCGCCCGAGGTCGAAGAGACGGCCGCACCCAAGCCCGACGGCATGCTCATCGTCGTGCTCTCGCCGAAGGACACCGTGCGTGTGGCCTTCCACACGGTGAAGGGGCGCGTCCGCGACTTCCACTTCGAGGGCTGGGACAAGCTCGAAGGCGTGCCCGAGCGCTACGGCGCCGCGCGCTTGATGGTCGTGCGTGAAGGCGCCCTCGAAGAGCTTACGCAGCGCGCCTCCGAGCGCATGCACCGCGAGGACGACTATATCGCCCAGTGGCTTCACATCGCGCGCGCCGTTCGCGAGGCGAGCGAGAGCGGCAAGCTCGCGATTCATCCGCGCTTCAGTGGCATTCCGCTTCCTTCGCCGCAGCTCATCCGCCGCACGATCGACTCGATCCTTCCGGACGATCACAGCTTCGTGCTCGCCGTCTGGCGCGGCCCCGTGCTCTGGACGTCGGCCATCCTTCGTCGTCGCGGTGGCGAGATCGATTGGATCGCTGGCCCCGATCAATTGCTCGCATGGACGGGCCCGCTCGGCGGCGATTGGCGACGCGATCACCGCATCGTCTCTAAGGTCGTCACGGAGCACGTTGCGCCGGTGCACATGGGCATCTACGGCGACCTCAGCTCCATCCGAAAGCTGCTCCGCAGCCGCGAAGCCGGCGCATGGGCCAAGGCTGCGCTCACGCGCGATGTCATCGTGCATCCAACCCCGCCCTATGTGGCCGTAGCCCTCGGTGCCGATGCGATGCGACGCGTCGCGCAGAAGAGCACGAGCCTGCTCGGAGGCTTCGACCCGCTCGGACGCATGGCGCCGCTCATGACGTACGTGCGCGGCCGCGTCGCCGAGGTCGCCAGCGTCACGCAATCGCTCGGCTTCGACCCGCTCAAGGCGCTCGCGCAATTCCTCGATCGCGTGGACCCGATCGAAGAGAACGAGTTCGAGACAAGCGATGATCTCGACGAGTACGCCGTTGAGGAAGACCCTTCGCTCTACGCGGCGCCCACGGCCAACGCGCGCGAAGAGGGCAGCGGCACGCACGAGTTCAGCCCGGTCGACCCGCATGAGCTCGCCGCGAATGACGGCGAGACGAACTTTGAAGGCGCCGATTTCGGCGACGAGGATGACGCAGAGGACGAGCCGTGAGCGAGGCGACCGGCCTCTCGCAACGCGTGCTTCAGAGCCTGCGCAACCTGTCCCTGCCGACCGTGCTCGCGCTCACCGCGGCATGCCTCTTCGTCGCCTGGCCGCTCTTCGTCACGCCCTGGCTGCCCTTCGTCGACTACCCGCAGCACCTCGGCACCATCGCGGCCATTCACGGCGCGAACGACCCGCATTTCTCGCCCTACTTCGTCACCGAATACGCGCGCACGCAGTACCTCGTGCTCTACGTGATGGGCGATGTGCTCGCGTGCTTCTTTGGCGCTGAAGGTGCGGGAAGAGCGACTGCCATCCTCAGCGTTGCGCCGCTTCCGCTTGCCGTCGCGTGGTTCCTCCGTGAGCACGGAAGGCCCGCCATTCTCGGCGCGGTCAGCGCAGCCGTCGCGATTCACTATTACGTCATCTGGGGCTTCCTCAACTACGCCGCGGGCATGATCACCGCGCTGCTCGCGCTCGCCGCGTTCGCACGGATGAACCGTGAGCCCGATGCCAAGCACGTCGCCTTCGCAGGCCTGCTCGGCCTCGTCTGCTTCTACACGCACGCACAGCTCTACGCGTTCTTCGCACTCGCCACGATGCTCCAGCTCGCGGCGATGGCGCCGGCACTCGGCAAGAAGCACGCAACGCGCGCCTTCCTCGCGAACGTGCTCGCAGCATTGCCCTCGATCCTCGGCGCGATCATCTGGCTCCGACTCTCCGGCGTCATCGAGCACGGCGAGGCCGGCGCGCGCAGTGGACACGCAGCCGAAGTCGCCGACGCACCGCCCGGTTGGTCTGCGATTCACGACACGCTTCGCTCGTGGGCCGATCACTCGCTCGGCATGTACAACGACGGCTCGGGCGAGCACATCGCCGTAGGCTTTGCGCTCGTGCTCTTGGTGCTCATCGCGCTTCGCGGTGCACGAGGTTCGTCCGAGCCGACCGCGGCTTCCATCGAGGAGAGCGCGCCCGCTGCTTCTGGTTGGAAGCGCTTCTTCTCGAACGCGCCCAAGCGCGCGCCCTTCCGCTCGTACGCCCCCGAACTCGCACTCGGATTGGCCTTCGCGGGCTACCTCTTCGCGCCCTATTCGTATCGGATGATTGAGCCGATCAATCACCGCTTCCTTCCGCTCGCGCTTGCGCTCTTGCCCGCGCTCGGCCCGACCGCCTCACTGCCCAAGCGCTCGCTCTGGCTCGTCAGCGTTCTCTCGATCGCGCTCGCCGTCTTCACCGGCGTCACGCACCGCAATCGCTTCGCCGAGGCAAGCGAAGAGATGGGCGATTTGGACGACGCGCTCGCGCACACAGAGCCCGGCCATCGCTTGCTCGGGCTCATCTTCGACAGCGGCAGTGCCACGATTCGCGCGCCGATCTTCCTGCACGCGCATCAGTACTACCAAGCACGCCAAGGCGGCCTTGCGTGCTTCAGCTTCGTCGAGTTCCCGAAGTCGCCCGTGCAGTACAGACCCGGTGCAGAACCACCGCCCTTCCCACCGCGTTTTGAGTGGGAGCCGCATCGCTACGACCATCACACATGGGGCGATGCCTTCGACTACTGGCTCATTCGTCACCCCGCACACAGCGCGCCGCCGAACGTCTTCCACGTGCCGGCACCGAGCGGCGCAGCGATGCCCGAGTTGGTCGTGCAGACGGATCGCTGGTCGCTCTTCGCCGCGCCGACTCACTGAGCGACGCGTCGCCTTTCCTCCTCGAGGGCGAGGTGCGCGAAGTAGCGCAGTCGGGCGGAGACATCGTGACCAAGGCGCGGCTCGTCAGGGACATCGCGCACATCTGTGTCGTTCGCCATTGCGTAGATGAGCGCCATCGCGAGGTAGGTGCCGCGCAGCGATGGATGGTGGTTGTCGCGTCGAAAGAGCCGGTCGAACTCTTGGCCCTCCGTACAAGGCTCAACGCTCTGCATCGCGATCAACGCGAACGCTCGACCGACGGGCGCGATGCGTACGTCGATGTCGTAGCGACGCAGCGACGTGGCAAGGGCGCTGTACCCCTGATTGAGCTCGCTCTGCCGCACGGTGTAGGTGAGCGAATCCGTCGCGCCGTCGCGGTAGGGCTGCGCGTAGAGCACCACACGTGCGCCCCAACGCTGCGCGTGGCGCGCGAGGGTCAGCGCACTTGAGAGCGCGGCTTCGTGCTCCTCCAGGTCACGCGCGTACCAGAACATCCTGCCGCTCTGCTCCTGAAGGACGAGCGTCTGGTAGCGAGTTCGCGCGACGTAAGGCAGCGCCGCCATGCGCGTCCAAGGCCAGCGCGCATCTTCCAGATGCCGTGTGAGCGTGAAGCCCGGGCCCACGATGTCGTCGACGAGATGTCGCCGTGGATCGAGCGCGCTGTACACGTCTGGCCCGTGGTTGAAGAAGGTCATGCTGTTGCCGATGAAGAGCGTGCCCGGACGCTGACTTCGCGCACCGACCGCCGAGTGCGGCGCCCATGCGAACGCGAGAAAGAGCGCGAGCCTCCCGACCACCCAAGAAGAGGCTGCTGGCTTGCGGTTACTCCGCGTCAAGCAGCGCCCTGAGCGAGCACGTCGGCACGTGAATCCAACCTTCGCGTGCAGTGACTTCCTCAAGGTCCCTCGGCGGCGGCTGCGTGCGTCCAAGGGCGGCTGCGCGTGCGACGACTGAGGCCACGAAGGCATCGAGTGCGTCCGCCTCGTTGCGCATCGCATCCAAGTGTTCGCTTGGCCCCAACCGAAGCGCCGCCGCAAGCGCATCCACCAGCTTCTCGCGCGCCGGACGCTGCTCCAGTTGCTTGTAGCCCTGGCTCGAAAGCTCCCAGCACTTCAGCGCCGCCGCCGGATACACCTCCACCGCATTCGAGGGCACGCCGTCCTTCGCCGTCAGCAATCGCCAGCGCATCGCCGGTGCCGCAATGCGGTCCATCGTCACCGACATCGGCGTCAGCTTGAGCCTAGAATCAGCCCAGAACATGTCGGTCTCACGCAGCCGCAGCCTCCGCGAACCCTTCTCCTGCCAAGAGGCCACGGAGGGCTCGCCCTTCATCAACGCGACGAAGGCATCGGGCCAACCGAAGGGCACATCCACACCGATGACATCGACATCGGGATTCGCCATCGCCCGGCGCAGGTCCGCATCCGAGTCGTGCTCTTCATTGCGGCGCAGCGCCTCAATCGAAACGCCATCCGCCTCCCAGAGCAGCTGACAGAGGAAGGTGCCTTTCGCCTGTGCGGCGAGATCGATTCCGAGGGTTCGCATCGGGCGCATCCTACGCGCAGCCACACCGCGAGAGGCAGAGCTTCGGTACGCTCGTCGAATGCATCGCTGCCTACTCATCGCGCTCGTCCTCACTGCCTGCGGCAGCAGCACGCCTCCGCCAACGGAATCCCCCGGGGTCTCATCCATGCCGTCTGCCGAAACGCCCACCTCTGCGCACGAACTCGCATGGCTTGAAGGCACGTGGGTCACCGAGAACCTCGCGGGCGAGGTGCAGGGCGAGCTCTGGCAAACCAACACAGAAGGGGGGCTCGTGGGTCGCGGGTTCACGCGTCGCCCGCTGATCGAGCACACGCGGGATGAGAACCCACACGCACTTGAGCGGACCACCGAGGTGTTGGAGATCGGCCAACGCGCAGACGCGTACGTCTACGTCGCTTCACCCGTCGGCCAGGCACGTACAGAGTTCGTCATCACCACACTCGAGCCCGATCACCTCATCGCCGAGAACCCTACGCACGACTTCCCCACGCGCATCGAATACACGCGTGAGGGGCAGACACTCACCGCACATGTATCGTCGAGCACTCGCGCGTTCAGCATCGTGTTCGCGCGGAGCGAATGACCCGCGACGGCTCCATCACGAATGCGAAGAGCCATCCAGGTGATGCGGCAGGCGAGCACGCGGCACCTGGATGGCCTTCTCAGTCACGTTCTCGGCGATGAAATCACGCGGCATCCTGTCTCTTGCGTGGGCGACACAAGAGGGCGTGGAGGCGCAGATGACACGTGCTCGGCCGAGAGCGTGTTGATGCTTTTTGAGAACCGAGCGGTCCGTTGTTGCCCATGCAGAACGAGCGCGATAGCTTCGCCCCGCTCGAACGCAGCGCGAACGAAGGAGATGCGATGAACAAGTTCTATGTGAGTCTGATGGTGGTTCTTGCGGCGTCGATCGTGTTGCCGGCGTGTGGTGGCCGTCAGCGTCCACCCGAGACCGGACACTGCAACGCGGGCCGCCAGTGGGTTGCACCACAGCAGGTCAACGGCGCCTGGGTCGACGGTCACTGTGAGTCCGTCAGCGAGTGACCTGATTCGCCCAGCCGGTGTTTGAACACGGGGATGCGAGAGCGTCCCCGTTTTTCGTTCCGTCACGCGTGCGAGGTTCGTGAGCGCTGCGCACGCACGAGTGCCAAGCTTCGCGCATGACGACGCCTGACGAGAAGGACCCGACCACGAGCGCTTCAAGCAACGAGGGCAATGAGCCCACGTTCAAGCGCCAAGTCGAAGAAGCGAAAGCGGCGGCTGCGCCCGAGGACGAGCTGCGCAAAGCGTTCGACCACTTCGGACGTGCTGCGATGGCGCTCAAGGAGAAGTACCTGAGCGATGCGCAGATCGATGAGACGACGGCCCGCGCCAAGGTCGGTGCGGAGCAACTCGTCACGGAGATTGAGCAAGCCGCGCGCAAAGCAGGCGCGTCGATCGATGTCGTCGCCGTCGACGCAGAGCACTCGCTGACCAAGGCTGCGCACGAAGCCGAACTCGCGTTGAAGAAGGCGCAGCGCGAGGCTGAGCCAATTCTCCGCGGGACGATTTCGAAGCTGACGGATTTCTTCAAGGGTGCGTCTGCAGCATCGAGCGAAACCGCGTCGACGGATGCCACGAGCACGAAAGAAGATGGGTCAACGACGCCGAAGGACGGCGACTAGTCTCGCTTTCGGCACGCAAGATTTTGGTTTCAGCGCGCAGGTGCTCCCCATGCTCGCAACTTCGTTGCTGTGCGTGGTGTCCGCGCCGTGGCGCCCGCAGGGAGCGATAGGCGTTCACCTCTAGCCGCAGGGAGCGATCGAGGACGTAATCCGCGATCAAACCAAAAGATACGTGCCGCGATCAGACGACGTAGTCTTTGAGACGCGACACGTCGTTCAACGCCGCGAGCTTGCTGAGGCCGGCCGTTTCGACCTGGCGCACGCGCTCACGCGTGAGGTTCATGATCTCGCCGACCTCTTCGAGCGTGATGCCGCCACGGTCGGCGATATCGAGCGCGCAGGTCTCGGTCATCTCCCAGACTTCCATGTCCGTGAAGTTGATCTTGATCGAGCCACGCACCGGGTGGACGTCGATGTAGAGATGGTATTTGCAGGAGACGAAGGGGCAGGGGCGCTCCATGTCCACGCACTCCGAGCGGGACTTCGGACGCCAGTACTCCGTCTCTGGGAAAGCCTCGCGACCACGACGAAGCTCAGCCTTCGAGAGGCGACGAATCGAGATGGTGTGCGCGCGCGCGCGGTTGCGGCGCTTGCGGCCTTCTGCGTCGACATCGCCTTCGAACTCTTCGTCCGAGACGTTTGCGAGATCCATTGCGAGCGAACCCTGCATCGGTGCCATCACCGTGCCGCTGCTCGACTTTGCCTTCGAACCTTCGCCATCGCCCATGACGAGATTCAACTTTTGCGTCTCACCGCTAGGTGAGCCAGCCAACCCTTCGAAAGAACCGGACATGACCGCCTCCACACACGTCGTTGCCATCATCTAGGAACACTCACGCGTCGCCCGACACATGAATGCCGAACCGTGCTCGCCCGCACGACTCGCTTCTGCTTCGAACCCAACTCCAGTTCGCCCGAACTAGACCTGGGCCCTTGCTAAGCGCGCCTTCAGCGACGCGCGTTGCTCAATCTCGTCAAGCGTCCTCAAGAGCAGCTCGCCGAGTCTCTTGGCCTCATCGCATTTGCGACGCGCCAGTTCATCGCCACCCCGCGTACTCGTCACGCGATCGAGCGCGCCATAGACGCGCTTCAGACTGCGAGAGAGCTCTTCGATATCTCCGCGGATGAAGAGGAACTCCTTCTGGATTTCCTCAATCGTGTAGCCCTGCGCCATCAGTCTGCGAATCGTCTCAATGCGACGAACGACAGTGGCCGGGTAGAGCCCTTGCGAACCGCGGTTCTTGGAACCGCTTTTCAGCTCGGACTTCGTCGTGGTTGCTGAGGGCTTGCCCTTGCGACCGACACGGACGCTTCGGGGAAGCAAACCAAGCTGAACGTACTTTCGGAACGTGGCCTCAGAGAGGCGATCGCCCTTGGAACCGAAGGCATCGACGATCTCCTGAACCGCAAGACCTTCCGGATGCGCGGCTTCGAGAGCGCTGAGGCGCTCGTCGGTCCAGGCATTTTCGGTGGTTTCGTGAAGTTGCATCGCTGCGATCCGGGGTGTCGCCAGACAGCGTCATCACTCGTCTGAGTTGATCCGTGTCTCTCAACGCCGCGGAATGTATTCTTTTCAAAAGAGTACTGTCAAACAAAATGTGCAGACGTCGTACTGTGTCGTAACAACTCGTAAACAATCATAAAATCGGCACTGCGCTGGAACGCCGTCGAGGGCATCGCGCAGAAAAGTTGTGATTCTCAGATCGGCCAGGAAGTGAGATGATCGCCCCACGAAGGACGAAGGCGCGGATCGACAAGGAAACCAGGCGCGGGGGCTTGCATCCCCATCCGCGATAAAACTGGATCCGCGTCTGGCTGTGTTGCTACGATTGGGTCGTGGCGGCTTCGTTTGCAGACGCGGTGATGACCCTCCGACTTCCCGAGCTTGCGAGCGCGGATGAACTCATGCGTGGGTTGGGAGACCGTACGCAGGCGCCGCTTGATTCGATGGATGCCGACCGTCGTGCGGCGCTCATCGCACAGCTCGTCCGCCAGCTGCGGGGCTTGTCGGTGCAGACGGCCAACTCCGTCGAGCAGCGCTTGCTGGCCAAGTTGGAGGCGGGCCCGCCGGTGGAGCGCGAGCTGCCCCTCGGGGACAGCCTGGCGCTCATCTCACTCCGCAACAGCGTTCGGCATCTGCTCGTCTTTCGTCGCGTGGATTTCGCCGAGTCGATGCGCATGCAGTCAGCGGTCGCGAACGTGGCGCGGGTTGTTGTCGGGCATGGGTATTCGCGCGTGCGCATCATCTCGGACGCCATCGGGCACACCGTGATCTTCGAAGGCGCGGCGAATGTTGATCTTGAGCGGGCGTCGGGCGTCGGTGACGCGCTTCGCTCCGCGGAGGACGCTGGCTATCGCGTCCGCAAAGAAGCCCGCATCGAACTTCGCTACACGTTCCGATCGTAGAGACTGTCGGATTCGAACGACCAAACGGGAGATGTTTCTATGGGTACCGTTCTTGATGTTCAGTGCATGCCGCGTGATGCGCGTTCTCGTACACGCCGCGTCTCCGACGCGTTCTTTGAGGCGTATCTGGAGCGCTTCCCCGACACGACGCGCATCAAGCGCGACCTTGTTCACAACGTGGACGAGCTGCCCGCAATCGATGCGTGGGACGTCGAGGCGAAGTTCGAGATCACCTACGGCGAGGGCAAGCTCGATGCGATTCAGGCCGAGCGTTGGGACCGCCTGCAGCGCCTGACGGACGAGCTTCATGCCGCGGACCTCGTTGTGATCAGTGCGCCGATGTGGAACTTCCAAATCCCTTGGTACCTCAAGCGCTGGCTCGATTGCGTGGTGCAGGCTCGCTTGACCTTTGGGGTCTCGGAGGCCGGCTATGAGGGTCTCCTCAAGGGGCGCGCATGCGTCATCCTGACGACGCGCGATGGCATGTACGGGCCTGGTTCGCCGATGGAGTCGCTCGACTTTCAGCTGCCCTACCTCAAGCACATCCTTGGCTTCATGGGCCTTGGGCCGGTCCACATTGTGAATGCCGATGGGATGGCCTATCCGGTGCGCGAAGAGTCGCTCGTGAATGCGGTGGAAGCCGCCAAAACGTTGGCGAACACGATCACGCGATGACGATTGGCGGATGAGCGCGACACGTGCACGATGGCGCCAATGAACGCGCCGCGTGAGTGCCTCGGATGAGCCTGCTCGACCCTCGAGCGACACGGCGTTTCTGGGCCCATCCCGGTGCACGCGTCGGCCTTGTGCTCATCGCACTCGTCATGTTGGTTGCGCTGCTCGGGCCTTTCGTTGCGCCCTTTGATCCCGCGCAGATTCTCCCCGAGGGATTGAACGACGATGGCTCGCCCGTGGGGCCATCCTCGATGCTTCGGTTGGGTGCAGACACGATGGGGCGTGATGAACTCTCGCGCCTACTGCACGGCGGAAAGCTCTCGCTCGGTGTGGCGCTCCTCGCGACCTTCATCGCAGTAGCGACCGGCCTCTTTGTGGGCGTCGTCGGTGGCTATCGAGGTGGCCTCTTCGACTCCATCGCGATGCAGACGGCCGATGTGATGAGCTCACTTCCGTTCATCCTGGTGGCCATCACCGTGGAGCGCGCGGTGAGTCGCCCTTCGCCTTGGTCGCTCGCGATTCTCTTGGGCTGTCTCTCGTGGACGACGATGGCCCGCGTCGTTCGCACCAAGACCCTGGAGACGCGCGAGCTCGACTATGTGACGGCGGCGCGTGCGCTCGGCCTCTCGGAGGCGCGCATCCTCTTGCGCCATGTGCTTCCCAATGTGCTCGGCCCGGTGACGGTGCTCGGCACGACGCTCGTGGCGCAGATGATCCTTGTCGAGAGTGCGATGTCTTTCCTCGGCGTCGGCGTGCAGCCTCCGCAGGCGACCTGGGGCTCGATGCTGCACGACGCGCAGGACATTTTCTCGATCGCGCCGAGCCTCGTTTTCTATCCGGGCTTGCTCATCGTGATGACGGTCTTCGGCTTCAACCTCGTCGGGGAAGGATTGCGCGATGCGGTCGACCCGAAGAGCTGAAGGCATCGCAGGCGTGCTCGGCTTGGGCGTGATGCTCGGCCTTGGAACGCTTGCGTGGCAGGCCTTGCCGCCCGTCCCAACGGCACCTGCATTTCGCGGCGCGGGCCACACGACACCGCAGCGTGGAGGCACGCTCGTCGTGCATCACGAAGACGATGCGCGCAGCTACGACCCGGCGATTGCATATGATGAAATCTCCGCGATGGGCCTCAAGCTGATGAACGAGACCTTGCTCGACTACACGCACGAGCTTGAGTTTGAGCCGCGCCTTGCGGAGTCGATGCCGGTGCAGAGCGCGGACGGGCGCACGTTCACCTTCACGCTGCGTGAGGGCATTCAGTTTCACAACGGTCGCCTTCTTGAAGCAGAGGACATTCGCTACTCGATGGAGCGCATGCTTCATCCGGACACGGCTTCACCAGGCGCCGTTTTCTATTCCGCACTCGATGGCTACGCGGATTTTCAAGCGCGCAGAACAGACCATGTGCGCGGCATTCAAGTGCTCGATGCACGCACGATTCGCTTCGTGCTGAGTGAGCCGCAGCAGACCTTCTTGAATGCACTCGCGCTCAACTTTGCGGCGCCCGTCCCGCGTGAAGAAGTCGAGGCGATGGGCGCTGAGTTCGCACGACATCCCGTGGGCGTGGGCGCGTTTCGCTTTGAGAGTTGGGAGCCTGGGTTGCGCGCGACGTTCGTGCGCAACGAGCACTTCTTTCTCGAGGGACAGCCCTACCTCGACCGCATCGTCATCGAGCTGAACCTGAATCGCGGGCCCGCGTTCTTGCGCTTTCAAGCGGGCGACCTCGACCACATGCATCGCTTTGCGCCGACGGACAATCTTTGGATTCATCGCCAGGAGGCCTGGCAACCGACGCTCGTGGATTCGCCGAATCTCGACATGTGGGGCGTCGGGATGAACACCGAGATTGCGCCCTTTGATGAGCTGCATGTGCGCCGTGCGGTGGCCTTCGCGATCAACCGCGCAGCGTGGCGACGTGCACGTGCGAATCGCTTGATCGTGCTCGGGCAGCCCATCCCCGCGAATATGCCCGGGCACTTCGAGGACCTTGAAGGGGATCAGCACTACGACCTTGATGCAGCACGCGAGGAAATGCGCATCGGCGGCCACGATGTGCAGCGCGTGGACGGGCGCTTCGTCGCGCGCGGGCTTGAAGAGCCGATCGAAGTTTGGGTCGGCGCAGGCGATACAGGGCGCGCGTATGGCGAGCTAATTCAGAACGACCTCGCGGCCATCGGGCTCACGATCGAGATTCGCCAAGTCGCCTTTCCCGTCTACCTCGCGGAGACCTCAAGGCGTCACACGGTGAGCCTCTTTCTCACGGGCTGGAGTGCGGATTATCCCGACCCTTCGAACTTCCTCGACACGCTCTTTCACTCGCGTTCGATCCACGAGACCGCGAGCGAGAACCGCACGTTCTATTCGAACCCGGAGGTCGATGCGTTGCTCGACAGAGCGCGTGTCGAGAGCGACCGCGAGGCACGCATGGCGCTCTACCGCCAAGCCGAGGAGATCATCGTGCACGACGCGCCCTGGGCCTTCGCGTTCTCCAATCTCGTGACGGATGTCTGGCAGCCCTATGTGCGCGGCTACGAAGTGCATCCGGTGTGGCGACCGCTCTACCGCGACGTTTGGCTCGACCTTCCGCGCACTGAGAATGGGCGATGAAAGAGTCCCTTCTTCGTTTCGCGCTGCGTCTCTTGCGAAGCATCTTTGTGGTGTGGGTCGCGATGACGCTCGTCTTCTTCGCAGTGCATGGCGTGGGCGACCCGGCGAGCGCGACCTTGGGCTCGCATGCGCGCGCTGAACAGGTCGAAGCGTTTCGCGAACGGCATGGATTGAATCAGCCACTATTGCAACAGTATGGAAATTTCGTGCTCGGGATGGCGCGTTTTGATCTCGGCAGCAGCTGGCGCGATGAGCGCACTGTCGCGGACGTGATCGCGATTCGTCTGCCGCGCACGCTCGTGCTCATGACGATGGCGCTCTTCTTTGAGGTGCTCTTCGGCATGCTGATCGGCATCGCGACTTCATTGCGGAGAGGCTCGCTCTTCGACTCGTTGGCGATGGGCGTGGCCTTCCTCGGCGTGAGCACGCCGAGCTTCTTTCTGGGGCTGATTGCGCTTCACGTTTTTGCTGCGCGCCTGCGGCTCTTTCCCGTGGGTGGCTATGGCGTGGATGCGCTTGATCATGTGCGCCACGCGCTCCTTCCCGCGCTCGTGCTCGCGGCCCTTGGGACGGCCACCTATGCGCGTCTTCTTCGCAGCGAGATGATCGAGGTGCTGAGTCGCGATCACGTGCGCATGGCGAAGGCCAAGGGTCTCGCGGCGTGGCGCGTCGTCTTCGTGCATGTGGTGCGCAACGCGCTGCCGCCGATCATCACCCTCGTCGGTCTCTCGTTGCCCTCGCTCGTCGCCGGTGCGGTGGTGACTGAGACGGTCTTTGCGTGGCCTGGAATGGGCCTCCTCGCGATGGAGTCGATTCAATCCTTCGACTTGCCGATGCTGCTCGGGATTGTGTTCGTCTCGGCCGTCACGGTTCAGGTTGGCAATGGCGTTGCGGAGTGGCTTGTGCGTCGCTTGGATCCGCGTCTGTCTGCTTCGCGAGGATAAGGCTCAGCGAGGCTGCGATAAGCACCGTCGCGATGCGTGCGGCGCGGAGGACCAAGGCCAACGTGATGGCAGTGGTTGCGTGCGTCCCCATCGCTTCTGCGAAGAATGCAAAGGCACCTTCCGTTGCGCCGGCCTGGCCTGGAATCGCATCGCCGGCGTTGGCCGCGACGAGCTGAATCGCTGCAAGGGAGGCCACGGAGGGAAGGGTGAGCACAACATCCATGCTTGCGAGAAGAAGTGCGCCGCGTGCAATCGTCAGCATTCGCAGAGCGAGCTGTGAGGCGATGGCGAGATGAGAAAGTGGCATCTGCATCGGCAGGCTCACGCCCTCGATCGACGCCCCAAAACGATGCGCCAGAGCGTTGGGCGCGAAGTGGAGAAACGCAGCGATGCCGAACATGAAGAGCGCGCTTGCATAGGCCGCGGCCGCGAGTGTTTCGTCTTGCAGGGCAAGCGCGCTCGCGAGGCAAACGAGCGCGGCGCTGAAGACATGGAGGGCGTGCAGTGCTGTGAACGCAAGGGCGGAACGCATGCGCCCGAGTTGCTTGCTCAATGCAGCTGCGCGCGAGGCTTCACCGACCATGCGACCCGCGGGAAGCAGCGCGGCGAGGACGTACGCGGTGAGGGTGATGCGTACCCAAAACGAGAACCGGAGCGCGCGGTCGCGCGTGATGCTGCGTGCGCTGAGGACGTCGAGTGTAATGCCGATGAACTCCATCGCGACCAGGCCCGGGAGTGCGTAAGCGAGTGCGTCTCCAAGCGCATGCGCTTCCGCTTCTGTCAGGTGAAAGAGAAAGAGTGCGGCGCCGATCAGTGCGAGCACGAGCACCGCGACGGGCCATACGCGGCGTGCTGTGATCATAGCGAGAACCCCGTCCAGCGCGCGCATTGCGCCCATGCTTCTTCGGCGAGTTCGCTGTTCATCGCAGCTTCACTGACGCGCTCAAGCTGTGCATCGACGTAGCACCCTCCGTTCGAGAGATGCGGTGAGGTGATGCAGTGAAGCGGTGTGTGCGCGCCCTCGTTGGGCGACTTCATGCGGCACGTGAAGAGTGCGCGAAAGGGTTGCGGAAGGTGGCGCCAGGCCTCCGAGGCGACGTCGCCAGGGTCGGCCACAAGGCTCATGAGATTCGGTCGCGTCTGCGTGAATCGCTGGCTCAGCGCGCGATGAATGCACAGCACGGCGAGCTTCGATACCGCGTACTCGCGGATGCCTGTGAGGCTCTGCGTGGGGCGCTGCAGTGCCATCCAATCGAGT
Organism: Sandaracinaceae bacterium; assembly: GCA_044373065.1. Classification (GTDB taxonomy): domain Bacteria; phylum Myxococcota_A; class Polyangia; order Polyangiales; family Sandaracinaceae; genus JAFLCL01. Next base: position 17,826 of record JBILQT010000078.1, read on the forward strand.
GCGCTCACGTTGCGATGCGAGCCTGAGCCGAGGTGAACAATGCGAGCACTGTCTCGAAGCTGAGGGAGCAGGGCACGTGTGAGCGCGTAGTGACCGAGGCAGTTTACAGCGAACGCGATCTCGAAACCGTCCGCACTCAGGCCGCGGGCTCCTCCGACCCCCGCGTTGTTGATCACCGAGTCGAGTTGAACACCGCGCAGCTCGATGGCTGCGCGTTCGACGGATCGGAGCGATGCGAGATCGAGCTGCAGGTACTGGGCCTGTCGCCCGAGTCGTTCGAGTACGGGTGCTGCGCGCGCGCGACTTCGACACGCGAGGATGACGTGTGCGCCGCGCGCTGCGAGAGCCAACGCGGTCGCGGCTCCAATCCCGGTGTTGGCGCCTGTGATGAGATGCGTCGGTTGATGCTGGTTCACCTCGCTGTGAATGCGCGACGCATCGCCCTGCAACGCGAGAATGCGATGGGCGGGAAGGAAGAGGCGACGAGCGGGGGCTCAGTCGGCTTCGTTGCCTTGCGGGAGATCCTCGGGCTCTTCCGACTCGCGCTTCGCGTCACGCGCACCCTCGGCTCTGCCCTCGGCAAGCCAGGCGTCGGTACGTTCTTCGATGCGGCGATTGCCCCACGCGGCATAGGCTCGGATGAGCAGCACGTTGATGAAAGCTACACCCAGAATGGCGATCGGTATCGTGAGGTCGATGTGCGGCATGGTGCGAAGTTCGAGGCCGATGTGAGGATGACATGTGCAGCGGTGTTCGCGTGCGCTCTCGCGTCCACACCCTCGCTCGCGCATGCCCTAAGGCCCGAGCGCTACGTCGTGCGCGCGACGGTGGATGTCGCATCGGGGCGTGTCGAAGAAGACGTGACGATCACGATGCAGGTTGCGGAAGGAGAGCGCGAGGTACGCCTCTGGCTCTATGCCGATAGGCTCGCGGTGACGCCTTCGGTGGTGGGCGAGCGCACGTGGCGCTGGGTCTATCCGGGTGAGGCGGATCACGGTGGCTTCGTCGATGCGCGTGTCGAGGTCGAGGGTGAAGCTGTCGATGCACGCGTCGTCTCGCTCGGTGAAACCGGTGCGCAGCGCGCGCGTGATTTCGGCGGAAGCGATTGGGTGTTGCCGATCGAGGCGGGGCCTGCGCGCACGATCGATGTGCACATTCACGCGACGCTGGATGTGCCCGATAGGTTTGGTCGCTTGGGCCATGCGTCTGGTCGCGTGTCGCTGGAGGCGCCCTGGTATCCGCTCGTGCTCGATGGCGAGACCTGGGCGTTCGATGTGCCGCATGAGGTGCATGTGGAGGCGCGCGGAGGCGCAGTCGCGACAGCGGATGGGCAACTCGCAGGTGTTGTCGATGTGCACGCGACGACCTCGTATGTGCCCCTCATGGCGTCCGCGTCGCTTCGCATTCGGACGGCGAACGCGGAGGGTCACGAGCTTCGCTTGATCGAGCCGCCGGATGGCTACGTGCCTCCACCGCGCGATGCAGAGGCCGAGTTTGGTCTCGAGGATCTCACCGGCATCGATCGACTTGGGATGATGCGCGAGGCGCTCGTCGATGTGGTGCGCACTGCGCGTTGGCTCGGCGTGGAGGTGCCCGCGCGCGTCGTGGTTCTCGTCGTGCCAAGCCGTTCCGAACTTGCCGCGACGGTGCCGGGCGCGGTGATTGTTTCGGACCGCATCTTCCAAGTCTTCCCGCTCGACGATATCCGCGAGACCCACAGACGCATGATGCGTCGCGCGCTCTTTCGCCTTGTGGCGCAAGGGCTTGGTGTGATCGATGCACCCTCGGACCGAGCTTGGACAGACGACCTGCGTGCCGTCGTGTTGCAGGACTTGGATCAGTTTCGAAGGCAGCCGGGCGGTCAGACCGTTGACCAACTCCTGCAGCCCTTCTCGTTTCATCCCGCGGTCGATCAGCTTCTCTATGCGCCGCAGGTCGCCTTCGAGGATGCGTACTTTGGCGCTGCGGATGAACCCGACGCCTACCGTGATGACCCTGTTCGCGCGCGTCTTCCGCTGGCCCGTGGAAGGCGTCTGGTGGAGTCTGCGCGTGACGAACTGGGCGCAGAGAGAATGCAACGACTTGTTGCAATGCTCGTGCATGCGGAGCGGCCCGCGCGTGATGCGTTCGAGCGCGCCATGCCGGGAGCGCTTCGGCATCTGCCCACCTGGCTCGCCTATCCCTCGCTCGAAACAAACTACCGCCTCGGCGACATCGCAAGCGAGCCCACGGAGGCGGGAACGCGGCACACGATTGAGGTGATTCGCGAGGGCGATGCGCGAGAAGAGCCGATCACGGTGGACGTGGAAGACGAGCGTGGCGAGCACGTCACGGGCGTCTGGGATGGGCACGGTGATCGCGGCGAAGTCGTGATCGAGACGCGCGCTCCGCGTGCACGCGTGAGCCTCGACCCTCAGCAGCGCGTGCCGCAGAGCGCGCGTGTTGCGGACGGACATCCGCGTCTCGACGACGCAACCTCGCAGCCCTGGCGCCTTCCGCTGCTCAACAACTTCTCGATCGATGTGCTCGCCTCGGAGGGCAACGTCACGGGCCTCGCCGACATCACGCTGCGCCAGCGCTACGACCTCGAACACACGATCACGCTGCGGCTCGCACGCACCGTCGCGCGCACGACAGGACGCGTTCGTTACCTGCAGGGCTTCGGGCCCAAGGTGCACAACAATCGTCGTGCATTTCAGGTGGGCGGAAGCTTCGCGTTTGGTCGCGTTGAGCCGAACTTTGGCGGTGTGAGTCTCGGCGGCTGGACGCTTGAGGTCGATGCGACGGTGCTCGTCAGCACACTGAACTACCTCGCGGATCCGCGCGAAGGGTTGACCGCGTTCGTGCAGGTCGCAGGCGCTGGGACATTGCGTGACGACGGCTCAATCACCGGAACTATGCGCGGCTCGTTTCGCGCCTCATGGACGCTCCCGGTCTCGCTCATGAATGCGTTTGTGCTCGTTGCAGGCGGCGGCTTCACCGCAGGGGCCGCACTCGATGCCGAACGGCAATACCTCGGCGGGCGCTACGGATTGCGTGGCTTCGCGAATGACGAGCTCATCGGTTCCGGCATGCTCTTTCTCGTCGCCGAGCATCGCACCACGCTCATCACCGACATGGCGATCAACATCCTCCATGGCGTCTGGGCGCGTGAGGTGCAGATGGCGGTCTGGGGCGGCATCGGCGGTGTCTTCGGCACGCTCCGCAATGAGGATGCGGTCTTCGCGGGCGAGGCCGGGGTAGGGCTTCGTTTCCACTACGAGTACGGCGGTGTGCAGCCAGGTGTGCTCGCGATCGACGTTGGCTTTCCCGTCTCACGTTTGATCGAAGGGCGCGCGGGGAACCCCGTCGGCTTCTATCTCTCCTTCGATCAATATTATTGAGATATGAAAAAGATGTTGCCTGTTTAACGGGCAGCACGCGCAGCCCGATGCGCTGGCACCAGCGCCGCCCAGCTTGCGATGCTCTCTTCGAGAAAGCGCGCGTGTGCGGCTTCGACATGCGCGTAGAGGGGCTCGCGTAGGGCGCGCTTCACCGAGGCGTAGGCCGCACGCGGAAGGCTTTTGCGTGCTTCGAGTCGCTCGCTTGCGCGCGTGACCACCTCGGCGGCCGGGACGAGTTCGTCGAGCATGCCGAGGGCGAGCGCCTCGCTTGGGCCAACGCGCTCCGCACCCATGAGGACGGTCTCTGCGCGCGGCACACGTGCGCGAAAGATGGCCGGCACGAAGGGCGGATAGAGCAGGCCGAGCGCAACGCCTGTCATGCCCATACGCATCGTCTCTGTGTTCGTTGCGATGCGGAGGTCACAACACTGCACGAGCAAGCAGCCGCCTGCGACGGCATGGCCATTCACGGCTGCGACGGTCGGTGCGGGATGAAGGAAGAGCTTGCGCGTACAGCGCTCCATCGCCTCGAGCATCGCCTTCACCTCGCCTGCATCACTTGCAGCGAGCGCATCGAGGTCGAGGCCCGCGGAGAATGCAGCGCCCGCGCCGGTGAGAAGCAGTGGCTCATCGCCTGCCGCATCGAGCTCGTGGTCGAGGGCTTCGAGCATCGCGCGCGACATGGTGTTCGGGCCGCGACCTTGGAGGGTGATCGTACGCATCGGCGCGCACGCTACTGCGAAGCTGCACGGATGCCATGTTGGAGGCGGCCCCCGCTTGTCTGCGTTGCTGGAAGCTGGAAGCAGAGAGCGCGTAGGATGCGCCGATGTTCGCGCGCGTTGCCGCTCTGATGTTCCTCCTCATGTGGGCTCTTGCGCCCCGTGTTGCCCGAGCGTGCGCGCCAGAGAACACATCCCTCTTCGAGCAACTCGACCGTGCGCAGTACGTGGCGGTGGGTCGTGTGAGTGGTCGAAGCCTGCGCGCGGCCGAGGTCTTTGTTGGGGAAGGGCGCGCGGCGCGGATTCAAGAGCAGCGTCGCCAGGCGTGTCCGGTCGCGATTCAGAGGAGCCACCGTGCACTCTTCATCCTCGATGCGGATGGAAATTTCGTCGCGGATCAAGCGAGCTACATCGTCGACCCGTCGGATGCATTGCTCGCACTTGTTCGCGGATATGCGGGCGTAAATGCGGCCGCGCGTCGGGCTGTGCTGATTCGAGGGATCATCGATGGCACGCCGCAGGCTGAATCCGCGGCGCTCTATCTCGCGACGCATCCCGCGATCATTGACGCCACGACTCCAGATGAGCGTGCGCAGCTTGTGGGCGCCATCCGCAGCGCGCCCGCCCCGCTCTTGGAACCGCTCGCATTGGTGTTCGCGCGCTTGCATGAGCGTGCAGCCGTGGCTCCGCTGGTCGCGCGCGTCTTCGACACCGATCGGCCTGAGCGCATTGCGATGCTGCTGGAGATTGCGACCGCGCATCGCGTGGAGCTGGGCGGTCACGATGCGCCCTTCGAGTCCGACCGTTGGGTGCGTTGGCGACGTCGCCAGGCCGAGCTCTCGAGTGACTTCGACCCCTACGCCTGGATCATGAGCTACTGGACTGCGTGGCTCTTGCGCAATGAGCCGATGGAGCTCTCGGCCGAGGCGTCGACGCCCGCGAACCTCGCTGCCGCGATGCGGACGGGCGCGACTGCGATGACGCGCATTCTTGCGCTTGAGCGCTGTGAGCGCGTGCGTGCTCAGACCATCGGAGAGAACTTCACGCGCTGGGCGTTCGGTGTTGCGCCGCAGCGCTGGGAGTCGTTCGCCGTCGCCTGTGAGGCGCTCGACGCGGAGTGATTCGCGCTTTCGTGGACGCCTTGAGAAGGTGCGTGCGAGCGTCGCTGCATGAGCGACAACGACCTGCTCATCGATGCGTTTTTGGATCACGTGCGCATCGAGCGAGGCCTCGCGAAAAAGACGGTGGAAGCGTATGCCTCCGACCTCGCGCCATTCGCGCGTTTCCTTTCTGCACAAGGCAATTCGTTGGAGCGCGTCGAGGGGACGGACCTCTCGGCCTTTCTTGCAGCGCGCGGTCGCGCGGGCCTTGGCGCGCGCTCTCAAGCACGCCTGCTCGCGGCATTGCGCGGCCTCTTTCACTTCCTCATCGCCGAGCGCCATCTGCGCTCCGCGTCGGGTGAGGTCATCACGCGTGATCCCACAGAGCTCATCGACTCGCCGCGCATGACAAAGAAGCTCCCGAGCTTCCTGAGTGAATCAGAGGTGATCGCACTCCTTCACGCGCCCGATGAATCCACGCCACGCGGGATGCGCGATGCCGCGATGCTTCACACGATGTACGCCGCGGGCCTGCGCGTCTCGGAGCTTGTGAACCTTGGCCTGGGTGATGCGAACTTGGAGTCGGGCTTTGTGCAGGCGTTCGGAAAAGGCGGGAAGCGCCGCATCGTCCCGCTCGGTCAGCCCGCGCGAAATCGCATTCTTGCTTGGCGCGAACATCGCGGTGCCTGGGCCAACGCGGCCGAGCGCGCACTCTTTGTGACCGAGCGCGGATCAGCGATGACACGTCAGAATTTCTTCGTGATTGTCCGCAAGTACGCGCTGCTTGCAGGGATCACGAAAGCTCTCTCGCCGCACAAGCTGCGACATTCCTTCGCGACGCATCTGCTCACGCATGGTGCCGATCTGCGCTCGGTGCAGACAATGCTCGGGCACGCGGACATCACGACGACGCAGGTCTACACGCATGTCTCGAATGATCATCTGGCGCGGACCCACGCGACCTACCACCCACGGGGTTAACCGATGTCACGTTTGATCCTCGCCAGCACAAGCCCCTACCGACGCGCGTTGCTTCAGCGCCTTGGCATCCCCTTCGAGGTGATGAAGCCACCCTTCGATGAAGAGGCGGCCAAGCCTGCGCTCGCCCACCTCGATGTGGAGTCGCTCTCCCTTGCCCTCGCGCGCGGCAAGACGCTGAGTGTGAGCAAGCTTGATCCCGAGGCGGTGGTGATCGGGAGTGATCAAATCGCGACGATCGATGGCGAGCGCTTGGACAAGCCGGGCACGCATGAGCGCGCATGTGCGCAGCTCAAGCGCCTGCGCGGACGAAGCCATCGTCTTGTGACGGCGCTTGTGATCGCGCGTGGCGATCAGGTCATCGAGCATGTGGATGCGCACACGCTCTTCATGCGCGACCTCAGCGATGCGCAGATTGAAGACTACGTGCGCCGCGACAAGCCGCTCGACTGCGCGGGCTCGTACAAGATCGAATCGCTTGGCGTGGCCTTGCTTGAGCGTGTCGTCGGTGAAGATGCGAGCGCCATCGAGGGGCTTCCCTTGATGACGCTCATCTCGATCTTGGAGCGCTTCGGCGTGCGCGTGCTCGGCTAGCTGTCAGCTCTTGCCGTAGACGGGCACCAGCGCGCCGCGGGTCGCGCGGTTTTGGGGCGAGGCGAGGAAGAGGATCGACTCGGCGACATCGCTGACGCTCGGCCACTTCGAGAAATCTGCGTCGGGCATTCCCGCGCGGTTCGCAGGGGTGTCCATCGTCGAGGGGACGACTGCATTCACCCAGATGCCTTCATCCTTGAGCTCTTCGGCGAGTGAGGTCGTGAGCGCGGCGACGGCGGCCTTGCTCATCGCGTAGGCCGAGAGGCCTGCGGTTGGAACAAGCGCGGGCTTGGCGCTGACGTTCACGATGCGTCCTCCGCGCGTGGCCTTTCGCATCTCGCGAACGGCGTGCTGCGAGCAGAGAAATGCACTGAGGGCGTTGTTCAAGAGGAGGCCCTTCGCCGTCTCGGGCGTGGTCTCAAGAAGGGCTCCGCCTGCGTAGCCGCCGGCGATGTGAATGGAGGCCCAGAGGTTCTTGGTGCCCTCGTAGAGCTTCGCGACCGCCGCAACATCCGAGAGGTCCACGTTGCGCACGATGTGCACGCGCGCGTGGTCCTTGAATGCGAAGCGCTCGGCCTCCGCGTTGTTGTAGGTCGGCACGTGAAGCGTCGCGCCTTCGTCGAGGAGCCGCGCACACACCGCACTGCCAAGGGCGCCAGCGCCGCCCGTGATCACAACGTCGAGACCTTCGTAGTTCGCCATGCGCGCAGAGTACGCAGGTCACACCGGGCTTGTCGTTTTTTTGATTTCTCCGAGCGACTCCGACACATGTGGCCCATCGACGTTTGCGACGGCTCTGAAGGTCAGAGTGGAAGCAGCGTTCAGAGGTAAGCGCGTGGTGGACACCCCCCTCTCCAACTGCACCGTTTGTGCTCGCTCTTTCGCGGTGAAGTTCCGCTATCAAGTCCGCGAAGATGCGGATGGGTTCTCGTATTTCTGTTCGCAGATGTGTCAGCAGAAGGATGTCGCTGAGCCATCGCAAAAGGCGTCGGCCAAGGCGCACTCGGACATCGCTCCGGCGCCTGCAGCACCGTCGGCTGTGCATGTTCCGCGTCCGCAGAGCGTCGCCTCCGCATCGTCATCCAAGAGCGCGGGGCCATGCGCGTGTGATGTCTGCGGGCGTTCGTTCGCCTTCGAGTTTCCTTTTCAAGTCAGCGCGAATGATCGCGGGACCAACTACTTCTGCAGCATGAGCTGTCGCAGTGCAGCGAAGGCCGGCGTGCTCGGTGTGACGAGAGCTGGCGCGCGCACAGGGCAGGGCCCACGCCGCATCGCGGTGTTCAATCACAAGGGCGGCACGGGCAAGACGACGACGGCCGTCAATCTTGCGGCAGGCCTTGCAGAAGCAGGCAATCGCGTCCTTCTCGTCGATGCCGACGGTCAGGGCAATGTGGGCGCAAGCCTTGGCATTCGTGGTGAGCACACGCTCTATCACGTGCTCGTTCAAGGCATCTCCGTCGAGCGCGCCGCAGTGCCTGTGCGCGACAAGCTCGATGTGCTGACCTCGAATGAATTGCTCGCTGCGGCAGAGCTTCATCTCGCGACGCGACCGAACCGTGATCGCATCATGCGCGAGCGTCTGGGCGAGCGTGTGAGCGGCTACGACGTCGTCGTGATCGACTGCGCGCCAGCACTCTCGCTGATGAACCAGAACGCCCTTGTCTACGCAGACTCGGTGCTCATCCCCGTCTCCTGCGACTACCTCTCGCTCGTCGGTGTGAAGCAGGTGCTTCGTACGCTGAAGAGCGTGCGCGAGATGCTGAAGCACGACGTCTCGATCCTCGGCGTGTTGCCCACTTTCTACGATGCACGCGCGAACATCTCGCGTGATGCGATTGCCGCGCTCAAAGATCATTTCGGCGAGCGCTGCCTTCCTCCGATTCGCGTGAGCACCAAGCTCCGCGAGGCGCCCAGCGTGAAGAAGACCATCTTCGAGCACGCGCCCGACAGCACTGCCGCAGAAGACTACGCACGCGTCGTCGAGCACATCCGCCGCATCCGTGGCGACGCGAGCTTGCTCGACCGAGCCACCACCTCCGAGGTCGGCCTTCGCGCGCCATCTCCGGGCCACGACCTTCGCGGGCCTACAGAAGCAACCCACGCGCAGCAGACGCTGCCCGACACGATGTCAGCCCTGGCTGGCTGATGCGCTCTTCGACCGAACGCTACGAGGTCTCCCATGCATGAATCCCCGTCTCCCGCACACGCCCTTTTCGATGCCGACGAGGTGCGCGACGTTCTCGAAGCCACGTTCTATCGGGCTCCTGCAGCGCCGAAGAAGACGCGCGCGGCCAAGCCCACGAAGGTCTCCTCGCGCCCACCGAAGCCCGATCACTACGATGTGATCTGCATCTCGATGTACACGGAAGACCTCGCCTCACTCGATGCGAAAGTCGAAGCGCTGAAGC
>JBILQT010000368.1:0-6402 GCA_044373065.1 Sandaracinaceae bacterium
TTGAGCGACTTGATGATCTCGAGGGTGAGGGTTTCGAGGTGGAACATTGGAGAGAGCTTCTTTCTGTGAGCCCCTTTTGTTTGTTTGGGTTTGCGCCTTCGAGGTTCGCCTCGGGCTCACGCCCCCTCCAGCGAAAGAACCATGACAACCCAAGCCCTAAAGAGAGTGAAGTCGCGTTGGTTGGCAGGGTTCTTTCGCGCCCCAAAGTGAGCCCGAGGCGAACCCCGACGGACCAAGGACATCGGACTCGGTCACGGACTCGGTCACGGCCACGGACTCGGTCACGGCCACGGACTCGGTCACGGACTCGGACTCGGACTCGGACTCGGACTCGGTCACGGACTCGGCCACGGACTCGGACTCGGACTCGGACTCGGACTCGGTCACGGTCACGGTCACGGTCACGGTCACGGTCACGGTCACGGTCACGGCCACGGATCTGTACCTCCGCCCCCCTTCAGAGTAAGTCGCGCCCATGTCGCGCACGGCCCTCGCCACCCTCCTCGTCTCCCTCGCCCTCGCCGGCTGCGAGGTCTCCCTCTTCGGCGGCGAGCCCGTCTCCGTCTTCGGCGCACAGCCCGCCTCCACGGGTGGCAACGAGGGCCGCTGCGGTGAGCCGGAGGAGCTACGCCAGGCGCGCGTGCAGCTTCGCGACATGGCTGCCGAGGGCGAGGGCGAATCACCCTGCGCCTACACCTGCGTGATCGAGCACGGCGCACTCACCACGACGGAGGGCTGCCCGCTCCTCACCTCAAACGCCGACGGCTCGTTCACCCTCGACATGGGCCGCGCCGATGCGCTCCTCATGCGCGGTGAGTTCTGCGCGGCGAGCACGCTGCAACTCGCCGACAGCGCCCACGCGCACGAGGACGGCGGCGACGATGCGTCGAGCGCGCACGATGCGAGCGTGTTCATCCACGAGGGCGGGCTGCGTCTCTCGCCTGCGCACGGCTCCTCACTCCAGGCCTCGGGCATCGAGGGCTTTGCGACGGAGTGCAGCACACGCACCGTCGAGCTGATGGACTCGGTCGTCTACCTCCCGGACATGGAGCGCGGCCTCTGCGGCACCTCGATGCTGCGCATTGATCCACCGACCGATGCGCAGGGCGCGCCCGACTCACGCTGGCATCTGAGCCTCGGTCGCACGCTCAACGCGGCGCGCTCGGAGGCCGATGCTGCGCATGTGCCTGCGCGCCTTGAGCTGTGCTTTCTCTGAGCGCTTCGTTCCGCGGAACGGCATCGAAAAAGCCGAACGGTCAGGCCGAACGCGAGAGCGCGTGCGGAGCCGTGTTAGAGCGAGTGGATGACCACGCATCCAAACTCCTTCCACAGCCAGAGCACGCTCACGCTCGGCGAGACGACCTACGAATACTTCCGCCTCGATGCGCTGAAGGGCCTCGCAGACCTCGCGTCGATCCCCTACTCGATTCGCATCCTCCTCGAGAACCTCCTTCGCTACGAGGACGGCAAGAGCGTCACGCGCGCGATGATTGAGGGCCTCGCGAAGTACGACGCGACGAACGTTGGTGAGAGCGAGATTGGCTTCGTCCCCGCACGCGTGCTCCTTCAGGACTTCACGGGCGTGCCGTGTGTCGTCGACCTGGCCTCGATGCGCGAGGGCTTTGCGGCGATGGGCGGAGACCCGAAGCGCATCAACCCGCTGCAGCCTGTGGACCTGGTGATCGATCACTCCGTGCAGGTGGATTCATTCGGCACGCTGCGCAGCTTCGAGGAGAACGTGAAGCTTGAGTTCGAGCGCAACGGCGAGCGCTATCGCTTTCTCAAATGGGGCCAGAGCGCATTCAATGGCCTGCGTGTCGTGCCGCCGGGCACCGGCATCGTTCACCAGGTGAACATCGAGCACCTCGCGCATGTCGTGTTCAGCAAAGACCTGGGCCACGGCCGCAAGCAGGCCTATCCCGACACGCTCGTCGGCACCGACTCGCACACGACGATGGCCAATGGTCTTGGCATCCTCGGCTGGGGCGTCGGCGGCATTGAAGCGGAGGCCGCGATGCTCGGTCAGCCGAGCGCGATGCTCGTGCCGGAGGTCATCGGCTTCGAGCTCAAGGGCAAGCTCAAGCCCGGCGTGATGGCGACCGACTTGGTGCTCACGGTGACGCAGATGCTTCGCAAGAAGGGCGTCGTCGGGAAGTTCGTCGAGTTCTTCGGTGAGGGCCTCAAGGCCTTGCCACTCGCGGACCGCGCGACCATCGCGAATATGGCGCCCGAGTACGGCGCGACGATGGGCTTCTTTCCTGTCGACCAGGAGACACTCAACTACCTGCGCCTCACCGGTCGCAGCGAGGAACAGATCACGCTCGTCGAGGCCTACTGCAAGGCCCAGGGCCTCTTCTGGACAGCCGAGGCACCGACGCCGCGCTTCACGAGCACGCTCACGCTGCAGCTCGAAGACGTCGTCACCTCGCTCGCAGGACCGAAGCGTCCGCAGGACCGCGTCGCACTCACCGACATGCAGACCACCTGGCGCAAGGAGCTCGAAGGCTACGTGCCCTCCACCGAGGCGCGCAGGCTGCGTGTGAACGTCTCGGTCGAGCGCGAGGGCAAGGGCTTCGACTTCACACTGGGCCATGGCGATGTCGCGATTGCGGCCATCACGAGCTGCACGAACACGTCGAACCCGTATGTGCTCTGCGCGGCGGGCCTGGTCGCGAAGAAGGCGCTCGAGAGGGGCCTGATGGTGAAGCCCTGGGTGAAGACCTCGCTCGCACCGGGCTCCCAAGTGGTCACCGAATACCTCAAGGCCTCGGGCCTCCTCGCGCACCTCGAGGCGCTGCACTTCAACGTCGTCGGCTACGGCTGCACGACCTGCATCGGCAACTCTGGGCCGCTTGAGGATCCAATCTCGCAGGCGATTCAGACGAACGACCTGGCCGTCGCCTCGGTGCTCTCGGGCAACCGCAACTTCGAGGGACGCATCTCACCGGATGTGAAGGCGAACTACCTCGCCTCGCCGCCGCTCGTGGTGAGCTACGCGCTCGCAGGCACGGTCGACATCGACTTCGAGACAGAGCCGCTCGGCCTCGGCAAGGATGGCCAACCTGTCTTCCTGCGCGACATCTGGCCGACGCCCGAAGAGGTGCAGCAGACGGTGCAGACCTTCGTCACGCGCGCACAGTTCGAGGCGAAGTACGCCGATGTCTTCAAGGGCCCCGAGGCCTGGCAGGAGACAGTCGCACCGAAGGGCGACCTCTTCGCCTGGGACCCAAAGAGCACCTACATCGCGAAGGCGCCCTTCTTTTCCGAAAGGAAAACCAGTGGACAGAGCACGGGGCTGACGCAGGAGACACCGAAGGCACCCGGCGACATCGAGGGCGCGCGCGTGCTCGCCTACCTCGGCGACTCGATCACGACCGACCACATCTCGCCCGCAGGCAACATTAGCGCATCGAGCCCGGCCGGCGCGTACCTGCAGGCGCAGGGCGTCTCACCGCGCGACTTCAACTCCTACGGCGCGCGCCGCGGCAACCACGAGGTCATGGTGCGCGGCACCTTCGCGAACATCCGCATCAAGAACCGCGTGGCGCCCGGCACCGAGGGCGGCGTGACGCGCTTCTTCAGCAAGGACGGCATCGATGGCGCCGTGATGCCCATCTCCGACGCAGCCGAGAAGTACGTCGCCGAGGGCACCGCACTCGTCGTGCTCGCGGGCAAGGAGTACGGCACCGGAAGCTCACGCGACTGGGCTGCGAAGGGCACGTATCTGCAGGGCGTGAAGGCCGTCATCGCCGAGAGCTTTGAGCGCATCCATCGCTCGAACTTGGTCGGCATGGGCGTGCTCCCGCTGCAGTTCGTGAGCGGTCAGAGCGCGAGCTCGCTGGGCCTCACGGGCACCGAGACATTCTCGATCACGGGCATCGCCTCGGGCATCACGCCGGGCAAGACGCTCTACGTCAAAGCGCATGGGCCAAACGGCATCGTGACCTTCGATGTGAAGTGCCGCGTCGATACGCCCGTCGAGGTCGACTACGTCCTTCACGGCGGCATCTTGCAGTACGTGCTGCGCCAGATGGCGAAGGCCTAGCGCAGTCCCATGAGCCCCACGCCGTGCATCCTCTCCTTCAAGCTCCGCCCCTGCGATGCGCACGTCTGGATCGTGCGCGAGGGCGAGGCCCACGGAAGAACGCTGCGCGGTGCGGAGGCCGGGAGCGCGTTCGTGCTCGGTGAGGCGCTCTTCTCGCTCGCCTGCCCCGAGGCGCCTCAGCGCGTGCGGGCGCTCTCCGTGGACTGCACACACTGGCGCCTTCTCGCGACGGTGGACGAGGGCAACGAGAAGCCCAGGGCCGTTCGCATCGATGGCGAGCGCGTGCGCGCCGCAACGAGTGAGGGCCTCCTGACCCTCCTCCGCGGGTAGGTGACGGGGGCGCCGGTACACGGCCCTCCACGCGAGATGCAGAAACGTGCTCTGATCGGAGTCGCCGTGGACGCCAACCTTCGGTTTTTCGACATCACACGCTTTCCGCTCGTCATCGCGCGCGCCCCCTCGGGGACAAGCGCAGCCAGCGATATCCAGCCCTTCTACGCCGAGTGGGACATCATCTTTCGGTCGGGCCGCCACGCCGCGCTCGTCGACCTCACAGGCGTCGATGCGGTGCTTGTGGGCGCCGCGGAGCGCAAGCAAATCGCCGCCGCAATCGAGCAGCGCCGCGCGAACTTCGAGAAGCACCTCTTCGCCGAGGCACGTCTCTGCGGCTCACCGCAAGTGCGCGGCCTGCTGACGGCCCTCGACTGGCTCATGCCACGCGCCCTGCCCACCCGATTCGCTACTACACCAAGCGTAGCGAGGCAGAGGCCTGGCTCTTGAGCGAGCTTCAGCACACGCCGATGCCCTGACCGGTCCGGCCAGCTCTTCCTTAGGGTGGACGGTCCGAAACGAAAAAGGCCCCGCCAGATTGCTCTGCGGGGCCTCCTCGTTTGCAGCGCGCCTCAGCGACCGCGGCCTGGACGAAGCTGCGCGTTCAGCACGACGACGCCGCGCTCTTCCACCGTCACATGGCGGGTCTGCTCGCGGTGGCCTGGGGCCGAGACCGTCACGTCGTACTCGCCTGGCGGCACCTCGATCGTGAAGCTGCCCTCCGCATCCGTGTCGAGCTCACGCCCAATCGGCGCGATGCGGATGTGCGCGACGATGGGCTGACCATTGCCGCCCTGAATGACGCCGCGAATCTCAGCCTGCGGGAGATGGCGAACCATCGGTGCTGCAGCCTCCACCGGAGCCTCAGCCGTCACGTTCGTCGTGCCCTCGAGCATGTCGAAGTTCTCTGCGGTGATGCGGTAGTGCGCCTCACCCAGCGGCACCTCATCCAGGCGCCAGCGGCCCTCCTGGTCGGTGGTCGCCGTGCGCACAGACGCGTCAGGTGCCGTCAGCTCCACGTTGGCGCCCACGAGCGGATTGCCCTCGGGGTCGGTCACGCGTCCGAGTGCCGTGCCGCTCGTCGCGACCACGGGCGTAACGACTTCCTCCTCTTCCTCTTCCTCTACTTCCTCAAGGTCCGCGACTGCAGCCGGCGTCTCTGCGCCCACGCGAATGCCGAGGTTGAGGTGCGCCGTGAAGCCTGGCTCCACAGGTGCGTTGGTCATCCCAGGCGAGACCAGGAGCGCGCTCTGCGAGGTCACGCGCATGTCTGCGGCGACCCCGATGAAGAAGACCTCTGGCACCGCCCAGAAGCGCGCGCCGAGTGCCACGCGCATCGGCGAGCTGCCCGTCACGTTGCCAGCGCCAATGTAGAGGCGATAGCCCCAGTCCAAGAAGACCTCGACCGACTCGCTCGAGTAGACGCCACCGAGACCCAGCACGACTGCGCCGACATCGGAGACGCCGAGCGAGAGCTGGTCGCCAGGCTGAAGTGGGTCGGTCACGGCCTGAGGGGCCGCCGCGCGCGAGTTGTCGAGGTAGTAGCCCGCGTTCAACGCAAGCGTGAGGTTCGCGCCGCCGAGGTCGATGGCGTACGCGCCAAGGATGCGTGCGAGCACCGAGGTGCTGCTGAACTCGAACGAGGGCGCCTCCGCGCCGAACACCAAGGCCTGCACATCGAGACCCAGCGAGAGGCCGCGGACGGGCTCCATGCTCGCGCGCAAGCTCAGCGAGGGATAGCCAAAGAGGCCGTCCTCATCGGGCTGACCGGAGACGCTGACCATGTCGTAGCGGCCGTACACGCGAAGGCCCACGGCCAACCAAGGCACGATGTGGACGGCGCCTGCGACGCTTCCCGCGAGGCGGTGGTGCATTGAGCCCGCACCGAGCGGGTCGAGGTTCACGCCGTAGGAGCCTGCGGCCATGAAGGACGCGCTCACCGCCCGCTGAAGGCGTGGCACCGCCGTGGTCACGATGCCTGGCAGCGCATCGCTCGTGTCACCGACGGTGCATCGCGGGCACGAGCT
>JBILQT010000079.1:0-27001 GCA_044373065.1 Sandaracinaceae bacterium
CTCCGACTACCGCTTCCTTCACGACTGAACGCGCCCTCGAGAAACAAGGAGAACACCATGTCGAAGCATCTCGATCGCCGCACCTTCCTCAAGCTCGCTGCCCTCGCAGCGGGAGCATCCCTTGTCCCCGCGAGCGTGCATCGCGCCCTTGCGGACACCGCGCCCTACACAGGCCTCTACCTCATCACGATCCACGCGGGCGGTGGTTGGGATCCACTCCTCTTCTGCGACCCCAAGGCAGGCCGCGCGCGCAACCGCGTCTCCTCCGGCATGGGCTCGGCAGGAAACCTCCGCTTCGCAGAGCACGACATCGACCCCGTCGCGCTTGGCTTCGATGCGTCCCACGCGACCGAGTACCGCGCGAACATGATGACGAACCGCGCGTTCTTCGAGCGACATTCCGCGCGCACGATCGTGTTCAACGGCGTCGACACGCACACGAACAACCACGACACAGGCACGCGCTTCACGTGGAGCGGTCACTCGCCGGTGGGCCATCCCTCCATCGGCGCACTCGCTGCAGCCGCAGGCGGAGCAGGCCGCCCACTCGCCTACCTCTCGCAAGGTGGATACGACTACACCGCAGGTGTCGTCCCGCTCGCACGCGCCGGAAATGCAGGTGCTTTGGCGCGCATTGCGACGCCGAACGAGATCGATCCGAACAACGCCGAGACCGACCTCTACCACTCAAGCGTCACCTACAACCGCATCCTCGAAGCACAGCGCGCACGCCTCACCGAGCAGCGCGCCGCAAGCGGCCTTCCGCGAATCCAGCAAGCGATGTCGCGCTTCGAACAAGCGCGCCTCGGCACCGCCGATCTGGAGCGCCTGGTGTTGCCAGAGAACCTCGCGACGATCCCCGGTTACAACCTCTACGACCTGCAGCTGATGATGCAGCAAACGCAGATCGCCATGAGCGCGTTCACGGCCGGCGTCTCGATCAGCGCAAGCCTTGAGCTCGGTGGATTCGACACGCACAGCGATCATGACCGCGGCCATGTTCGTCAGCTCGCCAAGCTCCTTCGCGGCATCGACTACGTCCGCGAGCAAGCTGTTGCTGCAGGGCTCGGCAGTCGCGTCGTCATCCTCGTCGGCTCCGACTTCGGCCGAGGCCCGGACTACAACGGGCCAAATGAATATGATGGAAAAGATCACTGGCCGACGACGAGCATGATGGCGCTCCTCCCCGACGGAATGAGCGGCGGCAATCGCGTCATCGGCGGCACAGACGACGACCAACTCCCGCTCACGCTCGACCCCTCAAGCCTCGCACCACGCGCAGGCGGCGTGCGTCTGACGCCCGCCAACATTCACCGTTCAGTGCGTCGCCTGCTCTCGCTCGATGCAACGGACGGCGCACGAAGTCATCCGCTGCTCGGCGAAGATTTGCCGCTCTTTGGATGAGCTTGAAGTTGCTCGCTGACGCGCGCCTCGTCTCGCATGCCGAGCTCATCGCTTGGCTCGAGATGAGCGTGAGTAGCGCCGAGCGCGCAGAGCTCATCGAAGCACTGCTGCACGACCACACAGTCTCCGACGTCCCACTTCTGCGCGCACTCATCGACCTGCAAACCTCGGAAGCCGAGAAGTCCGCTGGCTGCGGAGACCTCTACGCGCTCGCGTTCATGCTCTATCGGCTCGGCGACCCGAGCGATGTCGTGCGCCTCGTACGCGCCAAGCAATCGAACATGGACTCGGGCTGCATGATCGACCTTGAGATGCTCACGATGCGCGAGCCAGATGCCTCTCGGCTTTTCCCACATCTTGAGAACAAGGGAGCCTGGGCGAAGGACCTCGTGCGCGTAGCCTTCACGCACCGCGAAGTGACGACTGACGAGTTCGTCGCGCAGATCAGCCAGTACTTCGGCATCTGAAGCGGCGCGTTTTTCACCCAAGCTCTCCACCGAAGCGTGAGTCCATCGCGCCCTAACTTGGAGGTTACCTGTGGAACGCAAGCTCGCATCCATCCGCACCATCGACGCGCTCGATCCGATCGAGGGCGCTGACAACATCCTTCGCGCACGCGTGATGGGCTGGGACATCGTCGTGAAGAAAGGCGAGTTCGCGCTCGGCGATCGCTGCGTCTTTTTCGAGATCGATAGCGTGCTGCCGAGCGACGCAGCCTGGGCCGAATTCATGCGCGCGCGTGGCTTTCGCCTCAAGACCGCGCGCCTGCGCGGCGTGCTCTCGCAGGGCCTTGCGCTGCCGCTCAGCGTCTTGCCCGCAGGCGTCGACGCCGCGCTTGAAACGGATGTGTCGAAGCTGCTCGGCGTGACCAAATACGAACCCATCCTTCCCGACGCACGCGAGCTCGCTGGGCCCTTCCCTGGCGAGATTCCCAAGACGGACGAGATACGTCTTCAATCCGCACTCGGTGTGCTCGATGAGCTTCGCGGACGCGACTTCGTCATCACGACCAAGCTCGATGGCACCTCGACGACCTTCTTTCGCAAGAGTGAAGACGAGCTCATCGCCTGCTCGCGCAACTGGGCCCTTCGCAAGCTTGAGGGCAACAGCGTCTGGCGCATCGCCGAGCAGCTTGAGTTGATGCGCACACTGCCCATCGGCATGGCGCTCCAGGGTGAGCTCTGCGGGCCGGGAATTCAGAAGAACCGTCTGGGCCTCAGTAGGCCTTCCTTCTTCGTCTTTAACGTCTACGACGCCCTCGCAGGTCGCTATGTGTCGATGCGGGAGATGAAGGCCTTCTGCGAGGCGCGCGGCATCCAGACCGTGCCCTATGAGCAGGTCATCACGGGCGAGGAAGCGACCCACTTCAAGCACGCGCTTGCCCACTACTTGGAGCGCGCCAAAGGCCTCTACGTCGGAACCAAAAGCCGCAAGGAGGGCATCGTCATTCGACCCCTCGAAGAGCATTTCTCGCCGACCCTCAACGGGCGTCTCTCATTCAAGGTCATCTCGAATGAATTCCTCCTCAAGGACGAGGATTGAACTTCGTCGAAGCGCGCAAGAGTGAAGTTCAAGAAAAGCTGCGGGAGTCACCCAGAAAGCTCTTTCGGTGGCGGAAAAGTGAGCCCTACCATCAGCTTTCCTACCCCAAGGAGGCACGATGACAGAGCGCAAGATTTCGCGACGTGGATGGCTTCAGGCAGCAGGCGTAGTGACGGTGGTGGCGTTCGATCCGCTCCAGCGCGGCTGGCTCAGCAAGGCCCAAGCCTCGGCATGCTCGGGCGCCATTTCCATCCCGCATCTCGATGGAGAGTTCGTCTTTGACGCGGCCTCGTTGACAGAGGGCGCGACCGACTTCGGCAACATCATCTCGCGCACGCCACAGGCCGTACTTCGTCCTGGCTCGATTGAAGACATCCAGCGCCTGATCCGCTTCGCCAACTGCCACAACCTCAGCGTCGCGGCGCGCGGCCAAGCGCACTCGGTGTACGGGCAGGCGCAGGCAGAGTGCGGCGTTGTGATCGACAGCCGTGCGCTCGCCACCATCCACTCGATCGATGAGACGGGTGCGTGGGTCGACGCCGGGGTCGAGTGGAGCGCGCTCATCGATGCGAGCCTCGCCGTTGGCCTCACGCCGCGCGTGCTCACGGACTACATCGGCCTCTCCGTCGGTGGCGTCCTCAGCGTTGGCGGTATTGGTGGCGCAACGAACCGCTTTGGCTTCGTCGCGGACAACGTCGAGGAGCTTGAGGTCGTGACGGGTGCAGGCGACTTGGTTCGCTGCCATGCAGGCGACCTCTACAACAGCGTGCTCGGCGGCCTCGGGCAGTTCGGCATCATCGTCCGCGCAAAGATCGCGCTCGACCCAGCGCCCACCTTCGCGCGCATCTACGATCTCTCCTACACAAGCCGTGCGGCCTTCCTCGCAGACCAGCGCCGCATTGCCGCCGACGAGCGCTTCGACTTCCTCGAGGGCCAGGTGGTTGCGGGCCCGTCCGGCTGGACATTCCTGATCCAAGCGGGCGTTTGGTACACGCCAACCACGCCGCCAAATGACGCCGCCAAGCTCGCCGGCCTCTCGCCCTCCTCCACAGCGACAACGGACTACCCCTACGCCGTCTGGCTGCAGCGTGTTGAGTTTGCCGAGGCAGCGCTGCGCGGCATTGGCCTCTGGGAGGGCGCGCCGCATCCCTGGTCGGACATCTTCCTCGATGACCGCACGATCGAGACGTACCTCACGGATGCGCTCGCCGATCTGGCACCCGCAGACCTCGGCGCAGGCCTCGCACTTCTCTATCCCTTCAAGCGCCGAAACCTCCGCGCGCGCTTTGTGAAGACGCCAACCAGCTCCATTGTCTGGGCCTTCGACTTGCTGCGCTTTCCCTTCCCCGCACCTGGCGTGGTCGATGCGCTGATGGCGCAGAACCAGCGGCTCTTCAACCGCGCACGCACCCTCGGAGGCAAGCGCTATCCAATCGGCGCACTGCCCTTCTCACGCTCCGACTGGGCCGGGCACTACGGCACCGACTGGTCGCCCTTCCAGGCCCGCAAGCGACGCTACGATCCGCGCAACGTTCTGACACCGGGTCAAGGTATCTTCCGACGCTGAACGAGACGGGGCCCTGCCAAGCAGGGCCTTCTCTTTTGAATGAGGTTGAAATCATATGCAATCTAAGACGGTCGACGTGCACTGGCTCCGCCCTGGAATCATGGAATTCATCTACAGAGGCGAGGTGCTCGCCGCCGACCTCGCGGCCGGCGTGAGGCACTACAACGATCTCTCCAAAGCGAAAGTCCCACTGGCGCAGGTGGTCGACACGCTCGGTGTCATCTCGGTTCCGCCCGAGCTTCGTACGGAGCTTGGCCCCCTACTCGATGGCTACCGTGATCGCGGCGGGCGCCACGTGGTGATGATCGCAGGCGCAGCGTTCACGGCGATGCTCGGACGCTCCATGAGCTTTGGCGCAGGCCTCAAGCTCTCCGTCTTCGACAACCGCAAGGACGCTCTCGCGTTCGTCGAGCAGCTGGTTGCTGAGGCCACGTGACAGACCTCATCGAGGTCACCAACACGACGGCGGAGCGCGCTTGGGAATCCTCTCGAGGAAAGCTCATCGTGCGCACGCCGACGCGCGGAGTGGTTGTCTTCATTGAGACCGGCTTTCTCCACGATGACTTCGCCGAGAAGCTCACGACCTCGCTCGATGCAGCACTCGCAGTCGCTTCCAAGCTCGAGATATTCGTCGACGCCGCAAAGCTCGAGGGCTACTCGCCGCTCATCCGCATCGCGCCCTCCGATTGGCTCAAAGCGCACATCCATCAAGTCACCAAGCAGCACATGCTCGTCGCCTCGCGCATCACACGCATGGGCCTGAGCGTCGCAAGCTTGGCCCTCGGTGGCGTGCTCGTGGGCTACACAGATCAGGCCGCGTTCGAGAAAGAACTCGCGCGCGCATCGCGAAACGCGCACACCGCGTAGTCACATCGGCACCGCACGACGAGGCCCCACGATGTGCAACCCGTCGACTTTTCAACGTGCAACCATTCGGTTGCACATCGCCCGCCTCAAAGCCCGAGCGTTGCCTTCAGATCCGCGCTCTGCATACGCGTCACGAGTGCCGCGGAGAGTTGGGCGGCAGCGTCGGTGACCACGCGGCGTGATGCAGGCCCATCGGCCAACAAGAAGGCCAAGAGAAGCGCCTCCTCACGCTCGCTCAAAGGCAGCGTCGCAAGCGACGCAGCGCGCGCCACCGCCTCGATCGCCTTGCGCACATTGCCTCCGTACACCGCATGCGAGGTCGTCACGCCATCACGCACAAGCACGCGAAGCTGCACGAGCGTCTTGGCCAGCGAGGCATCCGCATCCCAAAGACCACTGGCCAACTGCGACATCCAAAGCGAGTCGCCTGCATCCGCGCTCTCCTTCTCGAACGAAGCCTTCGCCATCGACTCATGTCGCGCGCGCATCGGCGAGGGTGCGGCAGCCGGCGGCGGTGGTGGGGCACCTGGCATCATCGCAGGCGCAGGCCTTGGCGCGGCCATCCTCGATTCCATCGCGCGTCCTTGCACCACAGGAGCCGCTCCGGCGCTTCGCGAAGCGACAGCAGCCTTGGGCGCAGACTTCTTGCGCTTGCGCGACTCCATCGGATCGATTGACATCGGATCGATTCGCATAAAATCGACTGTAGACTCGTCTTCATCCGCAAAGCCAAGCGCCTGCCCCTTCGCCCACCCCGCAGGCGCATTCACCGGCACCACACGCGTCTCCGCTGGGCCCTGCTGACGGCGCGCGCCCGTGCGCTTCTCCACCACAAGGAACGACGTGTAGCGCGACGCAATCCCGTGCTCTTTCGCGATGCGCACAATGCGCTCCTTCATCGCCTCGGCATGACGCCCCGTCACCTCGCGTGACTCCAGATCCCGCACGCGCTCACGCGCCCAAAAGAGCCGCACCGCAGGCGCATCCGCACGCGCGGGGAGCTCGCAGGGCCACACGTGCATGAAGGGCTTTCCATCGAGCTCACCCGAGAGCTTCACCTGCGTACGATCGCCCGCCGCATAGCGCGCGAGCACGGCCCACGGCTCACCCTCGACGATGTCCGGTAGCGCCGAGGGCGCGAGCTCATCGAGCGCGACTCCGTCCGTCTCAAGCTGCACGTTGCGCACACGACGCGCTCTTGCCTTCGCGAACGTCGCGATGACTTTCCCGAAAGGGAAACCAGTGACAGAGCCGTCGATGCGCTCACCCGGATAAATCATCTCAAGGCCCCCCTGCGTGCGGCGCGCAAGCTCACTCAAGAGCGCATCGCTCACGTTCGTTCCGATCCCAAACGAGTGAATGCGCGCGCCTTGAGATTGCTGCAGCACCGCCGCGAGCACTTGGTCTTCATTGCCCACCTGGCCATCGGTGAGCAGCACCACCAAGCCACCCACGGAGGCCGCCATCGTAAGCGGCGCGAGCAGCTCCGTGCCGCCTCGTGCATCGATGCCCTCGAGCCACTGATCGGCCAGGCGCAGTGTCGACTCGGAGAAGACCACAGGCTCGGGTCGCAGCGACTCCACCGCGTTGTCGAAGGCGATGAGCTGAAAGCGATCCCCCTCGCGCAACTGCCGCAAACACAAGCGAAGCGCGAGCTTGGCCTGCTCCATCGAGGCGCCCTGCATCGAGCCTGAGCGATCGAGCACGAAGGTCGTCACCGAGGGCGAGGCATCACGCACCGCGGGCAACATCGGCGTCCAAGTGAGTGCGACGTAGCCCGCGTTCTCCCCCTCGCGATGCGCAACGATGCGCTCGAGCCCATGCACTTCCGTCGGCTCCACGAGCAGCACGAAATCGCGATCGAGGTCCGCCTGCGAGACCGTGCACGTCCAAGCGGCCCCGTCGTGCGCGCTCGACACCGCGTGCGAGGGAGAGCTGATCTTGGCCTTCGCATCCGCATGCACACGCAGCGAAATGTCGAGCTTGTATGTCGCGGCCCCGATCGGCGGGCTGATGCGATCCGCATCCGGAACCGCGCCCGTCGGTGACGCTGCCCCGTGCGAAGTGCGCGCACCCGTAGGCGCGCCTGGGATGTAACGCGGCGCCACGAGCGTCGGCACAAAGAGACGAAGCACGCCCTCATCCGCACGCAGCGGCATCACGAACTCGATCTCGATCGAGACGTCTTCTCCGGGCAGCAAGTTGCCGACATTCGCGGTGAACACATTGGGCCGCTCCTGCTCCAGCAAGGCCGCGCCGTGCCCATCGGTGATCGCATCGTCGTAGCGACGAAAGGCCTCTTCGCGCTCTTCGATCACGGCCTCGATGCGACGCCCTTCGACTGTCATCACGAAGCCACACACCGTCGCATGCGTCGGCAGCGGAAACGTGTAAATCGCCTCGATCGGCTGCGCTTCGGCGTTCTTGTAGTGTTGCTTCGAGATGAGCCGCACAAGGCCGCCCACAAGCTCGCCCTCAAGGCGCGAGGAGAGCAGCGGAATGGCCTGCCCATCCCTGCGACAGAGGGGGCTCGTCATCGACATCGCATCGTAAGAAGGCTTCGGGTTCATCGTTCTCTCCTGGTCGTTTCGAGGGATCTCAACGTGAGCTTCGGGGCTTGGTGATCTTCGTAGGGGGGTGCTTGGCGACGAGCGCTTCGATGCGCTCGATCAAGGTGTCGAGTTGGGCGCGATGGCGTTCATCCACCTCGAGGACGAGGCCTTCGGCGAGCTCAAGGCGACGCACACGCACCTCATTGCGCCGAGGTGACTCCGGCTCAGCGGGAGCCATGACAGGCACTTGAACGCTCGGCGGCGCGGGCACAGCGCGTCCGTCCGCCACCTTCTCGAGCGTTCGCTTGTCGCTCATCGCGAGGAAGGTCTGAATCGCATCGAGTGGCCAGAACGCTTCCTGCAGCTGGCGAATCACGCGCAGGTGCAAGACGTGATCGTCGTCGTAGGAGGTATCGGCACCGCGAAACTCAGGCGCCCGCAGGAGCCCTCGTTGGATGTAGTAGCGAACGGTGCGCGGGCTGACCGAAGCCTCCTTCGCGATGTCGTCGAGCTTTCGTGACATGTGCCGAATCTGCATCGCGACATCACCGCTGTCAAGTTGCCACTTCACAACTGCATACTCGACACTCAAACACCGTCGGCACGATGCGCGCCTGGTCACGTCCCCGCGCGCTAGTGGTGCTCGGCGCAAATGGCGCACCCATTATCGGCGAGCAATCCGTCGTCCAATCAAGGCGCGACGACGAGGCGATGCACAGCATCGTTGAGGAGGAGCAACGCAGAGTGGGCGGCGGAGGGCCGCCGAGAATGGTGTGCGACTTCAGCCGAGCACCACTAGGCTCAACGCATGTCGTCCGACAAGACGCCGAAGGCTACGCACTCAAGGCGCAACTGGTTGAAAGCCGGAGGCGCGAGCGCAGTGGGTGGCGCATTCCTCGGCGCGTCTTTCTGGCGTGACGTCGTCGAGGAGGTCGAAGAGTTCCGCACGTTTCGGCAGAGGCCTGGGCCCTACGGCCCCTTGCGTCGTGACCCGCACGGCCTGCTCGATCTGCCCGAGGGCTTCACGTACACAATCATCGACAGAGCCGGCACACGGATGAGCGATGGCTACATCACGCCCGGGCTCTTCGATGGAATGGCCTGCTTCGAGGGCCCCGAACCGGGCACATGGGCGCTCCTTCGCAATCACGAAAACCCCGCATCCTTTACAAGTTTTGGGCCCTCGCCTGATCGCCCGATCCCCGAGGCCTTCGATGCAGGCATGCCCGGCGGCGTGACACGTGTGGTGGTCGATGCGCGCACGCTCGCCAAGCGCAGCTCGAACCTCGTGCTCGCAGGCACCGTATGGAACTGCGCAGGCGGCACAAGCCCTTGGGGCTGGCTCTCCTGTGAAGAATCCCTCGACCCGGGGCACGGCTATGTCTTCGTCTGCGACCCCTCAAGCGACCGCGTCGCACCCGCTCAACCCATTCGCGCCTTCGGTCGCTTCCGGCACGAGGCCGCCTGCGTCGACCCCGACACCGGCATCGTCTACTTGAGCGAGGACCGCGAGCGCAGCTGCCTCTACCGCTTCGTCCCTCACGACCGCGACGTCCCCTTTGAAGGTGCCCTCCAGGCAATGCGGGTGCGTGGCAGGCCGCAACTTGACAGTGGCAAGAGGCTCTCCACGAGGGACCGCGTGGAGATCGACTGGGTCCCACTCTCCGATCCCGACCCCGAGGAAGACACCCTCCGCGCGCAGGCCCAGGCGCAAGGGGCGGCGATCATTCGACGCGGTGAGGGTCTCGCGTTCACGCAGGATGGCTCCCGTCCCGTGGTGCTCCTCTCCGCCACCGCGGGCGGACAAAACGAGCTTGGGCAGATCCTGCGACTCGACCCCGAGGGCGACGGAGGCGAGCTCTCCGTGATCGCCGAGTCCACCGGTCAATATGATTTCGATATGCCGGATAACCTCGTCATGTCGCCGCACGGGCACATCTACTTTTGCGAGGATGGACACGCGCGAAACTACGTGCGGGGCATCGAGCCGGGCGGGCGCATCTTCGACTTCGCGCGCAACGCGTTCTCGCGCTCGGAGCTCTCTGGCGTCTGCTTCAGCCCCGATGGGACGACGATGTTCGTTTCCCTCCAAGTCGACGGGATTCTCCTCGGCATTCGCGGACCATTCGCCACCGGCCTCGGCTAGCCTCGCGCCCATGAGCGAGCCCACCAAGCCCATCGAGAAAGCCACATCACGCGCACAAGAACGCGTCTACGAGGAGCGCGCCGAGGCCTACGACGAACTCATCCGCGCGGAGGATGTGGACGGATCGATCCTCCGTGCGATCGAGACGCACGTCCGCCTCGATGACAAGCGCATCGCAGACATCGGTGCGGGCACAGGCCGCCTCTCGCGGCTCATCGGCGCACGCGCGGCGCACATCGATCTCGTCGACCGCGCCAAGCCCATGCTCGATGTCGCAGCCCTGCGCGTCGCCGACATCGGCCTTCGCTCACACGCGATTCACGTCGCCGATGCACGCGAGCTGCCACTCGCCGATCAAAGCGCAGACATCGCCATGGCAGGCTGGGTGTTCGGACACTTCCGCCATTGGATGCCCGAGGGGTGGCAAGCCGAGGTCGACACTGCGCTGAGCGAGATGAAGCGGGTCGTGAAGCCCGGTGGCTCCATCCTGCTCATCGAGTCGCTCGGCACGGGCTACGAGGCGCCCCGCGAGGCCAACCCGCTCGACGAATACTTCGCCCACCTGGAGGCGCAGCATGGCTTCACACGCAGCTGGTTTCGCACCGACTACGCGTTCGATTCGGTCGAGCACGCCGTGCGGATCTGCGAGGGATTTTTCGGAGCCAATCTCGTCGAGAAGATCCGCGCGCATGCCTGGTCACGCGTGCCGGAATGCACCGCGCTCTTCGTGCTGCATCGGTGAGACCTTCGAAGTCAACAGCGTTGACTTCAGCGCACGCCCGCCGACAAACGAACCTCCGGAAAGAGCGGCGCTGTGCCATCGGCACGCGCGGCATCCATCGCGGCTATCACGTCTTCGTAGGGCACCTGCGCATCGGCCGAGAGGATGACCTCGCGCTCGTCTGGATAGGCCGCGTGTACACGCGTGAGGCATTGGGTCAGCTGCTCCCACTCATGCCCATCGCGCGTGATCGTGCGTGTTCCAGCAGAGGCCATCGCATCGCAGCCCGGCGCAAGCACACCGCCTGAGCCTGCAACCCGCACGGCATCGTGTGTGACCGAGACGCTCAAGTTCAGACCCGGCGCGATGCGGCCACTGCAATGCGCGCATGACTCGGGCGTGCGTGCGGAGACCTCGGAGGTCGCGAGCACAAAGCTCATCGTGGCCAACAGAAAGAGCGTGATGTTGGTGATGACATCCAAGAGGGGGACGATCGGAAGCTCGCCTGTGGCGCCCTCTTCGTTGCGTGAGGCGAGCCGCTTTTGAACACCGCGGCGGACTCGGATCTTGTCGTGTTGGTTCATCCCCCCAATCGACAAGCAAAGTCAGAAAAAGTTCCGCGTCCGCGAGAGGGCCATGCCACAAAGAATGGATGCGCCTTGTCACCACCTCGCTCGCTCTCGCTGCACTCTCCGCCCTGGGCTGCGGCTCTTCCGCACGCACCACGATGAGCCTTCGTGCCGAGGTCGGCGACACAAGCCGCGTGGATGAAGCGCTCCAGACCTTCCCCACACGTGAGCGCGTGAACTCGCTCATCGCCGCACAGAGCGCACGGCCTGCGACGCCTGATTTCGGCCCGCCCATCGGGCGCTGGGAGATGCTCGGCTCCTCGCTCGAAGGCGCACCTGGCGCGTTCGAAGGTGTCGCGGAGCGGCTCGCTGCATCCACCCCCGGGGTGACGCTCTCGCAGTCTGCACGCTGTGCTGCCACCGAGGTCGCGCGCTTTGCGACGCAGCATCAAGCGCTGCCCGGGCCCTACCTCAGCGACTACCTCATCGCGCGATGTGGCTCCTCTGCGCGCGGCGCGAGCGTGGCCGTGCGCAGCTTCTCCGTCCGCGGGATGGATGAGGCGCGGCTCGCCTCACGCGCAGCCGATGAGATTGTCGCCGAGTGGGCGCCGACCATTCAGGGGCACCGCGGAAGGCTCGGGCTCGCCTCGGCGCGCCAAGGGTCTGTGATCGCGCTTGGCCTTGTTTTCCTTCAGGATCAGCCGATGTCGTTCCCTCTCGAAGGCGCACCGATGCCCATCGAGGGTCGCATCACGTTTCAGGGCACCTTCGTCGGCGTTGCGGAAGATGTCAGCGCGCTCATCGCTCATGGGGATTCCGGCGTGGAGCCGTGCATCACGACACGAGAGGGCACATCGCTCCATCTCAACTGCCCCTACGATGCCAACGATGAGTCCGAGTTCATTGAGATCATCTCGCGTGAACCTGGTCGCATCATTCCGCGCACCGGCGCAACGCTCATCGCCGTGCGCGATCCATCGTCGGCGCTCGTGTATCAGGAGCCCTCGGTGCCCGCGGCCGCCGGCCTGACCGACCCACGCGCACAGATTGTGGCCGCACTCAACGCGCACCGTGCGCGCCTGGGTCGTGGGCCGCTCACGCTTGAGGTTGCGCAGTCCGATGCGAATGTGCCTGCGAGCGAGGCCTTCTTCTCGAGCTCAGACCCACAGGTGCAGGAGACGGCCGTGCTCTACGCGATGGCAGGCTGGGAGGTGCAGGGCACGGTCGTTGGAGGCAACGCACTCGCATTCGAGCTGCCCCCCAACCTCTCGCCGACGAGCTGGGCCTCCTACGTGCTTCGTCATCCCTTCGAGAGGCACGCACTGCTCGGTGCGAACGTCACGCACGTCGCCATCGGCTTCGATCCAAGCCCCGCGGTCTCACACGCCATGGTGAGCACCTACGAGCTCTTCGGAGAAGCCAACCCAGCGGCCGAGCGAGAGCGCGTGATCGCAGCCATCCAGACCGCACGCGCATTGCGCGGCATGCGCGCGGCAACCGTCGTTGCCATCCCAGCCCCCTTCGACACCTGGGCTGCACAGGTCACGGCGGGCGCGGTGCGACCCGGTGAGGCGGCCCGGCGCGCGACAGAGGAGACGGGCCCAATGCCGGCAGGCACCAACATGTTCGTGCTGGGCGTGCATGAGCTCGATCACTTCCCCGTGCCTGAGGAGCTCATCCAAGCGGGCACCCTCAGCGTTGCGGTGGCGCACTACCGAGCCGAGGGCGCGGCATGGGGTCAGTACACGGTCTTTGCTGTGACCGGCGCGCCAACCTCGAACTGAACGCGTCCTCGGGCTTCAGCGCGGCGCCGAAGCGCGCCCCAGCCGGTCGATGATCGCCTCGCCCACACCGGCCGATTTCGGAAGCGAAACGACGATCACATCCACAGAGGCATCGAGCCTACGCAGCACATCGTAGAGCGCGCGTGCACGCAGGTGCGGCTCGACATTCGCCTGCACAAACGCCTCCACCCCCGGCGGGGCAACATCGGCCCACACGCCCACACGGAGCCCTTGTCGTTGCGCCTCCGCAACGCTTTCCGCGACGTCCTCGGGTGCACATGCCACCAGACGCGCGCGTGGTGCGTAGTGTGAGGCGAGCGTCCCCGGCGCCCGCACCTCGCCACGGTTTGCAAGCGGCACGGGGCCACCGAGCGCAGCCTCAATGTCCTCACGCGGCACACCGCCTAGACGCAGCAGACGCGGGCCATCGGCACGTGTGCAGTCGACGATGGTCGATTCCACGCCGACCTCGCATGGGCCGCCATCGAGCAGCGCGACATCCTCGCCCTGAAGGTCTGCCTCCACATGCTCAGCACAGGTTGGGCTCACCGAGCCGAAGCGATTCGCGGAGGGAGCAGCAACGCCCGCCCGACCCCCTTTCAGCGCCGCAAAGGAGCGCAGAAGCGCCAGCGCCACAGGATGACTCGGGACGCGCAGCCCAACCGAATCGAGCCCACCGGTCACATCCGAGAGCACGTCGCTTCGCTTCGGTAGCACCAGCGTGAGCGGCCCCGGCATGAAGAGCTCCGCAAGCCGACGCGCAGAAGGCGGCACCTCACGCGCCCACGCATCGAGCGCCGCGACGTCGGCCACGTGCACGATGAGCGGATGGTTCGTCGGCCGCCCCTTCACCGCGAAGATTTGAGCGACGGCACGGGCGTCACCCGCATTCGCACCGAGGCCGTAGACGGTCTCGGTCGGCATCGCGACAAGGCCGCCCTCATGAAGCGTCTTGGCTGCTTGCTCCACATCCACACGCTTCACGCATCACTCCGCAGGTGCTGCGATCACAGACTCAGTCGCGGTCTCAGGCTCCGTCGCAGTCTCAGAATCAGTCGCAGTCTCGGACTCCGTCGCAGTCTCAGAATCAGTCGACTCAGTCGAACCCTGCAGCGCCGCCGACCGTCGCTTCGCCTCTTCAATGAGCGGCAGAATGTACGGATAGCCCACCTGCATCGTGTCGAGCTCGGGGTCGATCTGCGCACAGAGCCAGAACGCGAGCACGACAGCACGCTCGACGTAGAACCAGCCCTCGGGATACTCGACCGAGCTCATCAACTCGCGCAGCTCTTCACGCGCAACCTCAGGGTCGACCAGCGCCTCGAGCTCGCGGTGGTTGGCCCGCATGAGCGCGCCAGGCGTGCGGTCTTTGATGCGCAGCAGCTTCGAGAAGTACGACTGAACCGTCTTCTCCAAGAGGTCGCGATTGG
Organism: Sandaracinaceae bacterium; assembly: GCA_044373065.1. GTDB lineage: Bacteria > Myxococcota_A > Polyangia > Polyangiales > Sandaracinaceae > JAFLCL01. Next base: position 14,583 of record JBILQT010000079.1, read on the forward strand.
CCTCCTGCGATGCAAAGCCCATCTTGTAGAAGCCATCGAGCAGGCGTGAGCTGTTCTCGTCGAAGAGCCCGCCGATGACCTCGATCATGCCGTCGACCATGCTCTCCTCGACGACGCTGATCGCGCCGAAGTCGAGCACGACAATCTTCGGCCTGCGCGGGTTGCGGCCGGGCTGCACGAGGAAGTTTCCGGGGTGTGGGTCGGCGTGAAAGAAGCGGTCGATGAAGATCTGCTTGTAGAAGCTCTCGACGAAGCGAATCGCCACCGAGCGCGTGTCGATGTTCTGCGCGCGCAGCTCCTCCAGCTTGTTGATCTTCGTCCCCTCCATGAAGGTCATCGTGAGCACATCGCTCGACGAATATTGAGATATGACTTCTGGAAAAAGGATGTCCTTCTCGCGGGCGAAATTCTCGCGCATGCGATCCATGCAGCGTGCCTCGTGGAGGTACTCCGTCTCGCGCTCGGTGAGGTCGACGAGCGAGCTGTAGACACGCTCCAAGCCGCGCACCGGGACAAAGAATTGATAGACGAGCACGGCAAGCCGGATGACCTGCATGTCGACGGCGATGACCGCGCGGATGCCCGGGTAGAGCACCTTCACAGCGACCTTGCGCTCCTCGCCTCCTGGCACCTCGGGACGCAGCCAAGCGACATGCACCTGACCGAGCGAGGCGGCCGCGAGGGGGGTCTTGTCGAAACGTGCGAAGGCCTCGGAGGGGAGCATGTTGAAGCTCTCGACGAAGGCGCGCTCGATGGCCTCGTAGGGCTGCGGGGGCACCGCATCTTGAAGCTGCTCAAGCTCCTTGGTGTAAGCGCGCGGAAGGAAGCCGCCCATGATGGAGAGCACTTGGCCGAGCTTGATGTAGACGCCGCGCAGCTCAAGCATCCCGTTCAAGAGGCGCTTGGCGTTGCGCTGATCAAGGCGCGCCATGCGCCTACGAACCCAGTCGGGAAGGCGCTGCTCCTCGCGCCCTGTGACCGGGTCTTTCTCCCAGACCTCCAGCACCTTGATCAGCGCGAGCTGACCCATGTAGCTGAAGAAGATCACGCCGAAGACCCAGAGCGCTCGAACGAGGCGAACGAGAAGCATCATGCGGCACCGGTGCGTCGGAGATCGGGAGGGCTCGACATGCGCGCGGGGGGTTCAAGGCCCGCGGCAAGGTCTTCGAGCTCGTCGATGAGTTGGTTCGCATAGTGCGCCAGAACGCGGATGGCGTCTGCGACTTCACTGCGATCGAGTTCGGCCGCGGGGTACTCGACGGAGAGAATCACATCGAGGTCATCGTCGATGGAGAGCTTGGCCATCATCAGCTCTTGATTGAGCTCGAGCAGGCGCTTGTAAAGTCGCTCGGCTTGGTGCTCGTACTCGGGCGAGCGAACAAAGCGGAGGATGGCGCAGACGAGGAAGCCCTCAACGTCGAGGTGCACATGAAACGGAAGATTGCGTCCCGCTGCGAAGACACTCCCGCGGAAGGTGCCGTCGGTGATGCGTTTTACGTCGTAGCCTTCCTCGGATAGCACCGCCTGGATGCCATCTTCCGTCAGTGAAACGCGAGTCATTGAGGGCAACGTAGCCGATCTGCGCGTTCAATCGAAGTAGTAGTCGACGCGCTCCAAGGCCTCACGCGCGCGGCGCTGCGCGATTTGGTTCTCGGGCCCCGCATCCGGAAGGGCACCCGCATCCGCGCGAATCACAAACTCAAGGTGCTCGATGAAGACATCACGCCTCTCGGCACGCACAGCGTGATCCACGGCGTAGCGAAGCCGCGTGGCGAGAAAGCCAGGGTGCATGTCCATCGCATAGAGGAAGTGCTGACGCGACCGATCGAGGTCACCTCCAAGGGTGGGCGGCAGCACGGCGTACACGGAGCCGAGAAAGCGATCGGCGCCGCAGTACGCGTAGTTGCGATCCAGCTCGGTGATTCGACGCATCACGTCGCGCACCTCATTGCGCGTGTCGATGCGCGTGTTGAGGCCATCACGATGCGACCAACGACCCAGCGCGGAGGAGCGCCAGTAGAGAAGCGGTACGGCCCGGGCATCAAGCGATGCCAGCGCGACAGGCCCCAACATCCCGCGCTCGGTGCGGGCTGCGAGCTCAGGCATGAGGACGAGGAGACCACGCTCGGCCGCGTCGAGCGCATCGAGGTAGGCCCGCGCAATCGACGCATCGGAGGCCGCGCGCTCCTCAAGGTGTGCAAACGCCATGAAATATTGGGCGTGCGAGAGATGGGCCCAGAGATCCACGCGCGACGAATCGGCTGCAAGTGCGGCCTGCCAGAGTGCGATCGAGGCCTCCACCTGCGCCTCTTCAATGCGCCCCAACCAGGCACGAAGGGCCTCCTGATGGAGCGCCTCGGCACGCGCGGGGTCGATCACCCGTGAGGGCGTGAAAGACGTATTCCACACGGGCGTGCGCCCTCCGCCAAAGCACGCATCCAGACTCACGAGCGCACACGCACCAAGACCCAACACAGAACGTCTCGAAGACAGCATCGCTTGCATCGCCTCTCGGCTACCGCGAAGCACTTTCGTCGTCGACCCGCCTCACGCTGTGAGCTGACGAAGAAGAGAGAGCACCGAGAGCCCAAGGGAGACCCAGAGCGTCAGATGGGTGAGTCGCATGCACCGCGCCTCTCCGAGCCTTGCCCGGAGACGATCCCCGAGCGCATTTCCAAGGACCAGAAAGAGCGCGAGGAAGGCCGATGCCGTGATGCCGCCAAGCGCAGCGCTCTCCTCGTAGAGGCCCGAAACGCCATATCCCACAAGCCTTCCGACATGCAGCAGGATGGCGATGAAGGATGCCGTCGCGATGAGCCGCTCGCCCTTGAGCCCGCCTGCGACGAGCATCGGCGAGACGATGACGCCCGCTCCCGAGGTCGCCGCAACGGTGCCTGCCCGAAACGCGAAAGGCCACATCCAGAGAGGCCTCACCTCGAACGCAAGGTGGCCAAGCGAGCGCGCCAATGCGAGAGCCGTGACGCTGACCAAGAGCACCGCGAGCACTCCATTCGGCATCGCCACACAGAGGACACCACCGAGCACGGCACCCGGAAGCGCAGCGAGCATGAAGACGCGGGCAGTCGGGCGATCGATCGCGCCGCGATGCGAGGTCGCACGGTGGATGTTGCCCACGAGCAGTGCAGGGGCCGTCGCAGCCAATGCGGCATGCGGGCCGAAGAAAAACGAGAGCACGGTGACGAGCGCAATGCCGCCACCCATGCCGGTCACGGTCGAGAGCGTCCCGGCTGCCACACCACCCAGAGCAAGGCCCACGAAGAGCAAGAGCGCGGACATATCGTCTCCTTCGGAGCCAGACCTCGGCTCACAGGAGGAACGTGGCGCAGCGCGATTCACTTCGCCGATGAATGGATCTCTAAGATTCCATAACATCTGGTTATGCTTGATCTCCTCCGCTACTTCGTCGCCATTGCAACCCACGGCACGCTCACCTCGGCCGCGCATCACAGCGGCATCTCGCAGCCCGCGCTGACGACGGCCCTTCATCGCTTGGAAGACGCGCTCGACACCAAGCTCTTTGTGCGTGGGCGCCAAGGCGCCGTGCTCACCGCATCCGGGAAAGCCCTTCTGCCACATGCCGAGCGTGCGCTAGGGGCAGTGCAATCGGGTCTTCGCGCAGTGCAAGAGATCGAAGGGCTTGAGCGCGGAGAGATTCGCATCCACGCGGGGGCGACGGTCTGTGCGTATGTGCTCCCCGCGTTCATCGCGGCCTACCGAAAGAAGCACAGTGCCATTCGCTTTACGGTGAGTGAGTCAGGCACCGATGCCGCGTTGCTCGCAGTCGATCGAGGCGATGCGGATTTCGCGATGGTCGTCTCGCGCACGGGCGAGGCGTTGATGGTGGACAAGCTCGTCCTCATCCGAAGTCACGCGCTCAAGTCGGATGCCGAGCAGGCACCCCTCATTGCATTTCACGAGGGCGGGAGCACGCGCGCGGCATCGGACAAAGCCTTTCCGCACAAGGAGATCGCGATGGAGCTCAGCGGGGTCGGCGCTGTGCTTGCGAACGTGGAAGCAGGCATCGGCGTGGCCCTCGTGAGCAGCCTTGCGGCACAACGCGGCCTTGCGCGCGGGACGTTTGTGGAAGTCCCGATGCGTACCCCGATCGAGCGCACGCTGCGCCTTGTGCACCGCGGGCCCAAGGCCCTTTCACCCGCCGCGGCATCGTTTCGTCGGATGCTTCTTGAAGCGCGCCGAAAGACGAACGCGAACGCCCTACCCTCCGCACGCTGAACCGCGTAAAACGCCCAGCATGCGCGACGGACTTGAGACCAACACGGCCTTCTACGGTGAGCTTCGACCTGGCGTTCAGGACTACTGGAAGAAGATGGCCGCACCGCGTTTTCGCGTGGCCACCGTGCTTGAACTGCTCGCCCAAAGTGCCCCAACGAACATCGTCGATCTGGGATGTGGCAACGGCGCGCTCGCAGAGGAGATGCATCGTCGCTTTCCAAATGCGCGCATCGCAGGCGTGGATCTCTCGGCCTTCCAAGTGGAGGAGAACGCAAGGCGTTTGCCTTGGGGCGAGTGGCTGACGGCCGACCTCGGCGCATCGACGCCACCTGCACTCGGAGTGACTTTCGATGCCGTCGTGACCTCGGAGGTCATCGAGCATGTGGATGAGCCCGAGGCCTTCCTCCGCAACGCGCGCGCGCTCGCCAAGCCGGATGCCTTGCTGGTGCTGACCACGCAGAGCGGCGAGGTGCATGAGACCGAGAAGCGCGTTGGCCATCTGCGTCACTTCGAGGTGCCTGCGATGCGCAGCATGTTGACGCGCAATGGTTGGCGCCCCGAGCGCGTGTGGAATGCGGGCTATCCCTTTCACGACCTCTCGAAGTGGTACGCGAATCTCAACGTCGACAAGTCGATGGCGAACTTCGGCGACAAGCCCTACGGCCTCAAGGAAGACGCGATCTGCGCGGCGCTTCGCCTTGCATTCCGGCTCAATTCGAAGCGCCTTGGCGCACAGCTCTTCGCCGTCGCGCGCGCGGCTTAACGATGTCAGCCCGCATCGCGATCCTCGGCGCGGGGCCAGCAGGCACAGCCTTCGCGCTTCGCCTGTTGCAGCTCGGCGTCTCGCCCTCGGACTTTGTCTTGATCGACAAAGCGAAGTTCCCGCGGCCCAAGCTCTGCGGTGGTGGCGTCACCTACCGCGGCACCGAGTTGCTCACCGAGTTGGTCGGCAAGCCTCCGGGTGGCGGTGTCTCGGTGGGGCTCGAATTCCGTTCTGTGGTGGGCGATTTCGATGTGCGTGAGAAAGGGCCGCAGTGGGTCTACGACCGCAGTGAGCTCGATGCCTTCCTGCTCGATGCCTGCATCGCGCGCGGCGTTCAGCTTCGCGATGAGACGACCGTCAGCGAGATCGAAGTCGGGCATGAACAGACCAAGCTCACGATGAAGACTGCGTCCGGCACGACGACGGAATCGTTTGCGTGGGTCATCGGTGCCGATGGCGCAAACAGCATCGCGCGACGTGCGAGCGGCTTGCGTGGCGGCATTGTCGGCAGGCTCGTCGAGGCCGTCTTCGAGAAGGACGGAGGCACCGAGCGCGAGGACACGCTCTACTTCGACTTCGACCCGATCTGCGATCGCATCCCCGGCTACGCGTGGATCTTCCCGTACTTCGTCAGCGGCCAAGTCGTCGGTTGGAAGATCGGCGTGATGGATGGCCGCGGTGTTGTGCCGGGCGAGAAGCTTCGAAGCTGGACGCTCGACTACGCCAAGGAGCGCGGCTACCGCCTTACGGACGAGAAGGTTGCGGGCTGGCCAGAGCGCTACTGGGATTGGCGCACGCAGGGACACAAGCCAGGCCTCTTGCTCATCGGCGAAGCATTCGGCATCGACCCGCTCTTGGGTGAGGGCATTGCTCCCGCAATGTTCAACGCGCTCTACGCCGCCGACCGCCTCAAGCAGGCGCTCGACCAAGGCACGCGTGCGATTCGCCACTACGAGCGGGGATTCATGCGCACAGAGGAAGGCATGAACCTCTGGTTTCAATCAGGCCTCGCCGATCGCATCTACGGGCGTCATCCGGAGCGCTGGCTGCGCGTGCTCTTCTCGATGAAGCACCTGCGCAACTTGGCTGGAGGAGGAAACGATGCGTACGGAAGGCTCGTCAAACACCTGCCGGTGCTGATGGCGAAGTACGGCGTTCAGGTGTTGCGCGATGGCATCCCCTCCGCCGCGCCGATCGTGCGCAGGCGCCCATCGGTGTCGACCGACTGAAGCGGCCTTGCCGCGCAGGAGAGCGCATCTGAGCATCGCCAACGATGCGATTTCTCTGCTACGAAGTGCCGTCTACGACTTAGCCCCGCAAGGGGATCCCGTAAGGGAAACCAGCCACTGAACGTTGAGGAAAAGATGGTTCGAATGCGAAGCGAAACCAAACAGCACCGAGTCTGGTTCCTCATGTTCCTGCCTGCGCTTGCGATCCTCTGGATGGGCGCAAGCTGCGGTGGCAGCGAGAACACGGGCACGACGGGACATACGGACCCGGAGCCGACCACGCAGGAGCCGACGAAAAACGCGTCGAGCGGTCCGCGCATCGAGACGATAAGCGGCGTCGACACGAGCGAGCTGACGGCCTCCGAGCGCCGCGTGTTCGCCGACATCGTGAACGACCAACTCTCGCCCTGCGGCGAGCCTACGAGCGTCGCGCGATGTGCCCAAGAGACACACTCGTGTCGCCTCTGCGTGCCTGCCGCGCGCTACATCGTTCGCCTCATCTCCGAGGGCTTTGAGCGCTCGGAGATCGAAGAGTCCTACGCCCTTCGCTTCGGCCGCGATTCGCGCCTCGACATCAACATCGAGAACCACCCTGTGCGCGGCGCGCCCATGGGACAGGTCACGATCATCGAGTTCAGCGACTTCGAGTGCCCTTACTGCGGACGCGCGCATCCGATCGTGCAGGAAGCGCTTCGTGAGTTTGAAGGCTCCGTGCGCGTCGTCTTCTTCCAGTACCCGCTGCCAGGTCATCCGCACGCGATGCCTGCTGCGCGCGCCGCCGTTGCCGCGAGCAACCAGGGCAAGTTCTGGGAGATGCACGACATGCTCTTTGAGCATCAGGACGCACTCGAAGACGAGGACATCGAAGGCTACGCGCGCGCACTCGGCCTCGACATGGAGCGCTTCAACGCCGACATCCGCTCCTCGGAGACGCAGCGCCGCATCGATGCGGATCGAGAAGCTGGCCAGGACATCGACATCCAGGGCACGCCAACCCTCATCATCAACGGACGTCGCTTCAACGCGAATCCAAGTTCACTCAACGCGTACATCCGCGAAGAGCTTGAGCAGTGAATCGCCTCGCCTCCTGAGCGTCCGATGACCATGAAGCGCCGTAACCTTCTCCAATCGCTTGTTGGTGCGAGTGCGCTGGTCGCTGCGCCTGCACTCCACTTGCTCGCCCCCAACGCGGCGCGTGCGCTGAATGTCGGCGCGCGTGCGCCTGAGCTCGGTCTCCCGGACATGACTGGACAGGTCGTGCGCCTGGAAGGGCTGCGTGGGCAGGTCTTCGTGGTCGACTTTTGGGCGAGCTGGTGCGCGCCATGCGCTGATGAGATGCGCGTCCTTGAGCGTCTCTACACGCAGCATCGCGCAAGTGGCTTCAGCGTCATCGGGGTCTCGCAAGATGGCGCGGCGAGCAACATCCAGCAGTTCCTTCGACGCATCCCGGTGACCTTCCCGCTCGTTCTCGATACGGGCCACGCCATCGCCCAACGCTACGCGCCGCCGCGCATGCCCACCTCCTACATCGTCGGTCGCGATGGCATCGTGCGACATGTGCACGCGGGCTTCCGCAACGCCGATGCGGCGATCCTGGAACGCGAAGTGGCGGCGCTCGTCGCGCAGCGCTGACGCGAACCACAGAATCCGCTCTGCACACAAAAAAAGCCCGCTTTCGCGGGCCTTTTTCTTTGTCTGAGATGACCTCAGCGCGCGACAGAACGCTTGGGATTGCCGCGCGCTTTTGCCTTCTCAAGGAAGTCGCTCAGTCGATCGGCGACGTAGACGAGCAAGTTCTCATCGGCGAGCGAGAACTCGAAGTCGTTGCGACGGTTGAGGAGCTGCACAGCGCCAAGGAGACGGTCGCCAACGGCGAGAGGCTTCGCGATCAGCGTCTGCACTTCGAGTCCAACACGACCGTCGACTCCAGGATCAAACGCCTTGTCCCCGGGCACATCGTTCACACGGGTGGGCCGCACATAGCTCAACAGGGCACGACCCAGGATGCCGACATTCGTGGGCACCGCATCGCCCTTGCGCTCGGCTGCGCCGACACCTGAGCTCGCCACAAATCGAAGCTCATGGGCATTGATGTCGTAGAGCGCCACGCTCACGGCCTCACACGGAATGAGCTCACCGAGGATGCGCACGACGAACTCGGCGGCCTCAAGCGGCGTGTGTAGGAAGGCCAAGTCCTGAAGGCCTTCAAAGGCATCTGCGAGTCGATCATCGCCGAGGTTCGAGGGCGTTGGACGCGGCGTGCCGACCTTGGGCTGCACCTGCGAGGTGGAGGAGAGCGATGGAGAAGCCGCTGCTTGGACCGCCGCGGGCTGCGCTGGCTGCACCAAAGGCTGAGGGGGCACCGAAGGTTGCGCGGGAGGAGGTACCGAAGGCGCGGGAGGAGGTACGGAAGGCGCGGCGGCCGGCTGCCAGCCACCCACCGCAACGCGTGGTGCTGCTGCCAACTCCGCGGCCGCTGCAAGCTGCGCCGCCTTCACGCGCTCAGCCTCCGCCGCCGCTTCGGCCTCCGCCTGCGCGGCCGCCTGTGCTTGAGCAGCGGCCTGTACTTGAGCAGCAGCCTGTGCTTGCGCAGCAGCCTGTGCAGCCTGTGCTTGCGCAGCAGCCTGTGCAGCCTGTGCTTGCGCAGCAGCCTGTGCAGCTTGTGCTTGAGCGTCAGCCTGTGCTTGCGCGGCAGCCTGTGCTTGCGCGGCAGCCTGTGCTTGCGCGGCAGCCTGCGCTTGCGCGTCGGCCTGCGCTTGCGCAGCAGCCTGTGCCTGAGCGGCGGCTGCTTCGTCTCGGGCCGCGCGCTCGCGCGCCTCACGCAGTGCTTGCTCCTCAAGGAGCATGCGTGCCTCTTCCGCACGCGCCTGCGCCTGAAGCTCAGCGATGCGACGCTCCTCCGCAAGGCGAAGCTCCTCGGCCTCGATCAGTCGCGCCTGCTCCTCCATGCGCGCCTGCATCTCGCGCTCGGCCTGCGCTCGACCTGCGGCCTCTGCACTCAGCGCACGATTGCCTTCGACGACCTCCGGCTCACCACGCCAATCCTTCCACTGAAGGGAGAGGAAGGGCGGGCGCTGCGGTTGGCCGACCCAGTCGTGATCGAAGACCGCCATCTTCACGAGCTTGCCCTTGGGACGCCCTGCGAGGGCTGCACGCGTCTCCTCGAAGAGCTGGAGCAGGATGGTGCGCGCCTCTGCGGTCGAGATGGCGTCGGGGACGAAGTAGTGACGCTCGCGGTAGAGGAGCGGCGACTCTTTCGTCGGCTCTGCATCACGCTCGTAGAGCTTCTTCGCGAGGGCCTGACCAGAATCCGCAAGCGTCGGCGCGACCGCGTCGAGCGACATCATCGTGCTCGGCGGAATCTCCTCGCTCACAGTGTCGTCGGGGCGTTGCGCGCGCAGTGCGACTTCCTCGGTGGCGGGCTCTGGAAGCGTCTCGCGCACCGTATCTGCCGCGACGTACGCGACCGTCGGCGCACGTGGACGCGAGGCTTTCGCATTCGCCTTCTCAGGCTCAGGCTTGGCCACCGGACGCGGCGCGACCGCCGGCTGCGGCGTCGGAACCGGAACAGAGACGGGCGGAGCGGATGGCGCAACCACGGGCGCCTGCACGGCGCTCGGTGCTTGCACGGCTTGGACGGCTGGCGCTTGGACGGCCATCGGCGCCTGCATCAGACCGGGCAGCGGTTGTGTGGGCGTCTGCACAGGCTGCAGTGCCGCGATGGCCCCGGGTGAGGTGTAGGCCATCGTTGGGCGGGGTGCGCGCTTCGCGGGAGGCCCTGGAACGACCGGCCCGGGCACGATCGCAGCCACCGGAGGCGCAGAGGCCGTGGCGCTGGCTGGTTTGACGGAGACCGCAGCGGTGGTGGGCTCAAGCCGGTATTGCTTGCGGCCCACGCCGTCCATCAGCATCACCTTGCCGTCCGCCGTGACGTTGCACATCGCTCCTGGTGGCACGCCACCGCGCTCACCAATCTGCGCGCGGGCCCGCGTCAGGGCGGTGACCCAATCGGCGGCCTCGACCGTAAGGTCGTGAATGGCCGTCGCGGAACCAAACTCGCTGACGGTGAATCTCCAGCGTTTCTGGGTCAAAACGCGCTCCAGTTGGGCAAAGAAAGCAGCATGGGGGTGAGGTGCATGGTCGAGCCCGCTGCGACGTATAGGCTACGCGACGCATTCTGCCAAAAACAACTGGAAGGCGCGGGATCCTTCGTCGGCTACAACCCCGGATGACTTTGCGCCGAACGGACTCCATCGCCATCGCCGCAGGCGACCCCGCAGGCATCGGCCCAAGCATCACGATGCAGGCCCTCGCAGCCCACACGGACCAACGCTTCATCGTCTTCGGCGACCGTGCCCAACTCGAGCCGCTGCGCGCGCGCCACTGCGCTCAAAGCCAGGTGGAGATCCGCGATGTCGGCACGTGCGACCCAACACGCATTGCGCATCACAAGGACGATCCCGAATGCGGTGCCATTGCGCTGCTCGCCCTCGACGCTGCGATCACAAGTGCACTCTCTGGGGAGAGCTCGTGCGTCGTGACAGGTCCCGTGTCGAAAGCCGCAATCACGATGTCGGGCAAGCCTTTCGTCGGCCAGACGGAACACCTCGCAGCACGCGCGGGCCTCTTGCCCGATGACGTCACGATGCTCTTTCTGGGGCCGATCCTGCGCGTCGGCTTGGTCACGACGCATCTCTCTGTACGCGACATCCCCGATGCGATCACCAGTACGCGGGTGGAGCGAACGGTGCGGCATCTCGGCGATGCATTGAGTCGTCTCCGCGCGGCCCAGAACATTGCAACGCCAAGTTGCATTACGGTCTGCGGTCTGAACCCGCATGCGGGTGAGCACGGCCTCTTTGGCGATGAGGAGATCCGCGTGCTGGAGCCCCTGCTCCAACGTTTGCGCGCCGATGAAGCGTTCGCAGCGAAGACAAAACTCATCGGCCCCTCGCCTGCGGAATCCGTCTTTCGCGATGCGCAGGCCAAGCGCATCGATGGCGTCGTCGCGATGTTCCATGACCAAGCCACCATCGCCTCGAAGCTGCTCGATTGGGGCAACGCGGTGAACGTCACCTGGGGGCTTCCGTTCCTGCGCACGAGTGTCGATCACGGCGTCGCATTCGATGCCGCCAAACAAGGCAAAGGCGATGCAGACGGCATGCACGCCGCCATCCAACTCGCACTCGATCTCACCTCGCGGAGTTCCTCTTGATTCGCATTCGTGGCGCACGTCAGCACAACCTCAAGAACGTCGATGTGACGTTCCCGCGTGAGGCGATCAGCGTCATCACCGGCCCAAGCGGTTCGGGCAAAAGCTCGCTCGCCTTCGACACGCTCTACGCCGAGAGCCAGCGCCGCTACGTCGAGTCCCTCGGCACGCATACGCGTCAGCATCTTGAGTTGCTCGCGAAGCCCGAGGTGGATGCGATTGAGGGCCTCTCACCAGCCATCGCCGTCCGCCAAGAAGCGCCTCCCAAGAACCCGCGCTCGACCGTCGGCACCGTCACCGAGATCCACGACTTTTTGCGCGTGCTCTATGCCCGCATCGGTCAGCCGCATTGCCATCTCTGCGGTCGTGCGGTGCGCGGCTATAGCGTGCAGCAGATGGTCGACGTCGCGCAGGCGCGGCCCGGTGTGAAGCTCGTGGTGCGTGCGCCGATCGTGATGGGCCTGGCCTCCAACCTCGAGGCAGAGCTGGGCCAATTGCGGCGCGATGGTTTCGTGCGCGCGGTGCTCGATGAAGAGACCGTCGACCTCGGCGAGACACTGCGCATCGATGCGAAGAAGACGCACTCACTCGATGCGGTGATCGATCGCCTCGTGCTCAAGGCGGACATCCGCACACGCCTCACAGACTCAATCGAACTCGCCTTGCGCACGAGCCCAAGGCGCCTCGCACGCCTTGCATTTGAAGGCGAAGCGCCGCTCTTGCTCTCCGAGCGCGCGATGTGTCTGCACTGCGACATCGTCCTGCCTGAGCTCTCCACGCGCTCCTTCAGTTGGAATGCACCCGAGGGCGCGTGTGCGACGTGCGATGGCCTGGGGGACATCCCGATCGAAGCGCCCACACCAGAGGCGAAGGCGGCCAAGCGCGGCAAGCAGAAGGCCATCTTCGATGAAGACGAGCTCGCTGAGGCCACGCCGCATCGTGCGAAATGCCCGACGTGTTT
>JBILQT010000080.1:0-26995 GCA_044373065.1 Sandaracinaceae bacterium
CGTTTCAACGGGTGCCCGTCCTCTTCGTCGAGCACGGTCGCGATGGCGGCAGCGCGGTGGACGGTCGCGACCAACTCTACCCTGTGCTCTGGATGGTCTTCGCAGTCGGCGGTCTCGCCCTCGGCGCGTACATGGTGCTGAGCGCAATTCGCGACCGTCAAAACCGTGTCGAGGTTCGCAACCACGGCCTTGTCCGCGTCTCCCGCACGTTGGGCACCAAGCATTTTCGCTATGATGCAATCGCGACTGTCGAGAGGAAGCGTGACGACAGGGGTCACATCTTCGCGGTGAACATCACGACGAAGGACGACACCTTCCTCGCTGTCAGCGGCTTTCGGATGGACCTCGAAGCCTTTGCCGACAAGCTCGACGGGCGACGGGGTTCGCCATCTTCCATATTGCAATAGGACGGAGTGTTTGTGTCCTATTGCAATATGAAAGCGACAGGGGCTACATGCGCAACATCTTGAACGCGTGTGTCCACTGATTGCGCTGCAAGCCGGGCGCACACCAGAGCTGACAGAGCGGCTCGATCGCGCGTGCTCCCTCGACCTTGCCGATGTCTTCGGAGTCCCAACCGAACTGCGTGAGGATGTCCTTGGTCCGTGCCTTGGCCTCCGCGTTGTTGCCGCAGATGAACATCGTCGGCGGGCCGCCGGGGAGCTTCGGGTCGATCATGAATGCGTTGCCGACGCAGCTGAACGCTTTGACGAAATGCGCGCTCGGAGCCGCATCCTGAAGTCGCTCCATCAGCGATTGATTCGGGCTTGTGAAGTAACGAAGGATGCCGTTGTCGGGCGGTGCATCTGCGATCGGGTTGGTCGCGTCGAGGACGAGCTTGCCCTCAAGGCCTGCGCCTGCGAGTGCGACGGCGCTCTCTGCCGCGGTGCCCTTCACGGCAAGCACGATGATCTCACCAAACGCGGCGACCTCAGCAAAGGTGCCTGATGCGATGCCGCTCTCCGCACTGAAGTCCGCGAGCTTGGTGCCCTCGCGGCTGCCGATCTTCACATCGTAGCCCTTGCTCTTGAAGCCCTTCGCGAGCACCTGAGCCACCGTCCCTGAACCAATCACGCCAACTTTCGTCATGAGCGCCTCCTGGGCGCGAGGCTAAGCGAAGCGGCGCGGTGTGAAGCGAAACACCTGCAGGTGCCTCGACGTTTGGACGGGAAGCGTAGGGTGCGCCGGACGACGCGAGGTCAATGCCCCTCAGCCAGGCCGCGTCGCAAGCCTCGGAAGGCCATCAGCATCCCGCTCGCAACGAGGCCAGGTCGAAAGGCCGAGTCGGTCGACTCAATCGCACGAACGATCGGCACGCCATCGGCGGGGTCGAGCTGCGCAGAGAGCGTCACCCATGAGCCGACGAAGGCGGGGGCCGTGCTGAGCAACATGCGTCCGCCACGCATCGCACCCTCGACGGCTTCCATCTCGATGTCGTGCTCGTTCAGGTTGCGGATGGCCATCTGGCCGCTTGAGCCCAGGAAGGGCAGGTCGACGTTCCACGCGTAGCGCGCGTCGTTCTCGTGGTGAGCAACCTCGGTGATCGTGGCGCCGTAGAGCAGGCCTTGCGTGAAGGTTGTGACGTCGATGAACGCGTGACGGACGCGCGGCTCCTCGTGCACAAAACGCGTCATTGCGATGCAGGCGCCGAGGTCGGTGCCGTCGCTCGTCTCGAAGAGATACATATCGCCCCACCAGAGAATCGCCTGGTACGCGGCTGGGTCGAGGTCGCGTCGTGGGTCGCCGAGGGGGGAGACGATGCGCGGCCGAACAAAGCCCGCACGATGCTCAGCCTCGCCGCGAAGACGCGTGACGAGCGCGATCGAGAGCACGAGGTTGAGTGAGCGACTCATCGTCGGCACAGAGCCCTGCGACTCACGTGCGATGTAGTTCGCATCGCGAAAGTCATGATGTGCGCCGAGCGTGAGCAGGCATGCAGGGCCCTGTGGCGTCACCTCCGGGATTGCGCGCAGCGAGCGACGCGCTTGCCCCAAATCACCATCGACCATCTCGAACACCGCGCGAAAGCCTCGCGTCCCGTCACCGACGACGGAGACCGTCGAGCGACCGTGAAACGAGAAGATCGCGGCCTGCCACGTCCACGTGTAGCTCATCAAATCAGGCGCAGTGGCGTCGACAGCGACCGTGTCCATCGCCGGCATGAAGCGCTCATAGGCGCCGACATCCCGCACGACTGCGAGCACATTCTCGCAACTCGTTTGCACGCGCGCACCCACCGTCACCTGTGGGTTCTCAAGTTGCTCCGTCGGCTCGATGTGCGCGACCACGTATCTGTCCGCGAGCGAGCGAACGACCTCCAACTCAGGTGGTGTCCAGGCGCGAATCGGCATCGCACGGACATCCGCGGGCGTGTCTTGCGCGTGTGCTGCGAGCGGCGTGAGGAGCGCCATCACGCCGACTGCGAGAGAGCGACCTACGAAGCGACTTGTCGTATCGAAGATGCTGTTCACGGCAAAGAGACGCGCCGCGAACGGACGCATTCACAAGAGGTGACTGGGTTACTGGTTCACCTCGCGGTGAAATCTACGCGCGGGCTAGGCTGCATCCAATGTCTCCCCGCGCGCTTGTGCTCGTCAATCCACACGCCCGTCGCCTCAAGCGTGGGCGTCTCGCGGCGGAGCAGGTGCAAGCGATTCTCGGGCGGCGCGGCGATGTGATCCTCACCAAGGATCTCGACGATGTGCGCGCGGTGCTGAGCGAGGCGCTGCAGGATGAGCTCGCGTGCATCGTGACGGTCGGCGGCGACGGAGCGCTTCATTGGGCGATGCATCACGCGCGAGCGATCGGCAAAGAGCGCGGCATCACGCTGCCGCCGTTCCTTCCGGCACGCAGTGGAACGATCGATTTCGTCGCACGCAAAGTTGGCCTCGAGGGAAGCCCCGCCGAGATACTTCAGCGCCTCGCAAATTCGATCGAGGAAGGCCGCGAACTCTCGCGCCGAAGCCTTCCAACACTGACGATGCACTTCGAAGACGAAGCGGGCGTCATGCACGCGCGCGATGGTTTCGCGACAGCGATTGCAGGCGTGGGGGCGCGCTTCTTCGAGCAGTACTACGCGTTTGAAGACCCAAGCCCCGCCTCGATTGTGCAGATCATCGCGCGCGCCATCGCAGGCTTCCCCTTCGGCACCGCGAACGCGACGCGCCTCTTCAAGCAGGCCGAAGCCGAGGTGCACATCGACGGCCTGAGGCTCGACACGCCCGTGCACAGCGCGCTGCATGTTGGCTCGATCGATCTCGACCTTGGCGGTGTGCTGCGCGTCTTCCCGTTTGCGGGTGCGGGCAAGCTTCATCTGCAAGCGGGCGTGCTTGCGCCCAAGGCGATGATTGCGTCCTTGCCCGCGATCATGCGCGGCGGTGGCTTGCACGGTGAGGGCCTTGTCGACCGCGCAGGCGACACGCTCGAAGCACGCGCCACGGGCGACGAACTCTTTCGTCCCATCCTCGACGGCGAGTGCCTTCCCGCGTGCAGACGCATCTCGATTCGCTTGGGCGCGCCTGTCGATGTCGTGGTCGTGTAAGACAGCGCGATGTCATCACGTCCCGTCGCACTCACCATCGCAGGCTCAGACCCCTCGGGAGGCGCAGGCCTACAAGCCGACCTCAAGACGTTTCATCAGCACGGCGTCTACGGGATGAGCGCGGTGACCTTGCTGACGGTGCAGAACACAACGTCGGTCTCGCGCGTCGTGACGATGGAGCCAAGCCTTGTGTCGGAGCAGATTGCAGCCTGCTTGAGCGACATCCCACCGCAGGCGATCAAGCTCGGTGCTCTGGGCTCCGCAGAGGTCGTGCGTGCGGTTGCCGAAGCACTGCGTTCCTACGAAGGCCCGCTCGTGATCGACCCGGTGATGGTGAGCAAGCACGGGCATGCGCTGATCGATGACGATGCTGTGGAGGCCTGCATCACCGTGCTCTTTCCACGCGCGAGCCTGGTCACGCCGAATGTTCCCGAGGCGCTTCGCTTGCTGCGCCTTTCGCACGACGACGCAACGCCGCAGGCAGAGCTCGCAGCCACCCTTGCGAAGCGCTTCGGCGTGACCTTCCTGCTCAAGGGCGGTCACCTCGAAGGCACGCGCGCGGTCGACATTCTCGCAACGCCTGCGGGCGAGCGCGCGCACTTCTCCGCGCCGCGCATCGACACGACGCAGACGCACGGAACGGGCTGCACCTACGCCGCCGCGATCGCAGCCAACCTCGCGCGAGGCCTCGTGCTCGAAGACGCGATTCAAGCCGCAAAGGAATGGCTCACGCGCGCGCTGCAAGAGGCTCCGCATCTCGGTCATGGCATCGGGCCCGTGTCTCATTTCGCCTCGCTGCAATGATGCAAAGCGGTCTTCGTGCATCGCCCAGCAACGGAGTAACCTCCGCACGTGAACGAACGACGCGAAGGCAAGCCCGCAGCAACCTCGACCAAGCCACGAAGGCGCCGCGCGCGAACGGGCAGCAAAGAGAATCGAGGCGACTTCGCACGCATCCTTGATCGCCTCGGGCGCGGTGCGCAGAACGCCGCAGAGTTGATGCGCTTGGGCCGACTTTCCGCGCCCTACCACGCAGCCTTCGATGTGGTCCGCGAGGAGAAGACGTATCGCCTTCGTCACTACGCGCTGCGCAGCACCAACGCCGCAGAGCCCGTCAAGACAAGCGATTCACGGCTTGGCGCCGTGCTTCTTGTGCCGCCCCTGATGGTCGCCTCCGAGGTCTACGACATCAGCCCCGAGCTCTCTTCCGTGCAGCAGTTGATGCAGGCAGGCCTCGACGTTTGGCTCACGGACTTCGGTGCACCCGAGCGCGAAGAGGGCGGCATGAACCGCACCCTCGACGACCACATCCGCGCGGTCTCGCAGAGCATCGACGACGTCGTCTCGGCGACGGGCATAGACGTGCACCTCGCCGGCTACTCGCAAGGCGGCATGTTCTGTTACCAAGTCGCCGCGTACCGCGCCTCGAAGGGCATCGCCTCGCTGATCACCTTCGGCAGCCCCGTCGACATCCGTCGCAACTTGCCCATCTCGTCGCGCATCACCGAGCGCATCATCGATGTCACCCGCACGGTGCTCGAGAGGCCTCTTGAGGCCATCGACGGCCTGCCCGGTTTCATCACCGCAACAGGCTTCAAGCTGCTCTCGGTGCGCAAGGAAGTGCAGCAGCTCACGGACTTCGTCGCGAGCCTTCACGACCGGGAGAAGCTTGCCGCCCGCGAGAGCCGAAGGCGCTTCCTCGGAGGCGAAGGTTTCGTCGCCTGGCCGGGCCCCGCATTCCGCACCTTCGTCGATGAGTTCATCGTCGGAAACCGCATGGCCTCGGGCGGATTCGTCATCGAAGGACGCACCGTCACGCTCGCCGATGTGACCTCTCCCATCCTCTACTTTGTCGGCTCCAAAGACGAGATTGCCAAGCCCGAAGCGGTGCGTGCGATCGAGCGCGCAGCCATTCGCGCCGATACGTTTGAAGTGCCCGTGCGTGCGGGTCATTTCGGCCTCGTTGTGGGCTCGACGGCGACGAAGGTCACGTGGCCCACGGTCATCGAATGGGTGAAGTGGCGCGACGCACAGGAGGCGATGCCGACGCTCCTCGCCGACGCCGAAGAGGCCACGACCTCCACCCGCACGGAGGTCGACGACACTGGCTTCGATGACGCCTCGCTTGATGTCGAAATCTTCTACGACATTGCCGCAAGCGCCCTCGACGGCATCGCCAAGCGCGCCTCGACCTACGGCCGCGAGATGACGGACCTCTTCGACAAGCTGCGCTGGCAAGTACCCCGCTTGCAGAAGCTCCGCTCGGTCACCTCGGACACGGCGATCAGCATGGGCCTCGCCCTCGCTGAGCAAGCGCAGACCATCCCAGAGCACACTTTCTTCGTCTGGAAGGGACGCGCATTCACCTACAAACAGGCCGATCAGCGTGTCGATGCTGTCATGCGCGGCCTTGTGCACATCGGAGTTCAGCGCGGCGAGAAGATCGGCGTCTTGATGGAGGCAAGGCCGAGCTACCTGTCGATCGTCACAGCGCTCAGTCGTGTGGGCGCGGTGGCTGTCTTGCTCTCGCCTGCGACCTCGCGCGTCTCACTCGGCGATGCGATTCGCATCTCGGGCCTGACGCGCATCATCACCGATCCGGAGAATGCACTCACCGCACACACGACCTTCACGGGCTCGGTGTTGGTGCTCGGTGGCGGCCCTCCAGGCACACACGACCGGCCTTCGATTCCCGATGGCTGCGTCGACATGGAAGCGATCGACCCGGCCGACGTGACCTTGCCTCTTGGCTTTGTCCCGAACGATGCACGCGCGCGCGAACTCGCGATGATCATCTTCGCAGCGGGCCGCGATGAGAAGCCACGCGCAGCCCGCATCACCAACCGTCGCTGGGCTTTTTCGGCGCTGGGTGCCGCAGCAGGCTGCGCGCTCACGTCGAGCGACACTGTCTACTGCTGCCTTCCACTGCATCACGCAGCCGGCATGTTGGTCGCCGCAGGGGGCGCGCTCGTTGGGGGCTCACGTCTCGCAGTGGCCGATGGTTTTGATCGCGAACGCTTCCTTGAAGACGTGCATCGCTCCGGCGCGAGCGTTGTCTTCTACGCAGGCGAGATGCTGCGTCCGCTCGTTGACGGGCCGCCCAACGTGCTCGACCAAAACCTCCCGGTGCGCCTCTTCGCAGGCTCCGGCATGCGCACCGATTTGTGGAAGAAGCTGCGCGACCGCTACCCGCGCACCAAGGTTCTTGAGTTCTACGCATCGACCGAAGGCAACGCCGTGCTCGCGAATGCACGCGGACAAAAAGTCGGCGCGATCGGCAAGCCACTCCCCGGCAGCGCAGACCTCGCCCTCGCCAAGTGGGACTTCGCGGCAAGGCGTGTTCATCGCGAGGGCAACAGCGTGATGATGTGCGGCACGAACGAGACAGGGCTCTTGCTCGCGCGCGTCGACCCAACGCATCCGATGACCTCGTTCGACGGCTACGAGGGCGACGAGCGGCAAGACGCACAAGATGCACGTGTACTCCGCGATGTCTTCGAGAAGGGCGATGCGTGGTTTGTGACGGGCGACCTGATGCGGCGCGATGAGGACGACGACTATTGGTTCGTTGATCGCGCGAACGACGTGCTGATTCATCACGGCGCGCCTCTGCCAACGCTGGAGGTTGAGGACGCGCTGCTCAAGGTCGCACGCGTTCGTCGCGCGGCCGTCGTCGGGCACGATGACGCGCTTGTGGCATTCGTCGTCGGCACCCCGCCCACAGGAGATGACCTCCTCGCCTTCAGCGAGAGCCTGCGCAGCCACCTCCCGCTCGCCTCCTCGCCCGAGACGATTCACTGGGTCGAGGCGCTTCCCTCCACCGACGGATTCCGCACGCAAAAGCGGGTGTTGCGCGAATCCCTCACGTTGCCCTCCGAGAGCGTTCACCTGCTTGCGACATCGAAGCTCGAAGGCGAGACGTATGTGAGTGCACCATGAGCATCTTCGACCGCGCTGCACGTTTTCTCGACGACGTCCTGCTCTTGCCCGACGACCTCCGCGCATCGCTCGATGCCGCAGAGAAGCTGCTCGCCGACGGCAAAGCGAAGGAGGCCGAAGCCGCCTTCCGACGCATCCTCGATGGACGCCCGCAGCTCGGTCGCGCGCTCGTCGGTTGGACGCGTGCATTGCTTGCTTTGGGCGATTGGCCAACTGCACGTGTCGCGATTGCGGAAGCGCAAAAGGCGCTCCCCGAAGACCCCTACGTCACGCTGCTCTCGGCGCGTCTCGCGCTCGCCGCAGGTGAGCTTGGCGCAGCAGCAAGTGCCTCGCGTGAAGCCTCGCGCAAGCTCGCCGCGGAGGGTGGCGCGCCCTTCGCCGAAGCCTGCTCGATCCGCGCGCAAGTCGAGGCCAAGCGAGGTCGTCCAGACCGAGCCGCACGTGAGCTCCGCAAGGCCGTCGCCGCCACACCCGACGACATCGTGCTGCGTGTCGCGCTCGCTGAGGCCTTTGTCGCCGCCGATGAACGCGCACCTGCGTTGCGCATCGCCCGCGAAGTGCCCGAAGCCAAGCTCGATGATGCGACTGCGCTTCGTCTTGGCCTTGCGCTCGCACAGCTCGGAGAGATGACGCTCGCGTCGCCGCTCCTCACACGCGCTGCCGCACGTGGTGATGCAACCGCGCTCGCCGCACTTGCGCGTCATGCGCTGAAGCAAGACCAACTCGAAGTCGCCGAGACGCACGCGCGCATGGCCATCGCACGCGGAGGTGGAGGCGCAGCCCTGGTGCTTCTCGCCGAAGTGCTCGAGCGCAAAGGCACCTCGGACGAAGCCGCGCAAGCGCTCCTCGCTGCAGCCTCTGCGACGCGTGACCCAGAGCTCTTCGCACGCGCCACACGGGCCGTTCCGTTGCGTGATGCACGCGAGTTGGATCGCGTCGCTGATGCCGCAGACAAAGCGCTTCCAGGCCTCGCAAGCACTGCTGCACTTCGCGCCTGGTCGTTGCTCGTTCGCGATCAGCGCGATGCCGCACGCACGCTCTTGCAGGAGCCTCTCGAAGAGCCACGCGCGCTCCTCGCCGCAGCCAAGCTCGCACTCCTCGATCGCACACCGCAGCAGACGCTCATTTACCTCGACAGAGCCGAGACAAGCCCGCGTTGGGCACCCGCCGCCACCGATGCGCGCACCGCCGCCGAGTTGCGTCGCGATGCGCTTCGCGCCCTCTGGAAGAGCAACGATGAAGTCGACCTGGCCGCAGCGATCGACGGGGTCATCGCCTTTGCACGCGCACGCAATCTCGCAGACGGAGAACGTCGTGCACTGGCGCTGCGTGATGAGCTCGACCGCCCTCTGCTTCTCGCGATTCTCGGCGAGTTCAACGCCGGCAAGAGCACGCTCGTCAACGCCTTCCTCGGCGCGGATGTCGCGCCCACCGGGATTCTTCCCACGACCGCCACGCTCAACGTGCTTCGCAGCGGTGCAGAGCGACTCGTACGCGTCGTGCGCAAAGACGGCACCACGCGCGAAGGCGAGCACGAAGCCCTGCGCGCGCTCCTGCGTGAAGCCGAGGCCGAAGGCGCGGTTGTCGAT
This sequence comes from Sandaracinaceae bacterium, assembly GCA_044373065.1. Classification (GTDB taxonomy): domain Bacteria; phylum Myxococcota_A; class Polyangia; order Polyangiales; family Sandaracinaceae; genus JAFLCL01. Next base: position 9,070 of record JBILQT010000080.1, read on the forward strand.
CGGGTCGAAATCGTCCTTCCAAGCGAGCTCTTGGATCGCGTGTGGGTGCTCGATACGCCTGGCTCCAATGCACCGAACCCCGAGCACGAGAGCCTTGCGCAAGAAGCGCTTCGCAGGGCCGATGTCGCGCTCTGGGTCTTCGATGCAGGCCAAGCTGGCAAGGCCACCGAAGGGCGCATTCTCGCGGGCATTCGCGAGAGTAAGCGCGAGGTCATCGCGGCACTCAACAAGGTCGACAGGCTCAAGCCCGAAGAACTCGCACGCGTCACCAAGACACTCCTTGAGACCATGCCCGAGCTCGGCGGCCCGCCCGTTTGTCTCTCTGCCCGTGCAGCGCTCAAAGCACGTGTGGCAGGCGACGACGCGGCCTACATCGCCAGCGGCTTTCCTGCGCTGATGGAGACGCTCGAACGCGACGTCTTTGCGCGCTCACGCATCCTCAAAAGGCGTGCTTGCGCTGGCCGCTTGCTCGGCCTTCTCGCGGACGCACTCGCCACCGAACCCGAGGCCATCGCCCATCACCAGCGTGCCCGCGAAGAAGCCCTGCATGGTGCCGATGCATTGATGCGCCTCGCACCTGCGTTCACCGCCGCATCCGATCGCGCGATGGATTCCATCGACACGGGGCAGGCCCAAGCTGTTGTCGAAGCCGCACGCGAGATCCTCTCGTTTGTACGCCCGCGCGCAGGCCGCTTCGGCACGCATGACTCGGATCCGGAGGACCGCGCGTTCCTTCACGAGTTGCTCGTCGCGCGCATCGAGCAAGTCGTCGACGGCGCCGCGACGACACTCGCGAACGACGTGACCAAGTCGATCACCGAGGCGCTCTCAGCGAGCCTTCCCGCGGACGCGAGCCACATCATCCGTGCGGAGGTTCATGCCTCGGTGAGCGCGCCCTTCGCGCACTTCATCGGGCTTCAGTCGGGCTCGCTTCAGTCCTTCTTGCGTCGCTTCTTCGATGAGGCGCTTCCCGCCGCGACACTCTCCGAGCAAGCCCTCGCCGACGCCCTCGGCCCGCTGCGCGCTTCGACCCGTGATGAGCTGAGGCCGCGCCTCGACACGAGCCTCGAGCGACTCACACAAACGCTTGCACGACGCCTTCGCGAACAAGCCCAGGGTGAGGAGCGCGCAGAGGCCTTGCTCGTCGCGCGCACCTACGAACCTCTCCGTGCGCTGCGTGAGGTGCTCTCGGAGCTCGTGCGCTGAGGTGGATGAATCGTCCACGCTCCGTCGTTCTAGGTTTCTTCGACCGAACGCGCGCGCTATTCTGCGGAGGTAGGTCGCACGTTCGGTCGCCGCGAAAGAAACGTCGAAATGGAGATCAAGCAACAGCTTAGACAAAGCCAGCAGCTGGTGATGACCCCTCAGCTGCAGCAGGCCATCAAGCTGCTCCAGATGTCGCGAATGGAACTCGTCGACATGGTGCGCGACGAGCTTCTTGAGAACCCCATTCTCGAAGACCAAGCCGAGATTGGCGAGCAGAGCCCACGCGTTGGCTCCGAGGCCTCGCAGCCGAATCAAGAGTCCCACACGATCGAACAAGCCGTCGCGATGGATGACCGCGCGAGCGAGATGTCGGTCTCAAAGGACGAGAAGAAGGTCGAGGAGATCGACTGGGACAGGTACCTCGAGAATCACTCGATGCAGGCGCCACTTCCGTCGGGCGCGCGTCAGGGTTCGGGCGACGAGGACATGCCGGGCGTCGAAGCGACGCTCACCAAGCGCGAAGATTTGATGGAGCATCTCGCGTGGCAAATCCGCCTCTCGGATTTGAGCGACGAAGAGCTTCAGTTCGCAGCGCTTGTCATCGGCAACATCGATGAGAACGGCTACCTCAAGCTCGACGATGTCTCGAAGGATGAGATCGTTCCAAAGCTCGCAGCCGAGGCCGAGCTCGACCCCGAGGACGCCGAGGAAGTCCTCAAGATTATCCAGAAGATGGACCCCGTCGGTGTCGCCTCACGCGACCTGCGTGAGTGCCTTCTTGTGCAGAGCGAAGTGCTCAAGCTCGACCCGCTTCTGGTCGAGGTGATCGACAAGCACCTGCACAACCTCGAGAAGAAAAACTACGCCGCCGTCGCGCGTGATCTGAAGGTCGAAGTCGAAGAGATTTACGACGTTGCGCAGGCCATTGCGGAGCTTGAGCCGCGTCCGGGCCGGGACTACATCAGCGAGGAGCCGCGTTACATCGTACCGGATGTGTACGTGAGCAAAGTCGGCGAAGACTACGTGGTGAGCGCGAACGACGACGGCATGCCGCGTCTGAAGATCAGCGGGTTCTACCGCAGCGCGATGCACGGTGACCCGAAGGCCAAGGAGTACATCCAAGGCAAGCTTCGCTCGGCGCAGTGGCTCATCCGCTCGATCGATCAGCGTCGCAAGACCATCGTCCGCGTGACCGAGTGCATCGTCGACAAGCAGAAGGATTTCTTCGACCTCGGCATTGAGCACCTCAAGCCGATGATCTTGCGCGATGTCGCCGAGACGGTCGGCATGCACGAGAGCACCATCTCCCGCGTGACCTCGAACAAATACGTCGCCACCCCGCGCGGCGTGCTCGAGCTCAAGTTCTTCTTCAACTCTGCGATTCGACGCGAATCGCAAGAGGACATTGCTTCCGAGAGCGTGAAACAGGCGATCAAGAAAATTATCTCGGAAGAGGATGTGCGAAGCCCTCATAGCGACCAGAAGATTGTCGAAATCCTCGCGCAGGGGGACATCATCATTGCGCGGCGCACGGTTGCCAAATACCGGGAAATGCTTGGAATTCTTAGCTCGGCTCAGCGCAAGAAATACTTCTGATGGAGGTGCCCGATGGAAGTTTCGTTCACGTTCCGCAACGTCGAGTCGTCCGAGGCAGTGAAGAACTACGCGAGAGAGAAGCTCACGCGTCTTCAGAAATACGTTCGGAGCCCACTCGTCGCTGATGTCATTTTCTCTCACGAGCGTCATTTGCATCGCGTTGAGATTGCCGTTCGTGCGGACGGTCATCGTTTCGCAGGGATGCATGAGGCTGGCGACACGTATGCGTGCGTTGACCTCGTTTTCGACAAGATCGATCGCCAACTTCGCGATGTGAAGGATGCCAACGCAACAGCTCGTCGCAAAAACTCAGGCGGAATCGCGCAGCTGAGCGGCAAGCACGGCGGCGGCAACGAGTTCTGAGGCGCGTCGTTTTGACCGCACGTACGAGGTTGTTGGGATGCGTTTGTCGGACATCCTCGACGTAGGTCGAATCGACACCGACTTCACCGCCACGAGCAAATCGGCCGCGCTTGCTGCGCTCTCCGAGTTGCTCGTCTCCGGTGCGGTGAAGTCGGGCGCGTCGTCGCGTGAAGTGTTGGAGGTGCTTGAGGCGCGTGAGTCACTCCAGAGCACGGGCGTTGGAAGCGGCGTCGCGATTCCGCATGGGCGCGTTGGCAGTCTCGACCGCTTCGTCGGCGCGCTGGCAATCCATCCAGGTGGCGTTGAGTTCGCGTCGATCGATGGAAAGCCTGTCTCGATTCTGTTCGCCGTGATTGGGCCAGAGAAGGCCGCGGGTGAGCACTTGAAATGCCTCGCGCGCATCGGACGATTGCTTCGTGACGATGGCGTTCGCGCCCGTCTCCAGTCGACGAAATCTGCGGCCGAGGCGCTGGCGATTGTTTGCGATGCCGACGGCGGCACGACGAGCTGACGTCACGTTGTGAAAAGGCGGCGCAACAGCGTCGCGAGGTATCGACCAGGTACTTCGCGATGCGGGCCCGGTACGGTCAGAAACGCGATCGACCCGCGATGCACTCGTGCGAGTTGCTCGGCGTCGCCCGTGATGACGCGTGTGCGTAGAGGGCGCGTGCTGGACCGCAGCGCCTCGGCGCGACGTGCAGGCGTCCCGGCGGGTGTCGCGAGTGCGACGAGCGTGTGCGAGGGGGCCTCTGCAGCCCAGTAAAGAAACGCCGGCCCGCCGGAGTACATGGCGTCGAGCAAGAGCACGGTCTGCAAGCGCGCTCCGAGCCCGCCCTGCCTCACCACCGCAAGCGAAGTCTCAAAGGCCGCCGAGTGCGCTGCGAGGGTCACAGAGCGTACGCTTGGCGCCGCTTCACCGCGTGTCTCCGCAACGCGTGCAACGACCTCCTCGAGAAAGCGTGCGACCTGACCTTCACGCGCAAACCTGCCCGGCCTTCCGTTCCGCGAAGAGAAGGCGAGTTGAACGAGCACAAACCACGTTGCGGTCTGCGCCTCACGATGCGTGCGAAGGAGATCCCAGCCTTGGCGTGACGACTCGCCTGGACGACATGGCGCAGGTGAAGAAGCCGCCAACACCTCGATGCAGCCGTCATAGCCGTGCAGGTAGAGCACGATGTCCACCTCACGCGCCGTTGCGCTCGGACGCTGCACGATGACCTGCGGTGCGCCTTCGACGGGCGCGTAGGGCGCGTTCGCAAGATGGTCGAGCCGGACGACGACATCCTCAGCGCGAAGCGGTGCCGCGATGCACCAGAGCGCGGCGACGACCCAGAGACCCAGCGCGCGCACTACGCACTCACGACACGCACGATGGCTTCAATCCGCTGCACGAGAAAGCGCTCCGAGGGCGAGAGTTCGCGCGCCCGGAGCTTGTCGACGTAGCGACGGATCAACGCGACGTTCATGTACTTCACGCGCCGCACGACCTCGTGCACTTTGTCGATCTCCAGTGTGGAGAGCACCTGTCCGGTCGCCGTGTGGACTTCGAAGATCCAGTCGATCCAAGCAGTCTTCTTCGTCGCGTCGGCCAAGCGCAGCGCGTAGCTCGTGCCCTCGCCCAGCTTCGAACGCATGGGCATCTCACCCGCCTGCGCACGTGCGGCCATGTCCATCAGGATGGGCTGAAGCACGCGTTCGCCCTCCTCGATGCGGCCCAGCGCAAGCGCCTTCTCCGCAAGCCCAGCAAGCAGAATCGAGGTGCCGGTGGGCTCATCGCTGAAGTCGGCCGTCTTGTTCATGTCGGCGATGTTCAGGCCGACCAACGTTGCGCTTCCTTCGCGTGTCACGGGCGCGCCACATCGGCGACAGCGGCCCTGCAGTGCGACTTGATGGTTGCCGCAGCGGTCGCATCGGACGGGCTTCTCCTCTTCGATCTCCACCACCACGATCTCGTGGCTCCCAATCGTCACGCGGTCCAAGTGTGAGAGCTTCTTGGGTCCATCGATGCGCGTTCCGTTGACGACCACGCCGTTGCGACTCCCCAGGTCTTGTACGTAGAGACCTGTTGATTTTGCTTCGATGGTCGCATGGCGTCGCGAGACGAGCGCGTCGTCGAGGGCGAGGTTGCACGAGGCACTTCGACCGATGACGAACTCTCCAGCAGGCAGCTCAAGGTCTGTGCCTTGATAGCGAAGGCGAAAACGCGGCACAGCGGGATCTTGCCCGACGCGTCGCGCGCTGGAAAGGAATCTCCTCAGCGAGGCGCTGTGCCCCCGCGGACCGTCACGTCTCCTCAAGCCTTGGGCGCAGCGTGTCTTCGAGAAAGCGAAACGCCTCATCGAGCGCGAGGTTGCGCGCCTTCCGAGAGAGAAGGGTGTGGAACCCGTGCACGCCTGTGATCAATGTGAGTGCACCGAGCGTCCAGACGAGGCTCAGGCGATGCGTGATCGCCATGGCGTAGAGAGGCGCCGAAACCAGCAGGGTGATTGGCGTGAGGAGCTGCCGCGCACGCAGCGTGACGGTCTCGCTCGTACGCTCGATGTCGATGGCGACCACCCAAATCACCCGACGGCCCACATCAAAGGCACGGCGCAGAACGATGCGTCCGCCTCGCGCGCGCATGACGGCTCCGGTGAACTCGGCGCGCTCCATCAACTCGGGCAGGGGCGCAAGCCTCGATGCATCACGATAGCCTTGCGTCACAAGGCGTTTGGGGTTGCGCAGCGTGAAGCTGCTCTCGGTCACGCGCCAGGATGGGAGCGTGGTGAGCCACTCCGGCCGAAGCCAGGTGATCAGCAACTCGATGAGTACGGGCGCAATCGCCGCGACGAACCAGACGTTTCGAAACACAGCGCGAGTGTATGTGCTCAGCGCGGCCCGCGAATCAGCCCTTCTTACGAATCAAACCTTCCTGAGCCGTCGAGCACACGAGCTTTCCTTCGCGGTTAAACACGCGGCCCCGCACAAGCCCACGGCCACCGCGCGCGGCTTGGCTATCGATCACGTGAAGCAGCCAATCGTCGACGCGGAAGGGCTCGTGAAACCACATCGCGTGGTCGAGACTCGCGACCTGCATGCCTGGCGTCAGCCACGTCACGCCGTGCGGCAAGAGCGCCGTCGTGAGGAAGGAATAGTCGGAGGCGTAAGCGAGCAAATAGCAGTGAAGCGCAGGGTCATCTGGAAGCCTGTCGATCGTACGCAACCAGACCATCCGCTCGGGCTTTCGTGGCGCGGGGCCGATCAAATCTTCGTCGTTCTTGTCGACGGCGCGAAGCTCAAAGGGGCGAACGCCGATCGCGCGCTCGCGCAGGCCAGGTGGAAGCAGATGCGCGCGTGAGCGAATGCGATCTTGCTCGGTCGGAAGCGCCAAAGGCTCGGGCGCGGAAGGCATCACGTCTTGGTGATCAAAGCCCTTCTCAAGCTGCTGAAACGAGGCGCTCATCGTGAAGATGGGATGCCCTGATTGAATCGCGCGCACGGTGCGCGTCGTGAATGAGCCTCCGTCGCGGATGCGATCGACGTCGTAGACGATGGGCTTGCTGACGTCGCCAGGCCTCAGAAAGTATGCGTGCAGCGAGTGCACAAGGCGCTCGCTGGGAACGGTCTGCACGGCCGCCGAGAGCGCTTGTCCAAGCACCTGTCCGCCAAAGACGGTGCCCCAGCCCAAATCCTGGCTCTGGCCTCGGAAGAGGTTCTCTTCGATTTTCTCAAGGCCCAGCTGCGCAACAAGCTCTCGCAGCACCTTCGTCTCACTCGTGTCGCTCATCGCCGAGCTTTCGCACACAAGGCGAACACCCGCTCAACGCTTTCGTGGATGCCTGACCCAACGCAAGGCCTCCACGAGTGCCACCAGCAACATCAACGCGGCGAACGCCCACAACGTTGCGACCCTGAGCGACGCGGCCTCCCCAAAGACAAGTCCGAAAAGACTCACGCCCGTGAGGGCGGGAATCACGATGCTCGGCCAAGTCCCCACGGCGAAGCGTCCGCCACACTTCGCGCAGGCAAAGTGGTGCAGCGTTGTCGGTAGGCTCCTTGAGCTGCGAATACTCGTCGTGTGCGTACAACGGACGAAGGCGCCGCATCGGCAGCGCCTTTCTTCGTCCGATGGTGCGGGCTCGGTCACGCCTTCGCGGTGCCTGCAAGGCGCTCCGCGGTCGCGTGCACTTCACCCATGCGCGGCGCGAGGCCTTCCACAATCGCGGCCGGGTCGACCTTCACTGCATCGAAGGCCGGGCCATGCTCACTCAGCGCAATCACGAGCGCCTCAAGCGCAGCATTGCGCTCGGACTCAAGCGCCAGACGACGCTCATCCCCGAGGGCCAGGAGGTCCTTGTCGATCGCGAGGATTTGCTCCGCGGCCTCCGCGAGCTTCGCCTCGAGCTCCGCCTTCTTGAGGGCGAGCGTCTCGCGCTTCTTGGCGAGGCTCTCTTTGCGCTTCTCTTCCGACTTGCTGAGACCTGCCGCCATCTGCGTCTCGGCGCGACTCACTGCGTACAGACGGCCCTCGATCATGCGAAGGGGCGCCGCCAGCGCGGGGTGATCCGCCAGCGCGAGCGCCTTGCTCAGCTCGCGCTTCTTCTGCTCGAGGAGCGCCAGTTGCTCCTCGATTCGCTGACGCTCCTTGGCCGGATCGCTGGCCGTTTCCATGGCCCCCACGACCTCCGCCGCCGCCTCCGCCGCCGCCGCGTGATTGGTCGCCTCGTCCGCCTGCATTGCCTCGTCCGCCGCCGCCGCGCTGCTGTTGTCCACGTCCGCCTCCGCCGCCTCTGCCATGTCTGGGTTGTTCACGGTCGCCTTGGTAGGAGCCTCCACCATCGGCGGCAAGTGGGATCGTCTTCACGAGCTCATCACCCATGCGCTCAAGCTTCACGCGCGTGAGCTTTTCGATGTCCGCGAGGAAGGGGCGCTCATCGGGCGCGCAAAGGGAAATCGCGATGCCTGCCGCACCCGCGCGGCCCGTGCGACCGATGCGGTGCACGTACGTCTCAGGGACGTTCGGGAGATCGAAGTTGATGACGTGCGTGAGCCCGTCGACGTCGATGCCGCGTGCTGCGATGTCGGTTGCAACCAGGATGCGACACGAGCCATCGCGGAAGCCGTTCATCGCCTTATCGCGTGCGTTCTGCGACTTGTTTCCGTGGATGGCTGCGGCTGCGATGCCGGCCTTCTCAAGGTTGGCCACAAGGCGATTGGCGCCGTGCTTGGTGCGCGAGAACACGAGCGTGCTCTTCATCTCCGGGTTCTTGAGAAGCTGCACAAGAAGCGCCGTCTTCTGCTTGTTCTCGCAGAAGTAGAGCTGCTGCTCGATGCGCTCGGCCGTCGTCGAAGGCGGCGCCACCGCGACGCTCACGGGGTTCGTGAGCAAGCGGTCTGCAAGCTGACGAATGTCGCTCGGCATCGTGGCCGAGAAGAAGAGCGTCTGACGCTTCGCAGGCAGCTGCGCGATGAGGCGCTTCACGTCCGGAAGGAAGCCCATGTCGAGCATGCGATCCGCTTCATCGAGGACGAAAATCTCGACGTCACGAAGCGTGAGCTTCTTCTGCTGCAAGAGATCAAGAAGGCGTCCTGGCGTGGCCACGACGATGTCGACGCCGCGATCAAGCTCGCGAATCTGCGCCTTCTCATTCACGCCGCCGAAGATGACGGTGTGGAAAATCTCAAGGCCCTCACCGTACGTCGTGAGGTTCTGTCCAATCTGTGTTGCGAGCTCGCGGGTGGGCGTGACGATGAGGCCACGCAGAGCCACCTCGTCACCCGAGGTCGCTTCGAGTCGTTGAAGCATCGGGAGCGCGAAAGCGGCGGTTTTGCCGGTTCCTGTTTGTGCGCATCCAAGAACATCGCGGCCTGCAAGGGCCGGGGGAATCGCCTGAAGCTGAATGGGCGTCGGCTGCGTGTAGCCTTCTTTTGCGACGGCCTGAAGAATCGTGGGCGAGAGACCAAGGTCAGAAAAATTCACGCGGCTAGTTCGCACGTAAAAGCCAGCACGCAAGGACTCATGCCTGCACGTTCAGTACGCCTTGGCCTTCCGGGAGCGATGCGAAACGCGCTACGTAGGAGCGATGAAACGCGCGCTTTGGACACTCGGATGGCTCTCTCTTGTGAGTGCATGCTCGGGAGGCGAGGAGCCCACGCCAAGCGCGCGTGGGCGTGCACGTGAAGGGAACCGTCCGGCTGCAACGCGGACAGAGCCGACCGAGACGCACCCGCAGCGCATTCCTGAGCAGACCGCAAGCCAGCGTACGAGTGCGCTGCGCGAGCCCGCCACACGCACAGGTGCCCCAGTGACGCTGGTGTTGAACTGGCCCGAGGGCGCGCGTGGACATGTCGACTCGTCGCGACAGGTCACGGGCGCGGGCAACGCGAACGGAAGCGCTCAGTGGTCCTTCACGATGCATCACGAGCCCTCCCGCAACATCATCGAGACGCGCGAGCTCTTCGTCGAGATCTCGCCCGGCCCGCTGGATGAAGACCGCCTGAACTCGCTGCTCGTCGGGCTCTCGATCTGGCCCTCGCTTGCCCTCGACGCTGAGGCCGAGGTCTCACTTCGTGATGGTGATCGCACACGCGAGGACATCCGCCGTGCACTCGCGCAAGACCTCACGCCAGCGCTTCGTGAGATGGCTGCGAACTCACCTGCGGGCGTGCTCTTCAACACCTCCGATGAGTCGCTCCTGCGGCTCGCAGAGGGGCACACGGCGAGCGTGACCTCGCTCGATGGCGACACGTTCACGCCCGGCGAGGACCGCACGGCGATGACGAGCGCGACCTCTGCGATTGGCATTGAGCTCGACCAGCAAGTCGTGACGCAGCTTGTGGGGACAGGCCCCTGCTTCGAGGGCGATGAGGCGACGCGCTGCGCCTGGATCACGATGCGTGCGACCGCCGATGTGGGCCCGCTTCAAGAGGCTGCTGAAGCTGCGCAACAGCCACTCACGATCGGCTCGCTGGTCAATGAAGCACGCGTTGTGGTGGAGGTGGCGACGCTCCTTCCGCATCGCGTCGTGCTCGAGAAGACAACGACCATGGTCGTGCACGAGGGTGAAGAGAATCACCCGATCGAGAGCCACGAGGTCTCCACGTGGAACTTCCACTACGAGCGCGAGACCATTCGGCGCCCCACACCATGAGGCTGCGCTTCGCCGTCATCGGTCAGCCGATCGGGCACAGCCTCTCGCCGCGGATGCACGCGGCCGCGCTTCAAGCACTCGGTGTGGATGCGACCTACGAGGCGGTCGAAGTCGGGCCAGAGGCGCTCGCAGCGTTCGTCGAGCGTGTCCGCATCGGTGAGTTCCACGGCGCGAACGTGACGCTTCCGCACAAGACGCACGTTGTGCCGCTCCTTGACGCGTGGGATTCGGAGGTGCGCGGTTTGGGCGCGGTGAACACGCTCCTCCACGAGGTGAGCTCACCCAAGAGCGGAGCCCAGAACATTGTGCGCGGAGTGAACACAGATGTACTCGGCATTGTGCATGCGCTGAATGAGCGCGGCGTCTCGCTGGATGGGCGCAACGTGATCATCCTGGGCACCGGGGGGGCGGCAGCAGCGGCAGCGCATGCGGCTGGGGATGCCGACAACGTGGAGGTTGTCGGGCGTCGAAACTCACCGGCCCGCGGGGCGCTCGCGACGCTTCACTACGGCGACGGCTATGCGCTGCGTGAGGCGTTCGCCGCCGCGGATGTTGTGCTGCAGATGTCGAGCGCGACGATGGGCGCAGACGCCGAGGCCTTTGTGAGGCAACTGCCGATGGCCTCACTTCGCCCAGGCGTGGCGGTGCTGGAGGCTGTGTATCGTCCGCGTGAGACGGCTTTTCTGCGGGCTGCGCGCGCGCGTGGATGCGTCTGCATCGATGGCGTCGGCATGCTCGTGCATCAGGGGGCCGTCGCTCTCTCCCGCTGGCTTCGTCGGCCCGCGGAGGACATGCCGGTGGAAGTGATGCGCGAGGCGGTCCTGAGCGCACTCAGCTAGGCGAGTCGCGCTTTCGCCGTGACCTCGTCGATGCCTTCGACCTCAAGCAACTTCGTCTTGCCGCGCTCCCCATGAACGATGCGGATCTGCCTTGCGGCCACACCGAGCTTCTTTGCCAAGAACGCGATGAGTGCTGCGTTCGCCTCGCCATCCACCGGCGGCGCCGTCAACGCGACTTTCAGCGCCCCGGCATGCTCACCTAAGACCGCATCACGGCTGCTGCGTGGCGCGACGCGAATGTCGATGCGCACGCCCGTCGCTGTCTTGGTGATCGACATGAATTCAATAGGATGGAAACGTCTCAGCGCACGATGGCGAAGACCTGTGGGTTGATGAGCACCAGCTCTCCGTCGAGCGTGAAGAGCTCGCGAACGTCGGTGATGTAGCCGTCGCGCGAGGCCAACGTCTTGGCGCGGAAGAAGAGCGGGCCGCGTGGGGGTTCACGCAAAAGATGAAGCGTGAAGCCGATGGTCGAGGTCGGTCGCGGCATCGTCTCCAAGGCGAGGATGCACGGCCAGTAGCAGTCGGCGAGCGCGACCCACTCCGCAGGGCCCCACTGGACACAGGCCAGCGGTGAGATGAAACCCTCGGTGACGGACTCGGTGGCGCCGGAGAAGGGGAATCCGCGTGTCGGACGAAACTGAAAGTGCTGCGCGAAGGCGGGGCCCATCGGAGGCGCCACGGGTGCGACCAATGCGTCTTCAAAGCTCGGGATGATCGGCTTCTCGACGGCATCGAACGCGTGGTCCTCGGTGCGCTTCTTCGCGAGCGTGACCGTGGCGCGTGCGAGCACGCCTTCGCCCTCCTGCGAGAGCTTCACATCGAAGGCGGTGAGGCCGGTGCCGCGCCGGAGAAGCTCGACCACGATGCTCGCCTTCGCGCCCGTCTTGACCGGGCCAACGATCTCCGAGGAGACGGTGCGAAAGCTGCGCACAGGGTCGGGCTCGCATTGCATCGCGGCCTTCACCAGCGCTCCCACCACGAGGCCTCCAAACGCGCCCTTTCCTTGCTCCCAGCTCAGCGGAACCTCGAGCTCAAAGTGGGTCTCGTCGAGGCGTGTGGAGGTCAGGACGTGCGAGAGATCATGCGGCGAGAAGGTCATCGGGGGCGCACATGTCAGACGCAGTCCTGCGCGGCAACTTTGCTCGCTCGCTTTGCTACCTATCGTCGAGCACACGGCGCATGCGCAGGACGGCCTCGAACAAGTCTGCGGGTGGCACGGTCGTAAAGCAGAGGCGCACGTAGCCCTCGAAGTCTTTGCCGCTGGAGGTGCCTGGCGTGAGCAACACGCCCGCATCGAGGAAGCGCTCCAAGAGACCCAGCGTGTCCTCGCCCTCGCGTCTTCGTGCACGCACGTCGACGAAGAGGAAGGTGCCTCCCGGTGGACGCGCCACACCCAGTGCATCGGCCGCGCGCTGACCGAGGTCGGCGTAGTGCAGACGCGTCTGTTCAATCCATGCCCGTGCCTCATCGAGTGCGACCGCGGCCGCGAGCTGAAGGGGCCTGGGTGCGCAGTAGGTGACAAAGGTCTGTACGCCGCGGATGGCCTGCATCGCGCTCGCGGGTCCGTGCACAAAGCCCACGCGTGAGCCCGCCAATCCGTAGGCCTTCGAGACCGAGTGCACGACCACCGCGCGCTCCTGGATGCCCGGATGCGTCCAAGCGGATTGGGGCTCCTCGGTGAACCACAGCTCCTCGTAGACCTCATCGCTGATGACCCAGAGGTCTTGCTGCTTTGCGACCTCGGCAATGGCGTCGAGGTGGTGCGGCGCGAGCATCTCACCCGTCGGGTTGTGCGGCGTGTTGACGTAGATGGCCGTCGTGTTCGCGGTGATGAAGGACGCGAGGTAGGCGGCGGTCGATGCGGCATCGGGGAAGGTGCGGAGGCGATCAAATAGGGGCACCTCGACAGGGAGCACGCCTCGACGTTGCGAGGTGCCACGCACCAGCGGCCAGTAGGGCGCGAGCAGGAGCAGTTCGTCGCCTGGGCTGAAGAGCGCGTCGAGCACCACAGCGATGCCTGCCGTGGCACCCGAGACGACCTGAATGCGCTCACGATCCAGTGCGACGCCCGAGCGCCGCTTCACGTGACGCTGAATCGCATCGAGCAGGCGTGGCTCGCCCTGGACGGCCGCGTAGTTGTGAAGGCGCGGGTGATCCGCAGCACGCATCGCCTCAGCGCGCGCGCCCTCGAAGGGCTCGAGGTAGGTGTCTCCGACATGGAGCGGGAAGAACGCCGCGCCTTTCTCTCTCGCCCGTGCCACGAGCTTGGAGAACACAGCATCACTGAGGCCGATCGACGTTGCGGCAACATGAGGAAAGCGCGGCATGCGCACATCGTGCGCTGTTGCGTTTCAGAAGAGCAACGACATCACGCAGCACCTTCTCGGCGGGCGCTCGACGTGTCATCTCTCCGTGATGATGTTGACGAAGGCCTGCCGTATCCAATCGAGGCCATTGCGGCCCTTGGAGATGCGATGAGCGCCGAGCCCATGGTGCACAATTCGGCGTACTGGCAGCTCACGCGTAAGAGCGATGGCAGCGTCATGATGCGACGTACGACGTCTCCCTTTCCAACCATCGAGCTGGCCATCGCCGAGTTCGTGGAGGTGGTCCGCAACCTGCGCGCAGACACGCAGTTCACGGGTGGGCTTGTGGTGAACGGCAAGGCGGTACGCGGGCGCAATGACGATGCCTATGAGGCTGCGGTGAAGCCCTACCTCGATCAACTCGTGCTGATGTCGCGTCGTGTTGGCTTTGTGATGCAGACGGCACCGGGCGCACTTCAAGTGCGACGCCTATCAGGTCACCTCGCGACGCCGATCGAGTTCTTCTCAGAGGACGATGCGGCGCTCGCCTTTGTCTCACCGCGCACAGGGGAGCCGCTCACAGATTGGGCAGTGAAGCCGCGTCGCCGCATCTGAGTTGCGGAGGAGAGCGTGCGGCATGGGGCGTGCTCACTGCGCATCAACACTCTCCTTCGGCACCCTTCGGCACACGCTGCCACGAGGCTCCATGCGAACCGCCCTCGCGCTCACACAGATCACGCTGCTCTCTTTCGCCACACTCACCGGCTGCCTCTCGCACACGCGCGACGATGTCGATGCGGGGAGGGACACGGGTCCCGTGCCCTACGACGGCTGCTCGTGCGTCGATGGACCACGAAACATCTGCGCATCCATGTCCGCCGTCGGTGTGGGCGGGTGCGAGGCGGAGCTCGGCTACGTCTGGGATGGCGGGACGTGTCGCTCGATCAGCGGATGCTCCTGTGAGGGCGCCGATTGCGCGCGGCTTGCACCCACCGAGGCCGCCTGCTTGGAGACCCATCGCTCATGCAGCCGCGCGTGCGGCGCAAGCTTTGGAGGCCCGCTTCCCGGATGCCTGAGCGGCGAGTACTGCGACCATCCCCTCTGCGGCGCGGATGATGGCCTCGGGACATGCAGCGAGATCCCGGACTCCTGTGCGGCGGGTGCATCCGTCTGCGGCTGCGATGGCAACACCTACGAGCACCTCTGCGCGGCAGCCGCGGCGGGCGTCGCAGTCGGGCGCCTCTCTGCCTGCGGTGCCACGTCGTATCGCTCCCCGCAGATGCGGGCCTCGTGTGCACCCACCGACGGCCCTGCGTGGACCTTCACGCTCACGCCTTCCGCGCGTGCGTGCGAGCCAGTCGCGACCAGCGACATGCTTGAGCTCGAGATTTTCACCGAGCTCAACACCGCGCCCTCGGAGACCCGCTACGTCGTCGGTGGTCCTGGCGCACAAGGCGTGGCGCGACTCTGCCTGGGTGGTGCACCGTGTGTCGACGCGACGGGAAGCGTCACGGTGCACTTCTTCGCGGCGGGTGAGATCACGCGCTTCGACTACGACCTCACCACGACCGAGGGCAGGCGTCTCGTCGAGACGAACGTCGAGGGCACGAACTGGTGCCGTGTTGTCGGCCCTGGCTGCGGCTGAGGGATTTCAGTCGAACGAGGAGCAGAGCCGGCCGGCATCGGTCGGCTTTTCTTTTGAACGACACGCGGCGCAATAGCCCTGCACCGTGGCCGCGTCGTTCGCCTGCTCCTCGGCCGTGCCGAAGGACTCCGGGAACTTGCGCAGCACGTGCTCAACCTTGTTGTTGCCCGAGCAGTTGGGGCACGACTTCCACTTCTCATCGTCGTGGTAGATGCCGCTGCGCAGCACCGCATCGCAGGACTTGCACTTGAGGCCTGCACCGCGTGCCTTGCGCGTCGAGGGGGAGGGCGGGATGGGTTCATCCGTCTTCACAAAGCCCGCCATGGCGCGCTCGAAGTCGAAGGTACGCAGGCCGCTTGGGAAGCGAATCTCGCAGGTCTCGGCCTCGAGCCGAATCACTTCACCAATGCCCCAATCCGCCTTGGTGTTGTGCCGCACAGCCATCCCCACTCGCATCCAGCACTTTGTCATTCGCAGCGTATGCCAGACGCTCCCGTAATAAGCTCGCGGCGTGTGCCGATTGTTTCGTGTAGGCGTCCCTAGGCCTCACCCTCTTGGAGTTGGTTCGATGCTTCTTCTTCGTTCCCGTTCGCTTCTGATCGCAGTGCTCATACTCCCGCTCAGCGCGTCGTTGCCGACGCCGCTTCGCGCTCAGGAGCAAGCGTCTACGGAGGATGAACGAGCCCTCCAGCTCTATCAGTCGGGCGAGACGGCGTTCGGGGAGGGGCACTTCGAGGCCGCCCTTGTGCTCTTTGAGCAGGCCTATGCGCTGAGTCGAAGGCCGGGCTTGCTCTACAACATGGCCATCTGCGCCGATCGACTTCGGCGGGATGACGATGCGATTCGCTGGTTCGAGGGCTACCTCGCAGAGACGCCGAGCGAGGCGCCCAATCGTGTGGATGCGACGCAGCGACATGATGCGCTGGTCGCGGCGCGTGTGCGTCGGACGCGCGAGGCCGAGGCAGCAAGCGCAGCGGAGGCGGCACGCGCGGCGGAGGCGGCGCGCGAGGCGGATGCACAGACCAGCGTCGCCACCTCAGCGCAGGATGTGACGCAGGAGGCTTGGTTCTGGGGCGTGCTTGGCGGTGGTGCTGCGCTTGTCGTCGGCGGCATCATCGTCGGCGTTGTGCTGGGCACGCAGGCGCCCTCGGCGGAGCGCGGCTCGGATGGAATGATCGTTACGGCACTTACAGGGAGCTTCTGATGCGCATGCACCTCGTACTCTCCTCTGCGCTCGCGCTTGGCTGCCTCAGCGCATGTGCTTCACGGCCCACGCAGCTCATCGTGGAGGTCACGCGTGAGGCACCCACCATCGAGGCCACCTATGCCGTGCGCGGCGCAGCGCAGGGTGAGGCGTTCGACCCCGTGAGCGAGTCGCGTTCGCTTGTCTGGCCAAGCGCGGGTCCCGCCACCATCGCGATTGTTCCTGAGAACAACGACGCAACGCGACGCGCGCTCATCGAGCTCACCACCACGACGACGCCCGTCTTCACGGTGCGCCGCGTCGTCAACGGCTACGTGCCCGGACAGCTCACGCGCATCACCATGCACATCGGAGCCCCCTGCGTGCCGGACTGCCCCGAGGCGCAGTCGTGTGAGGACGGCATGTGCGTCGAGACGCCCGGGACCGTAGGCGGTACGGATGCGGGCACGGGTACGGATGCAGGCATGGGTACGGATGCAGGCATGGGTACGGATGCAGGCATGGGTACGGATGCAGGCACGGATGCCTTCGTGCCCGATGCGGCTCCATCTCGTCCCGGCTTCGCAAGCGTCTCAACACGCGAGTTCTTGGGGGCCAGCGAGTTCGACGTCACCGAGGGCGGCGTCTCTGCCGTGCTCTTGGCGACCAATGTGGCGACCTACGACACGAGCCTGGCGCTCGTGAGCACCCGCGTGATCGAGCCGGGGTACCAGCGCGTGGCCCACGCCGACACGACCGAGGCTTGGATGGCAGCTGGTTCGTTGGGCTTCCTGCACGTGGTGGGCTTCACGGGCACTCCGGAGTCCGTTGCCTCGCTGGGTGTGGCCGCCGCGACCAACTTCGCGGTGCTGGGGGCCGACGGCGAGCACATCTGGCGGTACGACGCCGACAGTGGCATCGAGATCGAGATCCCGATTGGCTCGCTATGCACTCTGCGCGGCGATTGGGTACCGAGCGCGATGGGCGGCCTGCGCGCCATCGCTGCGAGGTCCAGCAGTGGGTGTGAGCGCTTTGCCGTCGCCTCCTCCTCGACGATCTGGGTCAGCGACGGTTCGCTACCGCGCGAGGCCAGCAATCTCGAGGCGGAGTGCTTCGTGGGCCGCTCCGATGCCTGCGACTGCCCCGTCACGCCGCCTGCGACGCGCCTTCCGGACATGCAGTTTGGGTGGGACATCGCGCTTGGTCGCGCGGGGCTGGTCGCCACGACCTCCGACATCGGCGTTCGCTTTCCGGGCTTTCCGGACCTCCGACCTCTTGAGGTCCTTGGCGGTGCGCGCAGCGTGTCGATGGGCGCCCTCCCTGGCAGCGGGCAGCGCTTCATGGTCGCGTACGTCGATCCGGCGGGTGTCCATCTCCGCGACTGGGGGCCCGATGTGCAGTGCCGGCCTCCCGTGAGCTTTGACCTGCCGGGCGTGTCTTTCTCGAAGGTGCGCATCTCGGACTGCATCGACGGCGTCATGACCCTGGGCGTCTTGCAGAAGGAACCCGCGCGCGTGTTGCTGTATCGCCTCACCTGCGGCTGAGCCTGAGCCTCAGCACGCAAAAGAAGAGGGCGCCGCATCGCTGGATGCAGGCGCCCTTTCTCTTGATGTGCCTTCTGCCGCGCCGAGGCCACTTACTGACACGCGTGGGCC
>JBILQT010000369.1:0-6382 GCA_044373065.1 Sandaracinaceae bacterium
CGGACCAAGAGCTATGCATCGATCGCCCACATTCTTCAGCGTGCCTACGTGATGACCGTGCACAAGGCGCAGGGCAGTGAGCACGATGAGATCATGCTGGTGTTGCCCTCAAGGCCCAGTGCGCTGCTCACGCGCGAGGTGCTCTACACGGCGATCACGCGCGCCCGAAAGAGCGTGGCCGTGGTGGGGCGTGAGGCCTTCTTGGAGGCCGCGCTTCGTCAGACAGGCACACGCGATACACGGCTCGCGAGGAAGCTCGGGTAGCCTCTCAGCGGCACTCGCTGCGAAGGTCTTCGACGTCGCGGTGGTCGTAGCCGGAGGGCGCATTCTCCAGGTATTGGCGAGCAAGCGCGCAGCCATTGCCCTCACGGCCCTCGATGAGGGCGAGCGTGCCGAACGCCTCCGCGGGAGTCTCTGTGCCTGCCACGGCGGCCTCAAGCTCGGCGCGCTTCGCATCGCGCTCCGTTGTCCGCAGCGCGCGGAGAAGGTGCGCTGTGCCGCAATGCGGGTCGGCGTGAAGCGCCTGATCGACAAGGGCGCCTGGGTCGCCGTAGCGCGACTCTTCAAATGCAACCATCGCGCGCAATGCGGTGACGCGCGCGGAGAGCTGCCGCGTGATGCCGCGTGCCGCGCCCTCGCGGCTGATGCGGTCGAGGTACTCAATCGCACGCGCATAGGCGCCGTTGACGTTGGCTACGTACGCACGGACGTAGAGCGCCTCGGGATGCCCCTCATCCCGCTCAAGAACACGGCGCGCTGTGCTGTCGGCCTCGTCGGTGTCTTCGGCTTGGAGTTGAAGGCGTGCGAGTGCGCTGAGGAGCGCGAGGTCGTTGCGCTGTGTTTGCAGGAAACGACGCACCTGCGCTGCGCCAGCGGCCCCGCGGCTCTGTAGGACGAGCAAGTCTGCGCGCGCACGGTTCACATCGGGCGCGGGTGCACCGCGTTGTGCGGCCTGATCGAGAAGCTCGCCAGCACGTGTGAAATCAGCCGCTTCGCTGGCCGTGCGCACGAGGCAGAGCACGCTCGCGAAGCGCAGCGGGTCGAGCCGATAGGCCTCGGCGCATGCAGCGGTCTCCGCCTCGCGATTGCCGATGCGCCTTGCGATCTGCGCGACGTCGAGCTGAATCTCCGGGTCCGTTGGCGCTTGCTGGGCCGCGGCACGCGCACGCGACAAGGCACCCTCGCCCTCCCCCTCGGTCGCACGCAGCACAGCCATCACCGCCTGCAATCGCGCGTCTTCGGGATGCTGCCGAATCGCCGTATCCAACACCGTACGCGCGGTGCGCGGATCACCCTGACTGAGCGCGACGCGCGCGAGTGCTGCGCCAATTTCGGCATCCCCCGGAGAGAGCCTTGCGGAGGTCTCAAGCGCTGCGCGTGACTCGGCCATGCGGCCCATGCGACCAAGCAGACGGCCTTGCCTCAGCGCGGCGTCTGCGCCGACGGCGGGGTCGTTGATCACGCTTGCGTAGTGCGTCAGCGCCTCGTCATTGCGGCCCTGCGACTCCAGCACACGCGCACGTACAAGCGAGGTGCGCGTCGTTGGCGGAAGGCTTGAGAGTGCGGCCTCTGCGGCAGCAAAGTCGCGTCGCTCGAGCGCAATCTCCACCGTCACTTCGAGTCGACGTGCAGGGCTTGGTGCCGTCGGCGCGAGGCGTGCGCTCAGCCGCTGCGCGTTGTCGACGTCGCGTGCTTGGAGGAGGGCGCGCAAGGTGCGCAAGAGCAAGGTCTCATCCGCGCGGGGCGCCGCTTCTGCAGCCTGAATGAGCTCTGCACGTGCTGTGGTTTCGTCGTTGCGAAGGAACGCGGCACGCCCGCGAATGTAGTGCGCCCAACCGCGATCACTCGCAGTGCCAGGGAGTGCGAGCGAGGCCGCAGCGGATTGGTCGGCGAGCGCGAGATCCCCGCGACTCAGTGCCACGAGGCCACGCACCATGTGCACGCATGCGTGGATGTCCGGCAGATTCACTCCGCCGAGCACAGTCGTGGCCATCGTCGGGTCTTCGGCGAACAGGGCTTCGCGCGCGACCAGGCAGGTGTGGCGCGGCGAGCCCGGGCGCTGCGTTGCGGCCTCACGCGCCTGCATCTGCGCCTCGTTGTGTCGACCAAGCGCATCGAGCGCGAGCGCACGCGCATGGAAGGCTTCGGCCAGCGTGACTGGGTTTCCCATCAGGCCGGCTTCAAGGAGCGTCAGTGCGTTCTCGGCCTCACCGCGTGAGATGGCAACGAAGCTGCGTGCGATGCGCGCCTCGGCGCTTGGTGAGGGCTCAGCGAGCGACTGCGCAAGAGCGTCGCGGTCCTCACCTTGCTCGATCGAGGCCAGCGACAGAATCAGCGCGCGCATGCCGGGTTCGTCATCGTCGGCTGTGCGATTCGTTGCCTCAAGAAGGGCATCGGCCGTGCCCGTATCCATCGCTGTGGCGATGGCTTCCTCGCGCGCGGCAGAGGCCATGAGGTGCCGCATGATGAGCACGAGGGCAATCATCAAGGTCATGCCAATCGCGATGCCAATCCCGAGCTGCAGCATGCGCTTGGGGCGCGCGGTGACGCTCTTCTCAGCCCAGGGAGATTTCGCCGCACTCGGATTTGGTCGACGTTGCGGCGCAGCCACGGTCGCGGGAGAGGTGATGGGGAGCGGCGCAGGTGCACCAAAGACGGCGCCACCTCCTGTGAAGCGCCCGCTGCCCGTTTGCATCGGTGCGCCCACACCGCCGAACGCGGGAGGCGGCGCCTTGGCGGGGAGCGACTTTCGCTCGTCGTTTGGGTCCTCCGGATGCTTGCCGACCACCGTCGAGGCGAACGCTGCTGGCGTTGCAACGGGCGGCATCGAGTGCCTGGCGGGCGTAAACGCTGGGAAGGGCTGTGGCGTATAGCCAGCGGACGGAATCGCCGTGCCGAAGGTGGGCGGAGCCGCGGGGCTAGGCGCTCCGAACGGGTTGGGCCGCACGGAGGGCGCTGCGGGAGGCGGCGCAGCATGCGCGAAGGCCCCTGTGGGCGGGCGCATGGAAGGTGGCCTTGAAGGCGAGGGCGTGGGTGCCGCGTGGGCGAACGCGCCTGTCGGAGGCCGCACCGAGGGCGGTGGAACACTCGGCGCACGCGGTGTCGGCGGGCGGCTCGGATAGGGCGCGCTCACGCCTCCCGCAGAAGAGGCGAACGCACCCGGAGGCGGTGCCGGCGGCTTCATCGAGGGCGAGGGCGCGCCCTGCGCTGTCTGCGTCGCAAACGCGCCCGTGGGCGGCCTCGCAGGGGGCGGAGGAGGCTTGGCGCTCCCAGGCGGCGTGCTCGCTGGCGCACTCGTGGGCTTGGGAATCGTGAAGGGCTTGGAGACGACCGGAATCGGCTTGCCCGCAGGGAGCGGCTTGGCCACCTGCGTCGTGGCGGACATCGTCGGTGGCGACACACCAAGCATCGTCTGCTTGAGGCCGGCGCGCTGGCCCGGCGCACGCAACTCGGGTGGCGGCGCCAACGGAAACTCCGCCGACACCACGTCTTGTCGCGAGGTCGCATCGGCATCCAGCCCACCGACAATCTTGTGCCGCGCGGTTGCCGTCCCCTCAATGATCGAAGCCTGCGTCATCACCGGGTTGCGCGACGTCGCATCGGCGGAGGCGGGCGCGGGCAGGAACGGGTTCTCGACCTTCGGACTGAACCGCGCGGACTCCGGCGGCAGCTCGATCTCATCGCTTGTGTTGAGCTCAACACTGGAGAGCTCCGCCTCGTAGGAGGGGTCGAGCTCAATCTCCAGCTTGCTGTCTGGCTTTGCCTCGGGGCGACGCTCTGGCTGCGGCTCCGAACGGGTCTCCTGCGGCGAGAGCGGACGTGCCTTCGCGTTCTGCAAGAGCGCGCGCAGGCTGTTGTTCTGCTCCTCCGGCTTGATCGCGTACTCGGGGAGCGTCGTCTGGGTCGTGGGCGGCTCGTGGGTCGCAAACCAGCGCTCCACCGTGGCGGAGATGGGCGCGACGTCGACATCCGCCTCGGAGAGCAAGTCACGGGTGATCTCGTCGCCTGGGTCGATCTCAAGCGAGCGCATCAGCGAGGCGCGCGCCGCATCGATCTGACCATCGCGCAGCTGCGCTTCCCCCAAGAGACGATGCCCCTGTGCGTCCTCTGGGTGCTCACGTGTGAACGCAAGCATCTCGACGCGGGCTTCATCCAAGCGACTCGCCGCGAGCAGAGCCTGCCCAAGCAGCACGCGGGCTTCGGGATGCCCATCGGTCAAGACGAGGCGACGCGCTCCTTGGATCGCCTCGTCATATCGCCGTTCCGCGATGGCGCGCTTGAGGAGCGCGAGTTGATCCTTGGCGACCATGAAGCGCGCTCATCCTAACCAATTGGCTCCCGAGAGAGGGAGCCTTTCTGGTCGTCAGGGTTCAGTCTTCAGGGGTTCAGGCCGCGGCACGCAAAGATCGAGAACTGCGCGGGGAGCGTCGCACTCGCACCTGCGGCCGAGAGACCGCGGCAAAGCTGGTTGGCAGCGGGAGCGCGCATCGTCTGACAGAGGACCTGACCGGACATATGCGAGTCACCTGTCTCGGGATCGCGGTCAAAGGTGACGGCGCTGATCTGGCAGGGCTGTCCGTTCGAAGGCGCATTGCCACCCGCCGCGCCCACGAACTCGTTCGTGTCGTTGAGACGCACGTTGCCGCTGAGCGCCGAGCCGCCCCCGCGTGGAACCTGCACGTTCTCGAACGCGAGCGATTGGCCCGTGGCGTTCTGAATCGTGAAGTTGATGAAGCGATCCGTGGCCGTCTCCGTGACGCTGCAGGAGAGGCGCACGCCCGAGTCGGACGAGTAGCCGTTGATCGAGCGATCCACGCCCTCCGTGCACCCAGCCATGCAGTCCATCGGGAGCGGGGTAGGCGGGCAGCGAAGCTTCCAGTTCACGTCCACGTACGGACGCGGTGGGTTTTGGTTGTTGCAGCCTGCGAGTGCGGAGAGCACCGCCAAGGAAACCATCGCTGAGGAGAGGAGGAACGAGCGCATGAGAACTCCGTAAGTGATTGCGGGAGGGGAGCAAGAAGCGTTGTGAGAAGCATTGGCTCACCTCGCGGTGAACTCGCGTTGGACGCCCGTGGGACATCCGAGTTTCCCGCTAGGGAAACCAGCAACACTGTCAACCTACCACGAACGAAACGTCGGGCAGGTGGGTCAGGCGAGGCGGGCTGCGTCCAGCGCAGTCTCCAGGTCGCGACGAAGGTCGCCTTCATCCTCGATGCCGACGGAGATGCGGATGAGCCCGTCCGAGATGCCGAGCGCCTCGCGCTGCGCCTTCGGAATCGAGCCGTGTGTCATCACCGCAGGCAGCTCGATGAGTGACTCGACGCCGCCAAGGCTCTCCGCGCAGACGAAGATGCGTACCGTGCGAAGAAGCGCGCGCGCCGCCTTCTCGCCGCCCTTCACCACAAACGAGATCATCCCGCCCGGGCCCTTCATCTGGCGCATCGCAAGTGCGTGATGCGGATGCGAGGCGAGGCCGGGGTAGATGACCTTCTCGACCTCAGGCCGTGACTCAAGCCAAGCCGCGAGGTTGCTGGCGCTCCGCACGTGGCGCTCCATGCGCACGGGCAAGGTCTTGAGGCCGCGCAGGACCATGTAGCAATCGAAGGGTGAGGGGACGGCGCCCATCGCGTTCTGTAAGAAGCGAAGACGCTCATTCCATCCGTCGTCGCTCGTCACGATGCAGCCACCGACCACATCCGAGTGGCCGTTCAGATACTTCGTCGTCGAGTGCACCACGAGCGTCGCGCCGAGCAAGAGCGGGCGCTGAAGGCAGGGCGTGGCGAAGGTGTTGTCGACCACCAGCGGGATGCCGCGTGCCTTGCACACGTGGGCGACGGCCTCGATGTCGACGAGCTTGAGCATCGGGTTCGTTGGCGACTCGACCCAGACGAGCTTGGTCTCGGGGCGAATCGCGTCTTCGAGGTTCTGAAGTTCTCCCAGATCGACCTGCGTCGTGTGGATGCCGTAGGGCTTCATCACCTTGTCGAAGAGGCGAAACGAGCCGCCGTAGAGGTCGTCTCCCGCGACGACATGATCGCCCGGACGCAGCGTGTGCATCAGCGTCGTCATCGCGGCGCAGCCCGACGAGAACGCAAGGCCGTGCGTGCCGCCTTCCAGCGCCGCGAGGCAATGCTCGAGCGTGCGACGCGTGGGGTTGTTCGTGCGCGCGTACTCGAAGCCCTTGTGCACGCCGGGGCCATCCTGCGCGAAGGTGCTCGCGAGCACGATGGGCGTCATCACCGCGCCGGACGTTGGGTCGGGCTCTTGGCCTGCGTGGATGGCAAGCGTGTCGAGGTGAAGCGAGGCCTGAGAGGTCATGCGCGCACCGCTATCAGAGAGGCGCGGCCGGTCGCAAGGAAGGCTCTACTCCGGACGACGGAAG
>JBILQT010000370.1:0-6379 GCA_044373065.1 Sandaracinaceae bacterium
CGGCGCCCCCGTCACGTGACCGCGCTGCGCAGCCTCCAACGCCTGGTTGAGAAGCCCCTGGGACTGCTCGATCTCCAGGTTGTTGTAGGCCTCCATGCCTTGGCGATTGAGATCAAGGACTTGCTGGAGCGCGCGTTGCGCGTGCACTTCGGCGCTGAAGCAGAAGAGCGTTGCCAAGGCGACGAAGGTCGCAGCCAGCAGATTGGATGAACGTCGAAGCATCTCGTGAAGTCCTGGTCTTGGATTGCGCAGCAACCGGAACGAAGCCGCGAGCATACTACTCAATGCGGGCGCGGATCACATCCGCTACCTGATGCCGCGACGGCGCAAGGGACGATTCAGCGCAAAGCGAGGAGCTCGCGCGGGTGCGATGCGATGTGATGCGCGCCGTGCGCCCTCAACTCCGCCTCATCGCGGAAGCCCCAGAGCACGCCGACTGCGATCATTCCTGCGTTCGTCGCCGTCTTCATGTCGGTGTCGGTGTCGCCCACGAAGAAGGTCTTGGAGGGCTCGGTCCCAAGCGCCTCGGCCGCGAGCAGTGCACCACTCGGGTCAGGCTTGTGCGGCATGCCTTCCTTCTGCCCGAGCACGATGTCGAAGTGGAACTCAGGAAAGAGCTTCGTCATCACATCGACGGCTGCGTCATGCGGCTTGTTCGTGACGACACCGAGCTTGGCGCCTTGCGCACTCAACTCGGTCAGCAGCGCCACGATCCCCTCATAGGGCTTCGACTCCACAACGAGGTGCGTTGCGTAGCGTGCCTTGTAGCGAACGAGCGCTTCGCTCGTGAGGTGCTTTGCATCCTCTGGAAGGCTCTTCTCCACGAGCGAACGTGCTCCATCACCGACGAGTGTTTTGTACGTTTCGATCGCGTGCTGAGGGAAGCCGTAGCTCGCGAGAACGACGTTCATTGCGTTGCCGATGTCACTCAGGCTGTCGACAAGTGTGCCGTCCATGTCGAACAGAAATCCCCTAGTCGGGGAAAGCGATTGAGGTGTGGATGCAGGAGACATCGACTTCGCCTAGCACGCGAGCAAGCGCTCGTGTTATGCGTTTCGAAAGGGCGCGCATTGAGCGCTTTCCACTGCCCTCACGAGGAGTCCCATGGTTCGCAAGCATATCGATGAGGAGAACCTCAGAATCAGCGAAATGCCGCAACAGCGCGACAGCCTCCTCCCTGTTGCAGGCGGCGTCACGGTTGTGGTCACGCAAGCGTTTGGCCCCACCGGCGCGAACCTCGTGGGTCTCAGCGACGTGACCTTCGACGGCTACCCCGCGGTCACGCTTCTCCTCAAGACGCCCGAGGGTCGCGAGGGCCTCGTGCATCTCTCGCCAATCCATGGCGATCGTCGCAAGGCCGGCATGACGGACATCACGCCCGGCACGAAGCTCGAGATCTTCTGCCCCGTCTCGAAGAAGAAGCTCGACAAGCTCGGCCCCGTCGACGACGGCTCACCCGCCGAATACTTCGCAATGTACCTCACGCCCAAGCTCGACCCCGCAGCCTGCGTGATGCTCACCGACGTCTGGGACCACTACCACTCGCGCATCGTCGACGACAACGCGGTGGTCTCGTACTGGTCGCGCACGCATCCCGATTGATCGCGACCGGATAGGTCCCTCAATCCTCGGTTCACGCCGATTCAAAGCCGCACTCGCGATCGTGAGCTCTCATGCCGGATGAAGATGTCGTCGACTACTCGCACGCAGGTGCGACGAAGATTAGCTACGTCGATGGAAGGCCCACGACGATCACGATTCGTCGCTGCAAGCTCGTCGTCGCCTACCAAGGCAAGCTGAAGGAATACAACTTCGACAAGGACGTCATCTCCATCGGCGCGATGGAAGACAACGACGTCGTGCTCGATGACGACACAGTGAGCCGCAATCACTGTCGCATCTCGCTCGAAGGCGACGCGTACATCCTCACGGATCTCGACTCGACGAACGGTACGTCGATCAACCGCGTGCGCATCCGCGAGGCCTTCCTCAGCCCCAACCACGTCATTCAGATCGGCTCGACGGAGATTCGCTTCTCACCGATCGACGAGCGCGTTCGCATCATCCCCTCGGAGCGTGACCGCTTCGGCGAGATCATCGGCAAAGACCGCCGAATGCGCGAGATGTACGCCATCCTCGAGAAGATCGCGCCGACCGATGCGACATGCGTGATCGAGGGCGAGACGGGCACGGGCAAGGATGTCGTTGCGCGCTCGATCCACTCGCAATCCCGCCGCAAAGATGGGCCTTTCATGGTCTTTGATTGCGGCGCCGTGCCGGAGAATCTGATCGAGTCCGAGCTCTTTGGTCACGAGAAGGGCTCGTTCACCGGCGCGCATGCCTCACGGCAGGGCGTGTTCGAGATGGGCCATGGCGGCACCATCTTCCTCGATGAGTTGGGCGAGCTTCAGCTCGACTTGCAGCCGAAGCTTTTGCGCGTGCTTGAGCAGCGCGAGGTCAAGCGCATCGGTGGCACCAAGCCGATCAAGGTCGATGTGCGCATCGTCGCTGCGACGAATCGAAACCTTGAAGAGGAGGTCGCTGCAGGGCGCTTCCGCGAGGACCTTTTCTATCGACTCACGGTGGTGCGCATCAAGCTCCCGGCGCTGCGCGATCGACGTGAGGACGTGCGTGTTCTTGCGCGGCATTTCTTGGACAACGGCTCGTTCAATCGCGATCGCGATGGCTCGCGTCGCATCACGCAGTTCGCCCCCGGTGTGCTCGATCGCATGACCGAGTACGCCTGGCCTGGAAACGTGCGTGAGCTGCACAACGTCATCGAGCGCGCGGTCTCGTTCGCAGAGACCGATGCGGTTGAGCTCGCCGACTTGCCCGAGCACATCGCCTGGCCACGTGGCTTGATGCCGAACATCGAGAGCTCAAGCGGGTCGATCCCGCCGCCTCCGCCCGATGGCGTGCATACCCAGGCGAATGCCGCGGACATCGACGGCACTTTCAAAGACGCCAAGGAGCGCTGGGTGTCCAGCTTCGAGCGCGACTACATCGCGAGCTTGCTGAAGAAGAACGGCGGCAACATCTCGCATGCCTCGCGTGAGGCGCAGATCGACCGAAAGTACTTCCGCAAGCTGATGAAGAAGTACGGGATCACTGCGCAGGATGACGAAGGCGACGACGAGTGAGTTGAAGTCATCTTCACCGCCACGGTGAAGGTGCTCCTCCGCTTCGCACAAGGCGCTGAGGCTGCTTGGGAAGAAGAGTTCCTTCTCACCAAGGAGCTGAAATGACTGAGCAGAAGAAGCAGATCGCGTTGTCCGTATCCCGCGCCATCCTCAAGGGCGATTGGAAGAAGCTCGACACCTTGCTCGCACCGGGCTTCACCTACACGGGCGATAGCGCCGTCTACACGCGCGACGAGTACATCGGCTTCATGCAGGCGCTCAAGGATGCGATGGCCGAGATGACGATGGAGTTCACGCATGTGATCGCGGACGGCGACCTCGTGAGCATCCGCTTCGTCACGCGTGCGAAGAACGTCGGCAAGTTCATGGGCGCACCGGCGACGAAGAAGAACGTGGTCATCACCGGCATCTTCATGCGTCGCATCGAGGGCGACCGCGTGGTGCAGGAGTGGCAGACGACCGACCTGCTGGGTCTGATGACGCAGATGGGTTTCGGTACGCTCCTCGGCTACACGATTGCCGCAGGCTTGCTCAAGCAGCAGTCACCACCGCCGGCCCGTCGACTCACGGCGTAGACCGCATACATCAAAAGAGAAAGGCTCCTTCGCGGAGCCTCTCTTCGTTCAAGTGAGGTTGCTGATCAGCGCACGAGCAACACGGGAACGTTGCTCTCCTGAATCGTCTGCGAGGCAACGCTGCCGACGACGATGCGCGCGAGCGCGCCCTTGGCATGCGAGCCCATCACGATCATCGCGGCGTGGTTGGCCTCGACTTGATCGAGCAGCGCCTTGGTCGGGTGCTCTTCAACGAAGACGAGCTTCGACTCAAGACCGCGCACCTCGGGGCGTGTCTGCCCAGCGAACCAGTTGTGAATCGACTCGCGTGCGTCCGGCGCGTAGCTCGCGTGCACGGGGATGACGCGGTCGTCGAAGCGCGCGCCAATGTTGAGCGCGAGGGAGACGGCGCGTGCTGCGGCATCGGAGCCGTCGACCGCGACGATGAGGGAGCGCCCCGTGAGCGCGACGGGTGCCGCATGCCTTGGAACGATGAGCACCGGGCACGTTGCGGCGCTCAAGAGCTCACTCGATGTGCTGCCCATCAAGCGCTCGAAGAAGCCGCCTTGCATGCGCCCGGCACCCACGATGATGAGCGAGCCCTTGCGCTGATCGGCCGCTGCGATGAGCGCTTCGAAAGGGCGTCCATGCATCGTCTCGACATGCACGTTGCGATGCGCTGCAGCGAATGCAGCGAGCTTCGCGTCAATGCGCGCCGCGTGCTCCGCAAGCTTGTGCTTGAGCGCCTCGGCGGCTGGCGTGTGCAGCGCCGCCGCCTCGGCCGGAACAGCATCGCCACGCGCATGAAGCACATGGACACTCGCACCGAGCAGCTTCGCGAAATCGAGCGCGCACGCGAGCACGTGCTCATCGGATTCGTTGAGTTCGACGCCGACAATGAGGTTCGTGATGGGCTGCATAGGTGTCCTTCGGTTGTGCCGTTTGGCCGTGGCTCAAAAGCCCATGATCTTCGAGATCATGTACTTCATTACTTCACTCGTTCCGCCGCCGATGCGGAAGAGACGTTGGTCACGGTAGTAGCGAGAGACCCAGAGCTCTTCGAGGTAGCCCATGCCGCCGTGGATCTGGACCATCTGATCGGCGACCTCATCGGCCACATCGCCCACCACGAGCTTGCTCATCGCGATGAGCTTCACCGTCTCGTAGCTGATCGCATCGTGGTTCACGTAGCGCTCCGTGTTGAATCGATCGGCGCTCTTGTAGACGAGGGCCTTCGAGGCCTCGCACTTCGCGTAGAGGTCCGCGAGCTTGTATTGCCAGTACTGATGCTTGATCAGCGGCTTGTTGAAGACGCTGCGCTCGCGGCCCCAATCAAGCGAACGCTCAAGCGCGTAGAAGGCGCCCGCGATGGCCGAGCTTGAGCCGATGAGGCGCTCGCTCTGGAAATTCTGCATCAGGTACATGAAGCCCTGGCCCTCTTCGCCGAGCATGTAGCGCTTGGGCACGCGCACGTTGTCGAAGAAGAGCTCAGCCGTGTCGCTCGACCAGTTGCCCATCTTCGAGAGCTTCTTCGAGACGGAGAAGCCTGGTGTCGATGTGGGCACGAGGAAGATCGACATACCCATGTGGCCGGCCTCGGGGTTCGTCTTCACAAGGAGCGTGACGAAGTCCGCGCGCGTGCCGTTGGTGATGTAGGTCTTGCTGCCGTTGATGATGAAGTCATCGCCATCACGCTTGGCCGTCGTGCGGATGTTCGCGACATCCGAGCCTGCGCCGGGCTCCGAGACACCGAGGCATGCGACCTTGTCGCCGCGCAATGCAGGCTTGAGGAATTCATCCTTCTGCTCCTGCGTCCCGAGCTCGCCGATGCAGGGTGTGGCCATGTCGCTCTGCACGAGCAGGCCCATCGTCACGCCGGCGAGGCCGCATCGCACAAGCTCTTCGCTCTTGGCCATCGAGAACCAATAGTCGCCGCCCGCGCCACCCGATTCCTCGCTGTAGTGCGCGCCCAGGATGCCGAGCTCGCCGGCGCGCTTGAACACCCAATTCGGGAAGGTCTCGTCGCGCTCCCATTCCTCACCGTGCGGTGCGATTTCCTTCTCGGCGAAGTTGCGAACAGTCTTGCGAAAGAGGTCGTGTTCTTCGGTGTAGGGCGTGAACATTTCGTTCTCCTTGGGTCGGCCATCGCGGTGTTGCGGATTCACCTAGCGGTGAATGAATGGCCATTCATTCTGTGTGCAGCCTACACCTCTTGGGCGCACGAACGAAGGGCGTTGAGCGCCCCATCGGACAGCGTCCGATTCACGTGTCGCATGCGAGGGGAGGGTGAGCGCGTCGCCTCGGTAGCTAGTCCGTGAGGCTCGTGCGGTGCGAGCCGATTGGAGCTTCGATGCGAGATCGATCTGGATGGTTGGTGCTGACGTGTGCTTTCGCTTGGGCATGCGGCGCGTGGGGATGCGGCGACCCAATCCGCGTTGTGGACGAGGACGCATCGCGTGAGGCGTTGGATGCAGAGGCGCTTCTTCCGGATGCGGACCGCAGCGATGCATCGAACGTCGACGCACTCGTCGAACCAGCGGACGCATTCCTTGGTCAAGATGCGCGCTCGCTCTGCGATGGGATGCCGGACGGAACGGCATGCGGCGAGGGGCATCTCTGTGTGGCCGCTGTCTGCGTGCCGAGTGTCTGTGGCGATGGCCTCGTGGACGCTTCCGCAGGTGAGGC
>JBILQT010000371.1:0-6363 GCA_044373065.1 Sandaracinaceae bacterium
CCGACGCGCTCTTGCGACAGCGCCTCGCACTCTCGGGAGGTGGCCGATGAGGACGCTTCGCACGGCCTCGTTCGCCCTGGTTGCGAGCACGCTGCTCGGCCTGGTTGGCTGCGGCGGAACACAGTCCCCTTCGACCTCGACTGCGCTTGAGGTGGAGCACTACCGAAGCCGCGCAGCATCGATGCCGCTGGATGCCGAGGTTGCGCTCGCACGTGCCGAGGCCGAGCTCTTTGTGCCCGGCGGTGACACGGCGATTGCGGCCGAAGCCATCGCGCATGCGCGCGCCCTTCATGCATCGCCCCTGCGCACCCGCTTCCTCGAAGCCGTCGAGGGTGACCTGCATGGTCATCATATCGAATCGCTCACGGCCTACCTTGAGACGCTCGATCTTGCGCGCACCTCGGGTGACCCTTGGGCGAGCGTGATCGCAGAGGTCTCGATCGCCTCGATCGTGGAGTACGACGACTCGGTTCCGAACTTCGTTGGGCAAGTGCAGCCGGTGCTCGAACGACTCTTCGCCGAGCCTCAAGGCGCGGGGCCGAGCGCGCGCTATGCGGCCGGAAATATCCTCATCGAGCTTGCCTACCGGCGCGGCGACATGGAGGCGATGAATGCGCTTCGCACAGCGCAGGGATGTCTCTCATCGTTCCGCATCGCGGGGCCCTTTGGTCCGCGTCAGCTCCTTGATTTCGACCGAGCGCTTCCACCCGAAGAAGCCGGCCCGCTCGCAGCCGAATACAACCTTGGCTTTGGTCGCGGCAATCGCGCGACGCGCGAGGCTGAGGGCCGTGGATGCGCTGTGCATCTTGGCAACGGGCCCGTCGGTGGCGCGGGGACGACCTACGCGGAAGCGACGATCAACGTGCCCACGGCAGGCACGCACACGATTCGCCTTGAGACACCGAATGCCGTCGAGCTCTTCGTCGACGATGTCTCGGTCGCGCGCATCGACAGGCGCACCTCGCCGATCGGTCGCACGACCTTTCACAGCCTGCCGCTCAGCGCGGGCCCGCATCGCGTGATGGTGAAGCTCTCGACGCGGCATCCCAATCCGGTGCTCATCGCGGCCGTGCTGGATGGCGAAGTGCGCAGCGACGATGTCGAGCTCAGTGCACGTGAAGTGCGCACGCCGCACCCGCTTGCGCACTACCTGGATGTGACGCGCTCGATGTCGCGTGCGGATTGGGTCGAGGCCCGCGAGCGACTGGGCGCGCTCGATCCAGCGACGGCACCCGTGATGATGCTCGTGCTCTCCACAGGGGTCGCATTGAGTGACCCGCTGCGAGGCGCCGATGTCGCGCGTGATGATGCACTTCGTGCCGTGACGGAGGCCCGTGAGCGCGACTCGCACGCCTGGTATCCCGTGATTCAAGCGGCGCGTTTTGAAGCCGACAATGGCCGTGTGCGCGAGGCGATTGCCCTTCTTCGCGAGGGCACGAGCAACTTCCCGGATGTGCTCGCCTTCCCACTCGCGCTTGTGGATTTGCTCACCGCGCGTGGTTGGAGTGATCAGGTTGAGCCGGTGATCGCCGCGATGCAGACACGTGTTCCGGATGCGTGCAGGCCCGATCGCGCGGCGCTCAATCACGCGCTGGAGCGCGGCCGCATGCCGGAGGTGGATAGGCTCTCTGAGGAGCTCATGCGCTGCGATGCGCGAAGCGATGCGCGCCTTCAGCGCTTTGTGCGTCAGCGTCATTGGGATGAAGCGCAGGCCGAGGTGACGCGCCTTGCCGCGATGGAGCCCTCGTCGAGTCGCTTCTCGATCCTCGACACGGAGCTCTCGATCGCACGTGCGCGCAGTGACTCCGCGCGTGTCGATGCCCTCCTCACCGAGCTGCGTACGTTGATGCCGCAATCGGTGAACGTGGTGTTGGCTGAGGTCGATCGGCGTCTCGCCGCAGGCAATGAGCAAGCGGCGCGCACGCATCTCTTGGAGGCGTTTGCCGCAGAGCCCGAGGCGATGACCGACCTTCGTCGTCTCGCGCGCGCTGTCTTTCACGAGAGCCCACTTGAGCCCTACCGGCGCGATGGTGCGGAGGTGATCCGCAACTTCCAAGCCTCAGGTCGCACCTACGAGAACGCGCCGCAGGTCTTGGTCTGGGACTACACGGTCACGCGTCTTTTGCCCGAGGGGACGATCCTTGAACTCACGCATCAGATCTCACGCGTGCAGAGCGAGGAAGCGGTCGATGCACTGGGTCAATTCCAAGCACCAGGCGATGCGTTGATGCTCACGCTGCGCACGGTGAAGGCGGATGGAACGCGCCTTGAGC
The DNA here is from genome assembly GCA_044373065.1 of Sandaracinaceae bacterium. Taxonomy (GTDB): domain Bacteria; phylum Myxococcota_A; class Polyangia; order Polyangiales; family Sandaracinaceae; genus JAFLCL01. The sequence goes on from JBILQT010000371.1 coordinate 2,274, forward strand.
CGGATGCGATCGCAGGTTTGGAACATATCGAAATGCCGAGCCTTGAGGTCGGCGATTACGTCGAGGCCGAGTACGTCCGCGTGCGACCTCCGGCCGAGGCCTATGACGGTGGTGCCGTAGGGGATCGCTTCTACTTCCAGAGCTTTGAGATCCCCTTCGACACAAGCCAGCTCACGCTCGTTGTGCCCGCCGATGCGCAGGTTCGCATCGACCCGCGCGGCAATGCACCGCGCACCGAAGAGCGCACCGAGGGCGATGCGCGCGTCTATCACTGGGAGGTGCACGAGGCGCCGCTCCTTCAGCCCGAGCCAGGCTCGGTGCACCTGCGCGAGTTCATGCCCTCGATCGCGTGGAGCGTGCGTGCTGAGTGGCCGCAGGTCGTCGAGGCCTTCCGCGACATTCTCGCCGATCGCAACATGCGAGACCCTGCTGCCGAGCGCCTCGTGCGGCAGATCGTCGGCGACGATAGGTCCACCGTCGAGCAGCGTGCACAGCGCATCTACCACTGGCTCATCGACAACGTCGCCGACACGAGTGACGTCTTTGGGCAAGCCGCACCGATGCTCTCGGGACGCACCGGAAGTCGCTCGCGACTCTTCGTCTACATGCTCTCGCTCATCGGCATCGAGGCCGACCTGGCACTCGTGCGCAGCTACGCATTCGATGCGACGCCAAGCGACACGCCAGACGACGACACCTACGGCGATCTCGCGATCCGTGTGCAGGGTTCAACCGGGCCCTTCTGGGTAGAGACTGGCCTCGATCACTCGGCATTTGGGACGATCTCGCCGCTCGTGCGCGGACAAGATGCGCTCATGCTGCGCACGCCCTTTGAGCGCACCACCGTGAGCACGACACCGCTGGAGGCCGACATGCGCACCGTCGATGTCGACATCACCTTGGCGGCCAATGGGGCTGCACGCGCGACGATCACCGAGACCTTCCGCGGCGTGCCTGCGGCCACATGGCGCGGTGAATTGGAGAACATCGCGGACGCGCAGCTTGAGCGCATCTTCGAGGAGAACTACGTCGCGCGCCTTCTTCCAGGAGCGCGCATGGAGAGCTTGCGCATCACCGGTCGCGAGGATGCGGAGATGCCACTCATATTTAGATATGAAGTCGATGTTCTCGAATTGGGTCGTGTCGAGAATGGCGTGCGCTTCCTCCCCTCGCTCTTCCCCTCGTCCCTCACGCCCTCGTTTGCGCGCCTCAGTGAGCGCACGCGTGCGCAGATCATCCCGCCGCTTGCGATGGACCTCGATGTGCATCTTCATGTGCCCGCAGGCGCCGTGATCGAGGCCCCGGAAGACGCCGCGTTTGATGGCGAGACGGGCGCCTCGATTCGCTACACAAGCTCGCGTACCGAGGGCGGCGCAGAGCTTCATCGCAACGTGCGCATTCAGCGTGCGCGCGTGCAGCCTGCGCAATACCCAGCATTTGCGGCGCAATGCCGCGGTGCGGATGAGTACGAGGCCCGCGAAGTGCGCGTGCGGATGCCCTGAGCAGAACTCGGGAACAAAGGGTCGAGCGCGCTGCGTTTTGGACGCTGGCTCGCTCGCTCTGTACGATCCCCATGATGCTCTCTGGCACAACGCAACGGACCTCAGTCGTGACCGCACTCGCGTTCGCGCTCGCTTGCGTCGCGATGCCCATGCTCGCGCCCTCCCATGCGCGCGCCGACATCTACACCTTCACCGATGAAGACGGAGTCGTGCACTTCACCAACACGCCCCCGCGTCGTGCACGTGGTGTTCGCGTGGTGATGCGGACGCGTGAGGCGCGTCCCGATGATGCCCCGCGCGCGGGTGGTGGGACGCGTGACAGCTCGGCTGATCGCTACCGTCGCTACGATGCCTACATCCGCGAGGCCGCTGCGCTCTATCGCCTCCCAGAAGCCTTCATTCGCGCCGTGATCCGCGTGGAGAGCGACTACAACATCGGCGCACTCTCGCGCGTTGGCGCACAGGGCTTGATGCAGTTGATGCCAGGCACTGCTGCCCGCATGGGCGTTCGCGATGCGTTCGACGCACGACAGAACATCCTCGGCGGCACGCGCTATCTGCGCATCCTGGCCAACGGCTTTCGCGGCGATCTGATCCTCACGATCGCGGCCTACAACGCAGGTGAGGGTGCGGTGGTTCGTCATCGTGGCGTGCCGCCCTACGCCGAGACGCAGCGCTACGTGCAGCGCGTGCTTGGCTGGTACTACCGCTACCTGCAGGAAGAGCAGCAGGCCGCAGGCGTGGCCCAGCAACCTACGCAGTAGGCGCGTCTTCCGCGCGCTTGGGTCGCAAGCGTCTGTGAAGCGCGAGACCGACACGCGCGAGAACCACTGCGATCGACAACGCGAATGCTGCCAACGCGACGCGCGGGTTCATGTTGGGCGCCTCGAGCGCATGCAGTGCTGCGAGCAGAAGCGCGACGTAGGCGAGCCGATGAAGTGCCGCCCAAGTGCGCAATCCAAGCTTGGCATTGAGCCTCGGAAACGAGGTGAGCGTGAGCGCAAAGAGCACCACGAGCGCAAGTGCCCCGTGCTGCATGTAGCCCAGCGAGTGAAGGCGATTCCACACGCTGGTGAAGCTCGTCGCGTGCACGTGAAGGAGCGAGCTCGTCGCATGAATGAACGCGATGCCAAAGCCGATGAGACCAAGCCCGCGACGCGCTTCGAGGAGGCGCGCACGCCTCTCTTTTGAGGTGACGTGTGTGAGTGGCGAGGCCACTGCGGAGAGAAGCAATGCCGCAAGCGCGAGGCTGCCAAGGAGCGCGTGCATCAGAGCGTCTCCAAGAAGAAGAGGAGGTCACCTCGCTCGCGCTCGGTCAGCGAGGCCGTGTCTCCATGTTGATTGCGCGCATTCGCGGTGGTGAGCACGTCCTCTAGCGTCCTTGCGCGTCCATCGAAGAGGTAGGGCGCACTCGTGCGAAGGCCACGCAGGCTCGGCACATCGAGTGAAATCGACTCATCTCGCAGCACCGCATTGGGGAAGAGAGCGCGGGCGGCATGACGCGAGAGATTCGTGAAGGCAGGCGGCGCGTGGCAGCCCGCACAACCGGCCTCGAAGTACGCATCGAGACCACGCCTCTCACGGGGCAGATCACGCAGCGACTCCACACGCGGAAGCGGAAGCGAGCGCACATAGGCATCGAGCGTCGCGTGACGATCCCCCTCGTGCGTGCGGTAGCCGCGGTACTCGCTGAGCGCGACTTCGTAGAGGTCGCCTATCTCGGGGTAGCTCCCATCGCGAAGGAAGGGTGCCATGCCCTCCAGGCCGCGCGTGTCGAGTGTGGGCGCGAGAATGCGTCCGCCGATGTTGTGCGATGCGCCGTCGGTTCCTCCAAGCGGATGACAGCTCTGGCAGCTCGCACCCGCGCGCGTGCCCTCCCAAAACGCATGCTCGCCCATGCGGAGGCGCAGCGCGTTGGGGTCATTCTGAAGAAGCGCACGGGTGCTCGGAGCCCAAGCATCGATGCGTATCGGCCTCAGCGCAGGATCGAAGAGGCCGCTCGTTCCATCACTCGCCGAGGTCGCAAGGTAGCGCCCACCCACCTGAACCAGCGCGCGCGGCAGGCCGAGCGAATCGCGCATATCTCGATAGGTCGGAAATCCACCTTGTGGAAAGCGCGCGAGCTCGAACGAACCGGCGAAGGCCACAAGGAGCGCGCCTTCGTCATCGAACGCGAGGCTGATGGGTGAGAGGCCGCGATCGGCATCGCCTGCGTGGTCCTGCCTTGAGGTGCGCCTCGCTGTCACTTCGCTTCGCAGGGGACGGAGGCTCGCTGCATCCAACCAGACGAGCTGGTCTTCGATGAAGTGATTGCCGCGATTCTCTTCGTTTGGATCGCGAAAATCGGTCGTCGCAAAAACAACCTCGCGCCCGTTCGCGGCAAGAGCAAACGCGGGCATGGCGAGCTCCAACGTTTGCGTCAGCACGAGCGACTCGCCTTCGACCTCGAAGCGATGCAAGCGCGCGGGGGAGCGCGTCGCGACAAAGACGGCGTTGCCTGCGGACGCGAGATCGAGCGGGACGCCTTCGAGCCGAACACGCGAGGTGATGTGCACCCCGTCTTCGCTGACGAGGAGGAGCTCGCTCAA
>JBILQT010000081.1:0-26907 GCA_044373065.1 Sandaracinaceae bacterium
GGCGATGACATCGGCGTGCGAGGACATCATCTTGTGCTTGGGATCGCCGCGCCCTTCGCGAGCCCGCAGCGTCGCTCGTATACGCATGCCGAGCTTCAAGATCGCATCGCGGAGGAGCTTGCGCGTGCCGCACGTGCATGGCGTCCAACGGCACTTGGGATGGTGCGCGTGCCCAATGGCGAGGGTGGGCGTGTGCTCGAGGCGGCGCTTGCAGGTTTGCGCGCTGGAGATTGCGTCGCGACGTTTGCACCCGATGAGGTGGAGTTCTTGCTGCCCGATACGGGCCGCGAGCAGGCGGAATTTGTCCTCGCGCGCACGGTCCGTGAGGCAGGCGCGGGGTCGTACGAATGGGGCGTGGCCGTCGCGCCGGAGAATGGCGATAGGCCCGAGCGCCTGCTGCGCTCTGCGCGCCTTGCACTGCGCCTTCAGCGTGGCCTCGCTGCGCCCGTCTCGATGGCGATTGTGGCGCGTGATGCGAGCATGGAAGCAGCGATTGGCGCGATTGCAGCGGGCCTGCTTCGCGGCTCCGTCGTTGTCCGTGGTGAGTCCGGCGTGGGTCGCACGACGCTGATTCGCGCGGCGCATGAGCGTGCCTTTCGCGGCAAGCAAGCGCTTCACGCTGTTGTGTGTTCGTCGCTCGATGCGACGCGTGTTGCAGCCCTACCCACCTCTGGAACGATCCTTCTTGAGGGCGCCGATCAGCTTGCTCCTGAGGTGCGTGATGCCGTCGTGCTCGCGCTCTCTTCGGCGCCCAAAGGTGCGCTGCGTGTGGCCGCAACAACCGATCGCAACCTCGACGCACGCTATGGGGCGCTTGGTCTTTGGCTCTCGGCAGGCTCGGCCACCATCGTCGAGGTGCCGCCGCTGCGTCAGCGCCTCGATGAGCTGGTACCGCTCGCGAATGAGCTCGCGCGTGCATGGACGGGACGCATCCCCCTGCTCTCCACCGCAGCCCTCGCGCGCCTCCGAAGCCATCCCTGGCCGGGCAATGTCGCGGAGCTCGAAGTCGCGATGGAGCGCGCGATGCTGCTCGCGGGCGACGGTGAAATTCAGGCGGAGCATCTGCCCGGTGATGCGATGCGATCTCCGACGGAAGGTCGCCTTCGAGAGCACGTGGACTCGGTCGAGCGCGATGCGATCGCACGTGCCTTGGCCGAGACGAACCACAACCAAACCAATGCCGCGAAGAAGCTCGGCCTCTCGCGCCGCGCGCTCATCTACAAGATGGAAAAGTACGGGATGAAGCCGCCGCCGGATTCGGTGAAGTCGGTACGACAGAAGCGGTGATCGGCGCGCGCGCTGGGGCCTTTCCGACCGTTTTTGCCTCAGGAGGGCCCCGAGATCGGATTGATCTGACCTTTTTTGCCTAGGGAGGCAGGAAGGGTCGGATCGATCCGACCTTTTTTGCCTAGGAGAGGCAGGAGAAGTCGGATCGATCCGATCTGGGGGCCTACCGGAGGGGGTCTGCATCGGGTCGATCCGATCTGGGTGCCTACCAGAGGGGGTCCAGATCGGATCGATCCGATCTGGGTGCCTCATGGGGTTCCTTTTTGTTGGGTTTTCCCAGTTCGGCCCGACCCACGAAAAAAGGCGAAGGAGGTGAATCCTTCGCCTTGCTCGGTCGCCTTGAAGGCGCTGCCGGTTTGGTCAGTGCATGAAGAACGGATCGGCTCCGCCTTCGCCGCCCTGCTTGGTCACCACGCGCAGCGGGACGATGCTGAGGAGCGCCTCGAAGTCGATGCGGGTGCCGCGGTCAGGCAGGTTGATCTTGGCGCCCTCCCAGCTGGGCTCGAAGAGGATGGGCGTGGCGCCGCCGTCGTAGCCAAGCTGCACGAAGCTGTCGGGCTCGTAGAGGCGGCACTTCTTCTCGCAGCAGTGGAACTGCTTCTCGACGCGGTAGAAGCCCTCGGGCGGAAGGGGGATCAGCTGCTGGGCGAGGTCGGGCGAGGGAAGCAAATGGCCCTGCTTCTGAAAGCGGGCGCGGTTGCCAAGCCACGACTCGGGCAAGTACATGCCTGCACCCGGATCGCCGTGGTTGTGGAAGTACACGAGGCGGCCTTCGGGGATCGATCCGATGGCGGAGAGGGTGCGGTAGAGACCACAGGGAGGAAGCTGGCTCATCGAATGTGACCTTTCTGGAGGGGAACTGAGGCTAACGAGATTCGGTTGGTAATCACAACGAGGATGGTGTCTGCCTGCTCACTTCGGCAGCATCGTGTCGACGTCGTGGGGGATGGCCATCGCGTGGTAGCCCTTGTCGACGTGAAGCACGGTGCCGGTGATGCCGCTCGAGAGCGGGCTCGCGAGGAAGGCTGCCGCGTGGGCGACCTCTTCGGCCGTGAGGTGGGCCGAGAGCGGTGAGCTCAAGCCGTAGAAGTTGATGATCTTCTGGATGAAGCCGATGGCCGAGGCGGCGCGCGATACGTACGGGCCCGCGCTGATCGAGTTCACGCGGTGACCCCACTTGCGACCAACCTCGTAGGCGAGGGTGCGCGTATCGCCCTCAAGCGCTGACTTCGCGCTCGACATGCCGCCGCCGTAGCCCGGCACCACACGCTCGCCGGCGAGGTAGGTGAGGTTCAGGAAGGAGCCGCCGTTGCCATTCGCATCGGTGCGCATGAGCGGGCCGAAATGCTGCACCAGCGAGACGAACGAGTAGGCACTCGCGCTCATCGCGGCGAGGTAGCCCTTGCGGCTCGTCTGAAGGAGCGGGTTCTTGACCTCGGGGCCGTTCGCCAGCGCGTGCACGACGACATCGAAGCAGGGCCCGCCAAACTTCTCCTCGAACGCCTTGGCCGCACCGCTGATCGTGAAATCACCACGCTCGCGGTAGCGACGGTTCGTTTTGATCTCCTCGGGGACGAGCTCCATCGTGTCGAAGTCAGCGTCGAGGGGGACGATCATCTCGAACTCAAGCTTGCTGCCGTCCGACATCACGCGCGCTTCATCGATCTTGCCGCGCGAGAGGAGCGCCTCGAAGATCGTCATCGCGGGAGGCCAGGTGCCAACGCAGACGGTCGCGCCTGCTTCGGCCAAGGACTTGGCAATCGCAAAACCAAAGCCGCCGTCGTCGGCCACACCGGCCACGAAAGCGCGCTTACCTCGCAAATCAATGCTCAACATGAGGCTGGTTTACCTATCAGGAGAGGAAGGTGCCCGTCAGCTGCGAGGCCGTCTTGGCATCGACGTTGGGATGACGCGCCTTGAGCTCTTTCATGAGCGTGCCCATCTCCTTCTTCGAGCTGAGGCCCATCTCCTTGACGATGGCCTCCATCGCGACGCGCGTCTCTTCGACGGAGAGCGACTTCGGTAGATACGCCTCAAGGATGACGAGCTGCTTCTCCTCGGCCTCGACCAGATCCATGCGGCCGCCTTGGCGGAACGAGTCGATCGCATCGCGACGCTGCTTCACGCTCTTCTTGATGAGGTCGATGACCTCGCCGTCTTCGAGACCGCGGCCGAGATCGACCTCGCGCAGGATGAACTCGCTCTTCACCTGGCGAAGGGAGTCACGTGCCGTCTCGTTCTTATCGAGCATGGCGCGCTTGAGATCTTGATCGATTTGCTCACGAAGTGTCATGCGCGCGACATTACACGAAACGTCTATGTGAGAAGCGGCTAGGCTTGGGAGACCCGTGCGCCTCGAAGAAGCTGCGACCCTCTCTCGACTCCTCCGTGTGGCTGCATCGGTCGTCGATGTGCCCATGTCTGCGCTCTTCCGTTTCGATGGTGAGCGCGCCTCGCTGGTCGACCGGGTGATGCGGCTTGAGCATCACAGTGAGATCACGCAGCTGCACCTCGCGACTGCGCGTCTGCGTGTGGACGAGCGTCGCATTTGGCATGCTGCGCAGAAGGAACGCGTGCCTGCGGAGATGGTTGTCTTCTCGTCCTCGCAGCGCGTGGCGTGGATGGCGAGCATCCCGGTCTGTGCACCCACAGGCGCGCAGATTGGCTTGCTGGTGTTGGCGGATTTGAAGGTGCGCGGCGAAATGGATCGCCACCTCGACCGCGTCGACGACGTGCGCTTTTTGATGGAGCAAACGCTCGCGAAGAAGCCCGCATCAGACTCGCGGAAAGGGACTCCGGGTGTTCCCGAGCGCAAGACGTGGACAGCCAACGGCGCGCGCGATCGTGAGCTGAAGCAGGAGGAGTCTTCGAGCGAGCGGCGCATCCCGCTCGACCTTGTGACGGGCCTTCCCGATCGGGCGACGATGATGGAAGAAACGCTGCGTCGCCTTGAGCGCGCCGAGGTGCTGCGCGCCGGTGTGGCGTTCGTCATCGTTGCGCTCGATCGCTTTCGTCGCGTGAATGAAACGCTTGGCCAGACGATGGGCGATGGCGTGCTGCGCCAGGTCGGTGAGCGCCTGCGCGAGGCCGTGGGCGAGCATGACCTGGTCGGTCGACGCGCGGGTGATGAGTTCCTTGTCGTGCTTGCCGACGATGGACGCGCGGCATCGGTGCACGTGATGGTTGACCAGCTTCAGCAATCGCTGCGCGAGCCCTTCCATGTGCATGGCCAAGAGATTCTCTTGAGCGCTTCCATCGCCGTGGTGCGCTACCCAACGGATGCGAGCGAGCCGCAGGCGCTCTTTCGTTGTGCCGACATCGCCCTTGCGCGCGCGAAGCAATCGGGGCGCGGCAAGACGGTCGTCTTCGACAAGGCAATGCTCGATGCCGTCTCGAAGCGGGCCGAGATCGAGCGCGAGCTTCGTGTGGCCCTGCGCGATGGCCAGCTTGCCCTTCACTACCAACCGAAGTTCCGCATCGCGGATCGACGCATGGTGGGCTGCGAGGCACTCGCGCGTTGGAAGCATCCGACCAAAGGTTTGGTGAGCCCCGGGCAGTTCATTCCGGTCGCGGAAGACACCGGCCTCATCGTCCCGCTTGGTACCTGGGCCCTCGGTGAAGTGTGTCGCCAAGCGGATGCCTGGAGGCGTGCCGGGCTCGATGCAGGACGCATCTCGGTGAACGTCAGCGCGCTGCAATTTGCGCGGCCCGATTTTGTCGGAACGGTGAAGCGCTCGCTTCAGGCAGCGAACATTCCGGGCTCGCTCATCGAGCTTGAGCTGACCGAGTCGATCGTCATGGATGACGTCGAGAATGTCGCAGCGCGCCTGCGTGAATTGCGTGCACTCGGCGTCGCCATCTCGATCGATGATTTCGGCACGGGCTACTCCTCGCTGGGTTACTTGCGCATGCTTCCGGTCGATGTGCTGAAGATCGACAGAGCCTTCGTGAAGCCTCTCGATCAAGGCGGAGAAGAGGCCCGCGGCGCACAAGCCCTTGCGGGCGCCATCGCGACCTTGGCGCGCGGTCTTGGGCTTGAGGTCTTGGCCGAGGGTGTGGAGACGGAGGCGCAGTTTGCCGCGCTCGCCTCCCTTGGCTGCGAGGTGATCCAGGGCTTCTTGCTGGGCCGTCCGGTGCCCGCGGATGAGCTCGCCAAGTCGATGCTTCCACGATGAAGCCCAAGCTCGCGATCGTGCTCGCGGGCCTTGGCGGCCTCGAGGGAAACGGTGCGCGCCTCTTGGAGCACGCATCCCTTGAGGCCTTCGACGCCTCGCTCTGCGTGCTCACACAGCGCCCCTCGTTTGACGATCACGCGAGTGTGCTGCGGGAGGCGCAAGCGTTGCTCTTCGTCACCGGAACCTATTGGGACAGCTGGTCGAGCTACCTCCAGCGCTTCCTCGAAGAAGCCACGCCGACGGAGGCCACTGCGATGTGGCTGGGCAAGCCCTTGGCCGTGTGGGTCACGGCGCATTCGGTGGGCGGCAAAGGCGTTCTCTCGCGCCTTCAGGGCGTGCTCTCCACCTTTGGCGTGATGATTCCGCCGATGACCGGCGTGGTGGTGACGAAGGCCAATGAGCTCGCTGCGACGCATGCTCCAGAGGAGTCGGACGACTTCTTCACCTGTCGTGATCTGGACATCTCGCTGCACAATCTCGCGCAGGCGCTCAAGCCGCATCCGACCTACCTCGCCTGGGACGTCGAGCGCACGGATCCGATGCGTCGTTGGGTGCCATGACGCCCGTTTCGGGACGTTGGGTGGTTTCGCCTCATGCACATTGCTAGGAGATCAGCCTTGAGCGAACTCCGCACGCCAAGCCGCCGTGGTGCCTGCCGATGAGCGAGGTGGAGGGTGTCATTGAGTCCACCAAGTGGATTCAGACACACATCTCCCGCGTCCTTCTGCAGCTCGCGCGTGGCAGGCGAACGGGCGCACTGCACGTCACTGCAGCCGAGGTGACCCAGATCGTCATCGTCGATGGAACGGTCGTCTTTGCCGAGGCCGAAGCGGACACATCGCTGCTCTTTGAGCGCCTCGTGACCGATGGCGCACTTGAGCCAATATCGGCCCGGCGCATTGAGCGTCGCGTGGCCGAGGCGCGAGGCTGGAGCGGCATCGTGCGGGCTGCAGAGCTCGTCATTCAGGATGCGCGTGTTGCGCCGAATGTGCTGCAGCAAGCATTGCTCGCGACGATCCGCGCGCGTGTGAGCGCGACGTTTCGCCTCTTCGAAGGGCAGTGGATTTTCCGAGATGATCCGCGCGCAAGCGGCGTCCCGCGCTACCCGGTCGTGCTCGAAGCGACGTTGGTCGAGACCCTCGCCGAGAGCCAAACAGCAGCGCGCATTCGTGAGCTTCTGCGTGGCTATGGCGCGCGTTTCCCGCGTCTCGAAAAAGAGAGCGGCGTGGGGACGACGAAGTACCTCCTCACGCCCGGCCGCTATCGCGTGCTTCGTCTCGTGGATGGCACACGCAGCTTCGATGAGATCTTGCAGCAGAGCCCGCTCGGCCCCGAAGAAGGTGCAAGCCTCATCGCCGCGTTCACGATGCTTGAGCGCATCTGGTGGGCCACCGAGCGAACGGCCGCGCCGGTCCACGGAGACTCGGCGCCGGTGGATCGACGGCAGGCAACGATCGAGCGGGCGCCGACATCGATTCGAGAGGCAGCGGGTACGCCGGTCGTCGTCTCACGCTCGGCGATTCCACTCGGTCGCCCACCACAACCCACGCCTTCAGCGCCCGTCGATGTGAACGAGCTCTTGCGTCGCCTGAAGCCGCGCACGCGCTCGGGCGAGACGGAGATTCAAGCGCCGACAGCACAGGGCCATTTCGATCGCGGCAAAGCGCATTTCGCAGGCGGCCGACACCCCGCTGCAAGCGTTGAGTTTGAGAAGGCAGCCGCGCTGGAGCCCTCGAACACCAACTTCGCGCTTCATGCACGCTTTCTCGCCTTCACCTTGGCCGGGTCGGCGCAGCGCCTTGAGCTTGAGTCGACGCTGCTTGAGCTCGCCATGAAGCGCGTGAAGGAAGACAGAGCAGACGCGTTTGCGCTGCATGTCGTTGGCCGCCTCGCCTTCGAGAACGACGACAATGAGCGCGCATTGAAGGCGTTCAAAGCATCCGAGCGCCTTGCGCCGCAAGACACAGAGAACGCGCGCTACCTGCGTCTTGTCGCAGGCCGCATGAAGCGCTGACTGGCGTCCAACTCAACCCTCGCGACGCAGCGCGATCAGGTCATCGGGTAGCGAGCACACGATGCGCAATGCCTGGCCCGTCACGGGATGCGTGAAGGCAAGCAGCGATGCGTGCAGCGCATGACGCGACAAGCCGCTGACGACCTCGCCGCCGTAGAGCACATCGCCAAGAAGCGGCGCGCCGACGGACGCGAGATGCGCGCGCACTTGGTGTCGGAAGGCATGTCGCGCGCGCACTTCAACCTCGGCTGAGAACGCATGCACGGTGACGCGCAGTACCTCAGTCACTGTCTCGCGTGCGCCCTCAACACGCGCCGCAACACGCCTTGGGTCTCTCGGATCGTTGCCGAGCGGCGTGCGAATCTCGCCGAGCTTGGGCGCATCCCGCAGCGTGACAAAAGCCTTGTAGCGCTTGTCGATCTCGCCTTCTTCGAGCATGCGCTTGAGCGCCTCGAAGGTGCGCGTCTCCTTCGCGACGAGGATGGCGCCGCTCGTGCCGAGGTCGAGCCTGTGGACGATGCCAGGCTCGCGTGCGCGGTAACCGACGAAACAGGTCTCGGGCCAACGCGCGACGACGTAGCTCGCCACGGTGCCGACTTCATCGGGCCGCAGCGGATGACTCGGGACGTGCGCAGGCTTGTCGAGGATGACGAGATGCTCGTCTTCAAAGAGCACAACCACAGGGACATCGAGGTCCGGCTTGGCTGCGAAATCACTCGGTACGGGCTCACGAAGAAGCGCCAGACGATCACCGCTCTGCACGCGATCCCCTTTGCGCGCGCGATGACCGTTGAGACGAATCTCCCCCGCCTCCAGCATCTCCTGTGCACGCCGACGCGAGAGCGCTGGGATGCGCTTGGCGAGCACGACATCGAGACGCGAGCCGTGATCCTCTTCGGCAGCATCAAGCTCAAGCACAGGGGGTGGGCGATTCGAGAGCTTCGGTGCCGGCGCGAGCTCGCGCTTGGATGCCTTCACTCGAAGAGACCGCGTAGCTTGTCGAGGAAGCTCTTCTGCTGCGGCGAGACGGCCTCTCCGAACTCGGCGGCGAGCTCCTCGATGAGCTTGCGTTGCTTGGCCGTGACCTCCTGCGGCACCTCGACCACGATGACCACGAGCTGATCCCCTTTGCCTGCGCCGCCGAGCACTTCGATGCCCTTGCCCCGCAGACGAAATGCCTTCCCGGACTGCGTGCCCGAGGGGATCTTCATCTTCACTTTGCCTTCGAGCGTCGGCACATCGATCTGCGTTCCGAGCACGGCTTCGGGGAAGCTGATCGGCACGGTGACCTTCACGTCAGCGCCCTCACGCACAAAGAGCGGATGCTCCTTCACGACGATCTTCACGTGGAGATCGCCCTGCGGACCGCCGTTTTTTCCGCGCTCACCGCCGCCACGCACCGACCGAATCGCGCCGTTCTCGACGCCCGGTGGAATGCGCACGTTCATCTCTTCGGCCACGGGGACAACCGTGCGCCCCTGGCATGCAGGACAAGGCGTTTGGATGTGCTTGCCGGTGCCGCCGCATGTCGAGCAAGGGCGCGAGGCGGAGAAGAAGCCACGCTGAAAACGAACCTCGCCGGTGCCCGCGCAGGCCGTGCAGCGATCGGCGCGCGTGCCCTCAGCTGCGCCTGTTCCCCCACACGGAGTGCAGTCCTTGAGACGCTCAAGCTTGAGTGTCTTCTCGGCACCGAGCGCAGCCTCCTCGAAGGTCACGACAAGCTCGGCCTCGATGTCCTGCCCTTGGCGTGCACGACGCTGCGCGCCCTGCCCAAAGACCTCCCCCATGATGCCCTCGAGGATGTCGCTCACCGCGCGGAAATCGACCCTGTCGGGGCCGCCTGCGCTGCCACCAACACCTGCGTGTCCCATGCGGTCGTAGCGTGCGCGCTTCTCGGTATCGTAGAGCACCGAGTAGGCCTCGGAGATTTGCTTGAAGCGCTCCTCGGCGGCCGGATCATCGGGGTTCTTGTCCGGGTGAAGCTCCTTGGCGAGCTTGCGATACGCCTGCTTGATGTCGTCTGCGGTCGCGGTGCGAGAGACGCCGAGAAGTTCGTAGTAGTCGCGCTGAGCCATGGGTCGCGCAGCTTACAGCGAAGTTGCGGAAACGGCTGTTGCGCTGATCAGCGAAGCAAACCCTCGGGCACTTCCGGATTCTTCTCTTCCTTCGCTGGGTCCATGTGCGTGCCCATGAGCCGATCCCAGAAGGTGAAGAACTGGCCGTAGTTGCACGTGTAGTACCAGTGATGAAGCGTGTGATGCCCCGTGTAGTTGATGGCGCCCCAGCGCACGATCGAGACGCGGTCATGGATGATGACCGACCAGATCGAGACGAAGGTGAGCATCACAAAGTAGATGCTTCCGTGTAGCGGGATGAGGAAGATCATCAGGTGATGGGGCAGCGCCTGAAGGAATGAGTCCACAGGGTGAAACGCCATCGAAACCCAGCTCGTCGTCGTGCGCCACTCGTGGTGGATATGGTGCAAATGCTTATAGCCGAAGTCGGTGTGGAGCCAGCGATGCGTCCAGTAGATGCACGTCTCGGTGAACGCAACATAGACGACGATGCTGCCGATCAAATAGGGCCAGCCGCGCTCGCTGACATCGAAGTAGGCCTGCGAGTGGCCAGTCGCCATCATGTAGGTGAGCGGCAGCATCAGCGCGGCATTGCCGATCACGCCGATCACCCCCCACTTCATCTGATGGCGCAGCTCTTCCTTGTTCTCCGCGTAGTCCGGATGGAAGCGCTTTTTGCCCCACACAAAAAAGATGAGGTAGCTCAAGCCGCTGATCAAAAAGTAGAAGCCCACACCGCCCACAGCGAGCGAGATGAACTGGTTGAATGGCGTGGTCTCCAGGCCGAGAAGCTCGAGCAACATGCGCGCGACCATAACTGAGGTTCATCGATTCGCGAACGCATGCGTGCGAAGCCCCATGCGTGCGGACAAGCTCGCGCGATGAAGCGGCACGCATCAATCGGCTGGGTGACGGCGATGTCGATCGTTGGCTGCGCGCCCTTCGTCGAGCCAAGCCCATACGCGGTGAAGCACGATGTGCTCGGTGAGTGGCACTACCGCGTCATTCGGCTCGACCAGCGGGATGGCCGTTGGCTCGATGCGACCACGTCGGATTCGGTCACGGTCGAGGCGCGCATTGGAGAGTCGTTCCTCACCTTCGAAGATCCAGAGGACGCGCATGTGGTGCAGCGCTTCCGCATCGAGGAGCACCTCTCCGTCGATGGCACTGGCGCGCGCGTGCCGGATGAACGCACCTGGGATCAGCGCACAGCCATGGCCCTCGACTGGACCGAAGGCCTCGTCCCGCCCGTGCTCTTGATGGACCGGATGCAAACCGTGGAGTCCACTCCATGGTTGGAGGGCATCGACGGAATTCGCTCCGAGCTGCCGACGCGCGACGCCACGGGTGAGGCGTTTCGCTGGTCGTTTCCGGGCCTCTATCGTGTGCGCACCTGCGCGGGGCCGGATGCAGAGTGCGTCGCGCTTGTCATCGTGCGGCACGAGTTCACCCGCTGACTTTGGAATCAGACGCGCGCATACTTGGTCGATGCGCACGCGAAGTGTTGGTGTGATGGTGGCCGTAATGGCGATGGGTTGTGCACCAGAGGTCCCGGCCAACTGCCATTGCTTGCAGACCCCTACGCGGAAGGCTGAGATCGAGGGCGTTTGGTCCTACTCGGCGACGCGCGTGGAGCGACGCGAGGATGCCTGGGTCGATGTTGAAACAAGCACGCCAGTCTTGGTGCGTGGCCGTGTGATGGAGCACTACGTCGAGTTCGAGACGCTTGTGGATCCCCAGGTGATCCAGGCGTTTCGCGTCTATGGGCACGCGACGATCGAGAATGATGTGATCACCGGCCGATGCTGCTCAGGGCCGCGGGTCACCTATGACGGCAGACCTTGGCAAGAGCACAACGGCTTTCGCCTGGGCTGGACGGAAACGCAACTCCCGCCTCCGCTCGTCCTCGAAGGCGCGCTGGAGGTCTACCCTACGTTCTTCGGCGCCGATCCCAACTTCGCGCTCGACTCCGTCATGCACGACGCAATGCACTGGCGAATGCCATCAGCCTACGAAGTACGCACCTGCGAGGGAGACGAACCGGCGTGCGTCACCACCATCACCGTGCGCCACTCCTTCACGCGCGTGACCTCGCCCTAACGCTCAGCTGATCTTCTCGATGCGCCGGATGCCCTTGCGGTTCACGACCACGCGCACGCGGTGCCAGGGTGCTGGCGCTGGGTCGTTGAGACGACGCAGGCGATAGACGATGCCGATGTTGTAGACGCGTGGCGCGGAGGCTGTGGCGACGACGCCCTCGTCGGGGTCGGCGAAGACAAACTCGCGGCGCGGGTCATCGGTGTGGGCAAGCCAGCGACGCAGATCGAGACGATAGATCTCGGTGATCGCGTCGTATCGAGACTCGATGCGGCGCACCTTCTCGCAGTCCACTTCGACTTCCTTCTTGTGATAGAGGACGGTCTCCTGGCGCGCCTCTTCTTCGAGCGGGGTCACACGGGTTGCGCGCCGCACTTCGAGCACCTCTTTGGGCAGCTCTTCGAAGGGGAGAAAGCCCGACTGCTCTTCCATCGTCACAAGCTCGTGCTTCTTCGTCGCATCCGAGATGCGCCAGCTGCGATCGGGGAAGTGACGCGAGACGACGTTCTGAAAGAGCGTCTGCAAGAGCGCTTTGATGCGGTCTTTGGCGGCGTACGCGATGATCACGACCATCGCCCACTGAAAGAAATTGTTCGCCGGGGCCATGCCGTTCAGACCGCCCGGATTCCAGAGCGCAGCAGCGGTTGCGAAGGCCATGGCAACGCTCGCGGCGACTGCGTAGAGCGCATGAAGCACCCACATCGAGGCCTGCTTCACCTCGGGCTCAAGCCAGAGCACCGAAGAGGTAAAGCGCTTGAGCACGTGACGACGAAATTCGAGGTGCTCGAGCTGGCGCGACTTCATCTTCACGCGGCCAATGCCATCGAGTTTGGTGGCCAACCGATAGCGCGCCTCGGAGACGGCAGCCTGCTCCGCAGCATTGGCCACGTTGGGCGCCACACCACGCTCGCGAAGGCCAATGGCCAAGTTCGCCATGAGCGTCTCCAGCAGGCGTGAGACGTCCTCATCGATCCAGAGCACGGCCGTACCAACAGGCTCAGCGCGTGTTCGTGCATCGGCCATCACGCCACGCAGCTCACGCGTGAGCGCACCGACGTTCGAGATCATGCGCTCTGCTGCAATCACGGCACGTGCACGTCGCGTCGCGGCTTCATCACCCTCAAGGTCTTCACTCTCATCGAGCGCCCGCATGATGCTGCGGCGCGCGTCCACACCGGCCGATCGCACAAGGCACGCAAAGAGCCGAAGCTCGCGAAGGATGCGCTCGTTGTCTTGTGTGGCGAGGGCCTCACGTACGTAGTGAAGCGGCGCGAGCACGAGGTCACCGAAGTTGGTGTCGGGCACGGCGAAGCGCACATACGACTGCAGGTCGGAGTAGATGTCTTGCTTGTCGTAGGTGCGCTGCGAGAGACGAAGACTCTCGGGTGCGAAGAAGTAGGCCTCCCACTCGAAGCTCTCGGTCGCGACCTCGGGACGAAAGTCGTAGTCGAGCAGAAGCTCAAGGTGCGTTCGGTCGTGGACGCGAAGGGTCGTGTTCTCTTCGGAGCGCGAGAGGTCTGCGAGAAGCGAGCCCCAATCGCTCGTGCGCTCGGGTCCCCACGAGGCGAGGTCTTCTTCTTCGCTCTCGGCGGCGCTCTGAGAGCGCGCTTCTTCCTCAAGCGCTGCGGCCGTGTTCTCGACCTGAACCTGCGGCGTGAGGCTGAGCCGTGCACCCGCAACGGCTTCCTCCGCTTCGGGCAGGCTCGAACGGGACTCGCGAAGGCGACGCTTGGGCGCTCGCTTGCTCATCGTTTGGAGGTGGTCCGCGCTTTGGACAACAAAAGCATCATGGCGTGATTGGCGTCGTGCTCAGGCCGCGCCGGACGTCGGAATGAACGCGTCGATGGGCTCGATGATGGCGTCCGGGAGAGCACCAACGTCGCGCCCTTCGGCGTCATCACGGTAGGCATCCACTTCGACCGGGGGAGCGGGCGGCTCGCAGTTGTTCATCACGCACTCGCCGAGGCCGCGCATGCGGCACTGGATGCTGCTCGTGCACTCGCGACGAACTTCCGGGCTGATGCAGTAACCGCCAGCGCAGGTCGAGCCCGGTGCGTACCCATCGGCGATGCAATCCACGGCCGAGACGCAACCCGCGTAGGTCACGCCTGTGGGCCGCGGCGTCTCTCCGCAGGCCGCATACCCAAGCGCGAACATGACCAGCGCGGCAGTCGCGACAACGGAGCGGTCTGAGAGAATCGAGCGCATCGAACGAAGGTACCACTCGCGCTCTCATCGAATCAATGAAAGCCCAGTACTGTGGGGTGGAACCCCATATGCGCAGACATCACCGCACCTTTGCTGCGAAGTTCGCGTGATCAGCGTTACGCTCCAAGGGCTTGTCCGCTAGCGCCCACCTTGCTGGTTACGAGATCGTTGCTCGCATCAAAACGGGCGGGATGGCGGCGCTCTATCTGGGCCGCAAAACAGGCGCCGGCGGCTTCGCGAAGTACGTCGCAATCAAGGTGCTTCTCGACCACCTCAGCGAGGACGCAAACTTCGTCTCGATGTTCCTCGATGAGGCGCGTTTGTCTGCGCGCATCGAGCATCCGAACGTCGTGCACATGCACGATCTCGGTCAGGAGGACGGGCAGTACTTCCTCATCATGGAGTACGTCGCGGGATGCAGCCTCGCGCAGCTTCAGCGGGCCATGCACAAGCAGTCGCGTCGCTACGCTGCAACGGTCGCGGCGTTTGTCGGCATGCAGGTCGCTGCGGGTTTGCACGCCGCCCATGAGGTCACCGATGACGCGGGCGAGACGCTGCATGTCGTCCACCGCGATGTGAGCCCCAAGAACATCCTCGTGGCCTTCAAGGGCTATGTGAAGCTGATCGATTTCGGCATCGCGAAGGTGCGTGACGCCACCTCGCAGAGCACATCCGCGGGGGCACTCAAAGGCACCATTCGCTACATGTCGCCCGAGCAAGCATTCGGTCGCGCGATCGATCGACGCTCGGATGTGTTCGCGCTTGGCATCGTGCTCTGGGAGATGCTCGCAGGCCGCACGCTCTTCGACGCGGAGAGCGACTTTGCTGTGCTCGACCAAGTGCGAACGGCAAGCGTCCCCCCGTTGAGCCAATTCACACACGTGCCTCCTGCGCTTGAGCGCGTCGTGATGAAGATGCTCAAGCTCAATCCAAGCGATCGCTATGCGACCGCCGAGGAAGTGCAGCGCGCGCTCGCGACGGCCGTGCCTGAGGCACTCAGCTTTTCACCGCAGCGCCTGGGCGAGCTTGTGGCTGCATTGCTGCCTTCGGTTCCATCGGGGCAAGAGATCGACCCTTCCATCGCCTCGGCGCTCGGTCGACCGATGGCGCTCGCGAATGCGGAAGAGGTGCTGCGTCGTCTTGCGGGCACCGCGGAGACACCGAGCCAGGTGGGCCTCGTGCCGAATGGGGCGCTCGCAGAGCAGCTTGCTGCGCACATCGAGCACGATGCGCTGATGGACGAAGAATTGACCTCCGTGGTTCATTCGTCGGACTCGCGTCGTTTGGACACGCCCTCGCGGCCCTTGGCGGAAGCACCCGCGCTCTCGTCCTCGGCCCGTTTTCTGGAGAGCACAGGCTCGCTCTCGCTGACTCCGAAGGCTCCTTCGCGGATGTGGATCATCCCAGTCGTTGCCCTGGGGATCGCAGGCTTGATCGGAGCGGCCTGGGGCCTTGGCCGCATGTCACAACCTGAGGTGACGCCCACTGCAGCGCCCACGGTACAGACGCTTGTTGCGCCGACGACGTCGCAGCTGCCTGCGCAGGATCCGTTGCCGAGCGGACCCGTCGAACCACCAACGCAGGCCGAGCAAGTCACAGCAGCCATGCCTGAACCCGAGACGCCCGCGCGCGTTTCAGGGCGTGGGAATGGAAGACGTCGTGGCGATCAGGCATCGACGTCACCGGCCGAGCAAGCGGGCTCACAAGCCACCGCGCAACGCCAAGATGAACCTGCAGCGGACCCACCTCGAAGGCAGGGCCGAGCCTCGACGCACGTCACCGATCAACCTCTCATCAGCAACACGTTTTGAACGCCTGACAAAGCCCCGATGAAGCTCTCGCTACTCTCTCCTCGCGCACGTCGCGCCCTCCTGCCTGTGGTCCTTGGCGTGTCGCTCCTTCACGCAAACGCGGCTTCTGCACAGCGCACGCGACGTGCTGCAGTCGCTGCAGCGCCCGATGCGACCGAGCGTGCACGCGAGCTCTTTGAGCAAGGCATCGCGGCCCTCCAGCGTGAGTCATGGGAAGAGGCGCGCGGCCTCTTTGAGCAGGCCTTCGAGATCGCACCGCGCCCCTCCATTCTGGTCAATCTCGCTACAGCGCAGCGTCAGACCGGGCAGCTGATCGAGGCGCGCAACTCCTACCGGCTCTTCCTCGAACGCTTCGCGACGCATGAGCTCGCACCGCAGGCCCGCACTGCGCAAACCGAGGTCGAGGCACTGATGCCGCACGTGACGATTCACGTGGAGCAGGGTGAGCCCGGCGATGTTGTGTTCCTCGATGGCGTGGAGATCACGACACTCGATCGCCCCTTCGAGGCCAACCCAGGGCTGCGCGAAGTGTCGCTGCGTCGGGGTGAGGTGACGCTTCAGTCCGTCCGTGTGCGCGTCGAACTCGAAGGACATGAAGAGGTCTTTCTGCGCGGCATCGATCTCACGCCCAGCGTCGTTGCGCAGCAAGCCACGGAGGTTGCACCGCCGATCGAGATGACTCCGCGCTCGGATGACACGCCGCTTATCGTCGGCGTCACGATCGCGTCCGTTGTGGTGGTGGCAGGCGCAGTGGTTCTCGGTGTGTTGTTTGGCACGCAAGAGCAGACCGCCGCGCGCGCGACAACCTCGCCAACGATCCGCGCGGGTGTGGTGACGTTCGAATGAAAAAGCTCATTCTCGGCAGCAGCATCGCTCTCTTGTCGCTCGCCAATGCGAGCTGTCGCGCTCCCGCAGTGCAGCCCACCGAGCTCATCGTCTTTGTTGAGTCCGACTTGATGATTGGCCCGCGCGACCCAGGCGTGCCGGTGCTCGACACGCAGATTCAATCGATACGTTTTCGCATCGAGTGCATCGCCAATGAGGGCGACCCTCCGTGCGATCTTGGGCGCGGCATGAGCGTGCTCGACGATGCGTTCGTTCAGCAATACACGCGGCCCACGGTGGGCACTGCGCCACCCTTCTATTTCGTGCTCTTGCGTGATCGCGCAGGCCTGCCGCGAACCATCCGCGTCACAGCGACGGCCACGCTCGGTGAGGGCACTGCGATGACGCTGACCGCGCGTGCGGAAGGCGCGACGGTGGAGGGCGAGATACGTGTGATGACATTGGCGTTGCGCAGCGAGTGCATCGGCTCGATGTGCGGAGCCACAGAGACATGCTCGCTCGGTGGTGGTTGTGCGCCCGCGCTTCAGTCGCCGCTTCTCCCTTGGACAGGCCAATGTGAGTCGGTGCGCATCCCTGGGTTTACGCCACGGGCCTGCGCCGAGAACATGTTCCAGCCCTGAAGGGCTGCGAGTCAGGGTGTCTCTGCGCAGGCATCGCCACGCTGCAGTGTGAGCGAGCCGAGTGCGAAGTGAATCGGTCGCGCATCGACGCGCGGCTCCCCACGCTGACCAAGGTAGGTCATGTCGATCATGACCGTGCGCGGCCTCCCCTCGGCACGCGCGAGCGTCCGCCGACCCCACTGCAGCTCAAGCGGCACCACACGCCGTGCAAGCACCAACTCGGGCGCGCCCCAATAGGCATGCGGCGCCATCGCATGCGTGGTCGTGAGGATGCCCGCCGCATCACCATCGGGCGTCCCGCGCAGGGTTGCAGTGACACAACTGTCACGCGTCGGTAGGTCGACGTAGAGCGATGCGTGCGCGTCGCTCCAACGGAATGCAAACGTCGGCTCCACCTCGCGCGGCAAGAAGCCCTCGGCAAAGTTGATCGAGGCCGCTGCACTCTCGGGCGCAAGCGCCATCACCGTGAATTCACCCATCTCGGGGCTCTCCTCGGAGGGGCCCAGGCGATCAATCACCTCGGCGTTTTCTGCGATGACGCGGTCCTCATCGGTCGTGATGACAAGGACATCGCGCTCTGTGTTTCGCACCGCGAAATCATCCTCAGGCCATGAGATGCGCAGGTAGCTCGATGGGTGTGGGATGGCGCGAAGGCGCTGTCCGTTCTGAGCAAAGAGATACGCGAGGGCATGCTCGTGAAGGACGCCGCTCGCGCTGCCGTGATGACCGAGCAGGTAGAGTTCAGCCGGAGCAGCCTCAAGCGATTGCGCCAGGCGCATATGCATCGGCAGCACCCCGAGCGGGCTTGGCGCATGCACCACGGCATAGGCAACCGTGACGAGTTGTGACCCCAAAAGCGCGGCGCCCCAGAGGTGTGCGCGAGGCGTGCGGTCCAGTGCTGCGGCAAGCGCAAAGAGGGCAAAGGGGCTCGCTGTGAGTGCGAGCTTCCAGGCTGGATAGTCCATATCCATCATATCGCAACACAGTATCAATACGATGGATACAAGCAGGGGGGTGGCAAGCGCCGTGCGCACACTTCGGGATGGCAGACGAGAGAGGGAGGCCCCCAGCCAGAGTGCGACTGCACATCCTGTGATCACTGCGATGAAGGGAAGGTGATGCCACGCAGCAAGCTCGATCTCGTGCACGTGCTGCCCAAGCAAGGTTGGCAGGAGCGCATGCAGCGTCGCATCAAAGCGTGCGGCGGGCGGGTGATACCCCGTGACGCCAAGGCTCAGCAGCGCGCGGTAGATGCGAAAGAGCGAGGCGGGGATGAGCACGAGTGCAAGAACGCCCCAGCCCAGGCGCGGCATGAGCCTTTGCCATGGCGTACCGCGCCGATGGGCTGCGAAGGCCAGCGCCACAAGGAGTGAGACGAGGAAGGGCGCACCATCGGCGAGCACGCTGATCGATGCCGCGAGAAGCAGCGCCGCAAGCGCACGTCGATGCGGAGCCCGCTCTCGAAGGGCGCGCCAGGTCACGCATGCAACGAGGGTGAAGAGCGGCATCGAGGCAAGGTGCGAGGCGAACGACATGCGCAAGAGGAGCAAGGCCGGGCCGGAGAACGCAGTCATCACAAAGACGAAGCGATGCGCATCGCGTGACGCACGCGGGACAAGCATGGAGAAGGCCGCCAACGCAGTGCTCGGAAAGCACGCGTAGAGCACGCACCAGAAGGCGCCGCCTGTCTCGTGCGGACGCAGCCGCAGCACAGCGCCGAGGAAGGAGCCCGCAATCGAGATGCCTGCGCGCCAGCCCCCGCGTCGCAGCACACAGCTCATGTCGTGAAAGAGCCCGCCTGTATCGGCCCACGAGCTTCCGTACCCCGCATGCGCGAGCGTGGTCTCGAGGTTCAGGTAGTAGACCCAATCGTGGTTGTGCTCCGAGAGCGTCGTGAGCACGCCCATGCGCAGGTAGGGAAGGAGCGCGAAGGGCAGCACGAGAAGCGGCAAAAAACTCCAGCGTGCATCACGCCACACGACCACGCGGCGATGCTTCACCAGGAGGCCGAGATTCAACAAGAGCAGCGCGATGAGCAGCGGCCAGGCGTAGGTGTCTGCGCCAAGAAAATACGAGGGGACGTCGCCCAACACGACGATGGCAGCAAAGCCAACGACGGGGGCAATCAGCGGCCAGAGCCCTCGATATCGCGCACCCAGCAGCCACACCGAGAGCCCCGCGCCAAGCGCGGTGAGCAGCGTGAGCATGGCGACCGCGACAAGGAGCGCGCGCATCACTGCGCTTCGGGTGTCGCGCGCTCGCGGCGGGCTTCCATGGCGGTGCGAATGTCGGGTGCAAAGCGCGAGTTGGGGAAGCGCCCGAGCAGATCGAGATAGCGGCGCTCGACCTCGGCCTCAGGCCTCCCAAGCGCGATCATTCCGAGCACCGAATAGGCCTCACGCTCCTCGATCAACGCGCCCTCGGGGAAGCGCGCGCGGTGTTGCTCAAGCAGCGTCATCGCGCCGGTCGCGTCGCTCGTCATCATGCTTCGCGCCTCGCGAATCAAGTTCATCTCTTGCGTCAGCGCATCAAACTCACCCTCAGGCTGCGTGCGCTCAAGAGGCCTTCGCTGACTGAGATCAGGCACCGCGGGGAGATTGGGGACGAAGTCATCCTGCGGCGCAGCAGGCGGCTCTGTCTGCCTCGGTGGCGGCGCAAAAGGGATGACCTCGACCTCGGGCGTCGCGGTGTACTCGAGCCCTCGGTGCACAAGCAGAACCAGGCCGACAAGGACTGCGCTACCGAGCGCGATGGGGACTGCGTGCTTCACCAACGCACCATATCGAAAGCCTCTCGCCCCCGCACAACTCCTTCAGTGCGGCATCGCCCTATGAGACAAACGCACGATGAATCGCGCGTCACTCGGCTTGCCAGGCCTCCTCTTCGCGATGCTCACCTCAGCATGTGGAGGTACCGCGCCCACGGCAGTGGCGACGTGCCCTGCACCGCACAGTCGCGACAAGCCTCGAGGCAGCGAGGCGCGCGAGGCAAGTGCGACCGACCGACTGGCCCTCTTCGATGCCATCGTCTTGGAGGTGCACACACACCATCAATTCTCCGATGCCGCCTTCGCGCGACGCTATCGCTTGGAAGAACATCCAGGCCTCGCACGAGAGCGCTGGGATGCTGATTTGCCACATTTTCGTAGGCTTTTTGAGGAGGCGTCGGACCAAGAGGCGCTTGTCCGCGCGCTGGTGCAGCTCAACGAAAGCCTCCTCGATGGGCACTGTCACTTCACGCCGCTCAGCCTCCCTCCAGCGCGTCTTCTGCCGCTCTCGTTTCGTCCCTTGCTCGATGGCGCGTACGAACGCTTTGTGGTGACGTCGAGCCGCGTAGAGGGGATTGAACCCGGCGATGAGCTCGTCTCATTCGATGGTGTGGCCGCCTCCGAGTTGCTGGCACACGAGGCCTTTCGGACGGCCTCAACGAACCTGCGTCGACGTGCAGAACACATTGCCGCTGCGCTCCCTCAAGGCCTCATCACAACGCCGACCACTCAGACCGAAGTGCACGTTGCGGTGCGGCATGCGGGCACGGTCGTGGAGCGTGAGGTCTCCTTTGCACCTGCCTCGCGTGAGGTCTCGTATGCATCGACCGATGCGCCGATGCCTGCGCCGCACTGCCCCGCAGGAGACATCGACTACGGGCATGGCTACGGGCTCGCGAGCACAGGGCGAAAGTTCTGCCTCTACACCTCAAGCGACGCGGCCTATCGCGACCTCCCAATCGTCCGTTACTTCTCGTTCATGTACGCCGATCAAGACGCGATGGGTGTCATCGCTGCGGACCACGATCACCTCGATCAAGCGCTCTCTCGTGCCCATGCAGCGGCCCCGCTTCGAGGGCTCGTGCTCGACCTTCGTGAGAATCGCGGAGGCGTGAATCCCTACTTCTTTCAAGACTTTTTCACGACGCGCCCCTATCCGCATCACATCATCGAGGTGCCCCTCTCGGCCTCGCTCTCACCCTCGCGCATCGAAAGTCTCATGGGCCCCGAGGAGGCCGCCGCATACCAAGCGCGCCTCCAAGCGCTCACCCCAAGCGAAGCGCCCTCATGGCGCTTTCCCTTTCTCGCTCCACCCGAAGCGCTGCATGCCCCGCACACGCCTGTCCGCACGCTTGAGGTCGTCCAAGCAGGTACGCCTGTCGCGGTCCTCACCGGCTTCACGTGCGCGAGCAGCTGCGACACCGTCGCCTCATGGTTTGCGCGTGGGCAGCTCGGCCCTGTGATCGGCGAAGAGCCTGCCCTCGCCTTCACCACGCTCCGCCTCCCCATCGAGATCGCGGCCGACGGTTGGGGCCCACTTGGCACATTCCGAATCGCCTTCTCGCGAGAGACCTTGGGCTTCGATGGAGAGACGGTCGAGGGGCGCACCTATCCGATTCACGCAGTGCCGGAGACCGAGGAGAACCATGCGGTCTACTCCGCGCGGCTCATCGACGAAGCCTCCTCCGCCTTGCCAGCCCGCACACCCTCAGGGAGACGCTGAACGCGATGTCCAAACCTTCCTCCACCGCGCGCTTTTTGATCGGCATCAGCAGCATCGGCCTGCTGGTCTGTGTGGTCTCCTGCTGCGTCTTTGGCTTCTACCTCCGCAGCTTCCAACAAGACATTGCGCACTCCGGTGAAGGGCTTCGCGAGGAGGCGCTGAGCTTCGCGAGCAGCCACGATCAGAACGCGTGTGTCGACGATGCGCTTCGACGCACGGATGCATGCGGCGCCGATCTCAACATCATGTGCCACGCCTATGCGGGCGTCTTTCTCACGGAGTGCCTCGGAGGCGCGAGCCCGGTCGCTGGCTTCTGCGATGGCGTCCCCATCACAAGCGATGTGATGGACTCGGTCGCTTGGTCGATGCGGGTATGCGCGGCCCGTGGAAGGCCCAGCGAGCAGCCCTGTACGCGGCTCATGCAGAGCATCCAGCGTCACTGCCATCCTTGAACGCGATACATCTTCGGCATGAGCGATCTCGTCCTTCAGCCCCACTCAAGCTTTCTTCTCGTGATCGATGTGCAAGAGCGGCTCGTCGCAGCGATGCCTGAGGCGGTGCAAGAAGCCGTACGTCGCACCGAGCGTCTCATCGAGGGCGCAGCCGCACTCGGCATCCCCGTGATCGTCACGGAGCAATACCCGCGTGGCCTCGGCGCGACCGTCTCGACGGTGAAGGAGAAGGCCGTCACTGCAAACGCAACGTTCATCGAGAAGATCGAGTTCGATGCGAGCGCGAATGCGGGTGTGCATGCGCATCTCGAAGGGCTGCGCGCGCAGGGTCGAACAACAGCGCTTGTCTGCGGTCTTGAGGCGCACATCTGCGTCTATCAGAGCGTGCGTGGCTTGGTGACGCAGGGCTTTCGCGTCCACATCGCAAACGATGCCGTCTGCTCACGCGAGCGGGCCAACCACGAGCTCGCGCGCTCGCTCTATCACTACGCAGGCGGCATCACCTCAAGCTCGGAGGTCATCCTCTTCGACCTCGTCGGCAAGGCCGGCAGCGATGCGTTCAAGGCCATCTCAAAGCTGGTGAAGTAGGCGACACGTCGCGCCCTCGCTGGTGTCGTTTGTCACCACTGTGGAGACATCCCACCCCGATCCCGACGCATGACGCGGCGCGTAACATGCCCATTTGGAAGGGTTTTTGATCACACGTGATGCGGCTCAGCAGATGCATTCAGCCTGCGTTGTGGCTTCCCCGTCCCGTCTTTTGTTCTTGGCGCTCCTCCTCGCGGGGTGTCCTCCGACGACGCCGCCCCGTCGTGATGCAGGGTCGACTCGGGATGCTGGCCCGGACACGGGTTGCCCGTTCACGGAGTTGAGTGCGACCCGAGGGCGCCCCTCCGTCGTCTGGGTGGTGGAGCATTCCTGTGGCGCGGCGCTGCGGGTGAACGGACAGCCCAGCGGGGGTGCAACCGACGCGCAGTCGCGCTTCCTCGTGACCGCAGACGGCATCCGGCGCGCACAAGAGCGCTTCATGGACTCATTCACGTGGGGCCTCATCACGCACCCCAACGACCTCGCCTCCTGCGGCTCAAGTGGCAGCCTGAACATCGAGCCCGGAGCCGACTCCGCACCACGCGTGTTGGCCGAGCTCGCCCGCACCGAGGTCAACGCGTTCAACTACTGCATGGCCAACCCAGCGAGTGGCGCGGGCATCGGGGATGCACTGAGCGCACTCGCCGAGACGAACTTGGCGGACGTCGAGCAATCCGTCGCCGTCATCATTGGGATGTCTGCGCCCACGTGCGGCAACACCGACACGGCAACGCTCGCAACGCAAACGGGAGCGCTCGCCGATCTTGGCTACGTCTTGCCCGTCATCCAGGTCGGCTCCACGGCCACCGCGGTGGATTCACTTGAGGCCATCGCGGCCCGCGGCGGTGGAGGCACAGCCGCCGAGGCGCCTTTCCGATTCACCGCAGCCGACGGGCCGAGCCTCGATACGGCCATCAACGATGCACTGATGGCGACGAACGCCTGCGTGTTCACGCTCGACGATGCGAGCGGCATTGTCCCCGAAGAGATCGTTGTCCGCGCCGATGGCGATGCTGTGCCTGCCGATGGCGAGAATGGGTTCGGGTTCTGGCCGCCCGACGGGACGATCACGTTCCGCGGAAGCTACTGCCGCGACCTGCTCGAAGGTTCGATCGCGAGCGTCCAAATCGGGCGCCTGCGCTGCGCAAACTGAAGTTTCTCGCTCGGGAAACGCTCGTTGAGTCACTGGAGGTCCGAATGAAGCTGCGAACATTGGGTTGGAGTTTGTTGTTACCGACCGCATTTGCCCTCGGATGCAACGAGACCGCACCTGACCCCGCGCGCGCGGAGCTCAGCACGTATTGCAGCATCGCCACGCGCGCAGGCCTGAACTCGTGGGTGGGCAACATCGCCACCACCTGTACGAGCGATGGAAGCGATGAGGCCACATGCAGCCTCTTCCGGATCCGCGGGACGGCCTTCGAGGCCATCTCCTTGCCCTCCGAGGTGAGCAACCCCATCTGGGCCGCAGAGGCCGGGGGCGTGCTCTATGTGCTCTCGGAAGGCGGGCAGTTGTCGCGCATCCAGGGCTCGAACGTCGAGGTCATTGCGCCGCTCGCCGCTGACCCCTCGCTCTCCTCGGGCGGCGACCGCATCGTGTTCATGTCGGCCCCGGAAGGCGCCACCGAATTTGAGCTTGGTGGGTCGATGCTGATTCGTTCGTACAGCGTTCGTACCCGACGCGTGACGACAGTGACCGAGGACGGCCTCGCCTCCTCGCCCCAAGCCGTCCCGGGGAGCGATGACGTGCTCTTTGTCTCCACGCGAACCGATGTCGCCGCGATCTTCCGCACCGCGGCAGGTGGCACGCCGACGCAGCTGACGAACGTGGGCATGACGGGTGTGGAGCAGGGCTTTGTTCCGCCCCTGACCGCGCAATCCATCTGGACGGTCGACGGCCTCTTCTACTCGTTCGCCAACGACACCGACCGCGCGATGGTCCTTCACCTGAACCCACGGGATGGCTCGGTGGAGGAGGTCGGCCCCGGCTTCTGGCCCCGCTTCGATGCGCAAGAGGACATCCTCGCGCTCGCGCCCTCGGGGAGCGACCCCTGTGCCTTCACGTACGCCGCTGGGGGTGCACCATGATGTCGTTCACAAGCGCCTTCTCGCGCTCAACTTTCGTCAGCCTCGGGCTCGGCGTGGTGCTCGCGCTCGGCGCGTTTGGATGCGCGCAATCGGGTGCTGAACCCGAATCCGAACTGGGTGTTGCACGCAGTGAGCTGAGCGCCTCCGTGCGCCGCGCGCGTGCGACCACCATCCGTGACGCCGCACGCGCCGATGGCATCACCAACGGTCTTGTGGTCGCGATGCTTGCGGAAGAAGAAACCTTCCTCAACCACTGCCACTCCGAGGCACCCACCTGGTCCTGTCCGGGTCCTGCCTCACCGGATTGCGGCGGTGGCGCGGTCATCTCTGGCGGTGGCGATGGACCATGTTCGATCGATCAGGGCGGCCTCAGCCTCTTCCAGATCGACGATGGCACCGAGTCGCAGACCGTCGCGGCACACGGCGCACGCGTGCTCACGATCGAGGGCTCTGCACATGTCGCGATCAATCGCTTGATCGACAAGCTGATCGTCTCCTCGTACCTCGGGATCTCCACGCGCGCAGAGGCGATCACGTTCCTGAACAACCTTCGCATCGATGATGCGAACTGGAACAACTACATCAGCACGCTCGTCCGCTACTGGAACGGCTGCTCGCCCAGCAACCGCTGCTGGGGCAATCGCTTCCCCAAGTACAACGCCGCCGCGCGCACGCTCCTTGGCGAGATGGGCCGCGACTTCTGGTACAGCGGAAGCGACCCGATGATGATGCCGCCACCGGCCTCGGGGACGTACACGATCACCCAGAGCGGCTCGGAGATCCCGCGCCAGGGGCTGCGCAACGGGACGCTTGAGGCATCGCTCGGTGTCGCCGTAGAGCCCTACGGGACCGTCACAATGACGACCGACGGCAGCTGGGTGCGCGGCACGGTCAGCCACTTCGGCGGCGCCAACGATACGGGCGTCACCGCGACCGAGACAGGCTCGATTTCTGGCGAGCGTCTTCGCTCCTTGAACGTGCCAGCCACCCCGACGCCCGCTCAGATCGCAGCCAACCCAGGCTCGTTCTACTTCGTTGCGATGCGCTGGAACTACTCGCCCAACGGGCGCACCTGGTGGCGCAATGCACGCATCGCGCTTCGCAATGCAACGACCGGCCGCACCGTCATCGTGCGCCCCGTGGATTGGGGACCGCACACGCGCACGGCGCGCATCGTCGATATCTCGCCGCAGGCCATGACCGACCTTGGCGTCAGCACCGATGCCTCGATTCTCGTCGCCTTCGCGCCTCCAGGAACGCCCCTTGGCGTGGTGGGCGCAGCACCAACCCCAACGCCGATGCCCGGTGAGGGCTGGCTTCGCAATCCGACCAATGTGACGCGCGTAACCTCGTACGTGACGCACACCTCGAGCGGCAACCTTGTTCGCTACGACTGCGGCGGCATCACCCGCTCAGGCCACCGCGGCACCGACTTCGGCGTGCCCACGGGAACGCCCGTCTTCGCGGCAGCGGCCGGCACGGTCCTTCGCGTCAACGATGGTTGCCCGGCGATCGGCAACATGAGCTCGTCGTGCGGCGGTGGCTACGGCAACCACGTCATCATCCTGCACGAGGGCGGCTTCGCGACGCTCTACGCGCACTTCACACCCGGCAGCGTCATCCCGCGCACAGGCTCGATGGTGGCGTGTGGCGAGCAGATTGGTCTCTCTGGAACGAGCGGTCGCAGCTCCGGCCCGCACTTGCACTTTGAGGTGCGCTCGAACGTGACCAACGTCAGCACCTTCTTCGTCTCGAACAACACGCTCGACCCCTACGGCGGTCGCTGCTCAAGCCAAGAGAACTCGCTTTGGACGGGCGGCGCGCCCATGGCCAGCTGCGAGGTGATGGGCGACAACTCGCAACTCACGGCGGCAACCTACGGACGGCCCGTTTCCGGCGTTGCAGGCACGACGATTCGTCAGCGCCTCTCCTTCCGCAACACCGGCACCACGACGTGGAACCCGATGTTCCGCCTCGTCCACACTGGCGGCGAGTTCACCGAGGTCATGCCGCTGCCCGTCGATGACACGGTTGCGCCTGGCGGAAACTACGTCTTTGAGATCGTCGTCGAGACGCCGAGCGCACCGGGAACACACCGTGGTGAATGGCGTATCGCCAATGCTGAAGGGACCACCTTCGGTCAGGTCGGCAGCCTG
>JBILQT010000372.1:0-6319 GCA_044373065.1 Sandaracinaceae bacterium
GCCTCTGGCGCGCGTTGCCACAACTTCGCCATGTCAGTCTGGCGAAGCGGCCACAAAGCTCTGTGTCAGCCTGTCAGCAAGAGCGCGTGCGAGGGGACACGGCGGTCAGAACGTCCTGATGCGCGGCGCAAGGACGTGCGAGACGGCGTCTGCGACCTCGCTCGCGAAGAGCCCGCGGTCGCGTCCCTCGGCCGCGCGCACACCCGCGAGTGCATGCGCGAGCACCGCCTCACAAACGCGATCGATGCGCGACTTCACCGCGCCGTCTTTGCTCGCGAGGGCAGCTGCAATCACGCCAGCAAGCACATCGCCTGTGCCCGCAACGCCGAGTGCCGGTGTGCCTTCTGCGCAAACATACGCATGCGTGTTGGGCCCCTGCACAATCGTGCGCGCGCCCTTCAAGACGACGATGTGTCCCGAGCGCAGCGCGAGCTCCGCGCAGACCGAGTAGCGATCACGCTGCACATCCTCGGTCTCGATGCCGAGAAGACGTGCGGCCTCGCCTGGATGTGGCGTGAGCACGCGCGGTCCTTGGGCGCGTTGAAGCTGCGTGAGCTGTGCGCCGCTGAAGGGCGCAAGCGCGTCGGCATCGAGCACCATGGGCGTCGTGACTTCGAGTGCGATGCGGCGTGTGAACGTCTGCGTCGCCTCATCGGTGCCAAGGCCTGGCCCCACGACAAACGCGGACGCTTTCTTCGCATCCTCAAGCACCGTACGGACACCCGCTTCGAGTGCCTCCGGCACCTCGCGCGTCATCAACTCGATCACCTTCGCATCCAGCGCCGCACGCGTGCCTCCGCGCGCCGCAATCGTCACAAGGCCTGCACCACCACGCAGGGCACCGCGTGCCGAGAGAAGGGCCGCGCCTGTCTTGCCTGGCGAGCCACCGACGACAAAGACGTGCCCGCCCGTGCCCTTGTGCGCATCGCGCGGACGCGCGGTCAGGCTCTCCGAGAGCCACGCAGCATCGCGCAACCAAACGGTTGCATGTTGCGGAGGCGGCACGCCGATGTCGGCGAGCACAACCTCTCCCGCGCATTCGGTCCCTGGAAACTGCGCGAGGCCGAGCTTCTCGGCGTGGAAGGTCACGGTCACATCGGCGTGCACTGCGTCCGTGAAGAGCTGCCCTGTCGACGCACACACGCCGCTTGGCAAGTCGAGCGCGAGCGTCGGCAGTGCGCGTGCATTGATCGCCTGCACCGCATCGAGCGCGAGGCCCTCCAACGGGCGCGTGAGGCCCGTCCCAAAGAGGCCATCGACGACACACGTCGCGTGCATGAGCGCGGCTTCGATGTCTGCCTTCGTCCGTGCAACGACAACCATGACGTCGACGGCGCGCAAGGCCGTGAGCGCAATCAACGCATCGCCCTGCACACGCTCCATCGCACCGACGAGGAGCACGGTCGGCTTGAAACCGCGTGTCTTCAAATGACGCGCAAGCGCCCAAGCATCACCGCCGTTCTGCCCTTCGCCACCGATGACAAGAACGTGCATCAGGTGCTTTGCAAAGCGCGCCACGAGCACATCGGTTGCACCACGCGCCGCGTTCTCCATCAGCACGATGCCGGGCACACCCACATCCATCGCGCGCTTGTCCTCGGCGCGACACTCCGCGCGATCCAAGAGCGGACGCATCACGTTGCGCGCGCGCGAAGGCCCTCGTCCATCGCTTGCAGGAACTGCTTCACGGCGCCTTCCATGCCGAGCAGGAGCGCATCCGAGACAATGGCGTGGCCCACGTTGAGCTCGACAATCTGCGGCACCTTCGCGAGCAAGGAGACGACGTTCGCGCGCGTGAGCCCGTGCCCTGCAGCGAGATGAAGCGGTGATGCGTGTGATGCGTTGTAGGCCGCTGCGCGTGCGAGGCGCTGCAGCTCTTCATCGCCGTGCGGCGTGCCGAAGTGGTTTGCGAAGTCGCCCGTGTGCAGCTCGATGTGCGTTGCGCCGACCTCACGCGAGGCATCGATTTGCGCGGCCTCTGGGTCGATGAACATGCTCACCGGGATGCCTGCATCCACAAGGCGCTTGGTCTTCCGCGCCAGGTCAGCGCGATGCCCTGCGACATCCAGCCCGCCCTCGGTCGTGCGCTCCTCGCGCTTCTCCGGCACGAGCGTGACGAAGTCAGGTCGCACACGGAGCGCGAACTCCACCATCGCAGTCGTCGCTGCCATCTCGAGGTTCACGAGCGTCGTTGCGTGCATGCGGATGCGCTCGACATCGAGCGGCTGGATGTGCCGCTTGTCCTCGCGCAGGTGCACCGTGATGCCCTTGGCGCCCGCGCGTTCACAGGCGTGCGCGGCCTCAAGCGGGTCGGGGTAGGTGGTGCCGCGTGCCTGCCGAAGGGTGGCCACATGGTCGACGTTGACGTGCAGAACGACAGACGAATCACGCATCGCGCGAAGCTCTCACGCGCGTGTGGATCCTGCGAGTACCAATGCGGCGATCCGATGCGGTCGGACGTCACTCCGGGGCGAAGAGCGCCTCGTACTCGCCGGGCTTGCCCGCGAGCGCTGACTTCATCGCCACACGCAGGTTCGAGAGCGCCTTCTGCCACTCGGTGGTGAAGCGGTTGCGCGCGAACATTGCCTCGTCATGCGCGGTCGTCGGCGCATCGAGACGGTCGAGGACCACGGAGACCTTGGCGTTCTCCTTGAGCAGCGCCTTCACAATCGCCTTCACGGCGGCGGGCGGCTTGGCCTTCGCGATGTTGGCGCAGAGGTCAATGATGGCTTTGGTTTCCTCGCCAAAACCGAGGCGCGCGAGGGCTTGCGGGGAGTGCTTGGAGAAGGGCTTGAAGGGGGAGATGCGGGGGGCGAGCTTGGCGGTGGCGAGGGCCGAGGCGAGCTCGGGGAGGAGCGAGTCGCGGGCCACATCGCAGTCGACGAGCAGGTCCGTGAGCGCATCACGCGCGGCCTCGGTGGTGCCTGCACGGACGGAGAGATCTTGCAGCTTCGTGTCGACCTTGAGGAAATCCTCAACGGCCTTCTTCGCGTCGCCCGTGAGGCTCTTCAGCGCTTTGAGGCGCTTGGCCAAGGTCCTGCTCTGCACGGTGACTTTTGTCTCTCCCAACATCAACATCGCAAACTCCATCGAACGGAAAGACCGCAGCCTGCACGACCGGGCGAAGGGTCCGCAAGCCGCGCATGCGTGCAGTTCGGACCCGAAGGTGGGCTTCGATGCCGCAAAAAGTGGCCCATCTTGGGCTTGGGTGGAGCGACTCGCCGCCAATTTCGGCCGATGCGGCGTCCCATTGGCGCTTCCCGCGATAGTTCGAGCCAACACGGGGCGAAGGCCACGCGGGCGAAGCGAGACGGGCCAAAGACGACAAAGTCGACACCGAATGCGCCACATGGGGATCGCCTGCGGGGCCGCGCGTAGCCTCCGCGCATCAGGAGCGAGTCATGGCCAACCGCTACTTCCCCTACGACTCCGACAACGCGTCGGACTTCTTGAACCAACTTCGCAGAGCGCCGAACAAGGAAGCTGCACTCAAGGACGCCTTCGCCAACGTGCCGCGGGACGTGAAGGCGATGTCAGGCATCCTGCCTGCGCAGTGGGAGCAGGCCATCGTCAGTGCCGAACTCTTGGCTGCGCGCAAGCAGCCCTCACCACACTTCAAGCGCCCAAGCAGCATCGATGTGCATGCGCTCACCGCCGACGAGGCGATGTTCCAGACGGCACGCGAGACCGTGACATGGCTGCTCCGGCACGCGCCCCTTCCTGAGTACACCGGACGTGAGGTCTGGGATGCCCACGAGGCAGGCTGGAATGAGCTTCTCGTGCGCCTCGGTGGCCAGGCATTGCCAACGCGTGCACTGCCCGGCGTGCGCATGAGGTGGGCGTTGCAAGACCTCGCGCACGGCGCGCTGCATGAGGATTTGCTCGCATGTGCGCCGCCGCCGAAGAGCGCCTCGGAGGGCGACGAGGATGCGCTCTTGCGTCTTCTTCAGACGATGCAGGGCATGCGCAGGCGGACACCTCGCTCGCGCTGCCAACCGAGCTGAACGAGGCCTCGCGCACGCGCCTCACGATGCTTCCGGAGTGCACCGGTGGCCTGCGTTGCGTGCTTGCGTATCACCCCGCGGAGGAGCCGAACGTCTTTCTCGACGTGGTCGCGCACCCGCTCTGGTCGCTCGCCCTCGCAGTGCACTTCGTTGGGCACGCCGTGGATGCGCGAACCTTCGCCCGCACAGCCCTTGAGGCCGCGTACCTCCTCGGTGGTGATGGCGCGCTCGGTGTGCTCGCGATGATGTCGACCGAGGCGACCTACGGCGACTACCACCGGCCCGTCTATCCGCCGGGCTTGGGTGCGCTCTCCAGCTGGCTCCCGTGGGCCGTGCGGGTGATCGAAGAGGCCGCGGCGCAAGGCGAGTTCGTCCCCGAGAGCATCGCCGAGAGTGCGCCTCTGCTTGCCGCGGCACGCTTTGAGGTCGCACGTCGCAAGCACTGGCCCTCCGCGCGAAGTGCGTGGTCTTGGATGCACTCCATGCCCGCTCAATCACGCGGTGAGGAGGCTGCGTGGCACGCAGCGCATGCGCGCATCGAGGCGCTCACCGATGCCATCGACCAGGCCGAAGCGGGGCCGCTTCCCTCTGCTGCCAACGTCTCGCCCGGAGACCTCGTGCGCATCCCGCAGAAGGGCGTGACGATGGTGCTCGCCGGCTCGGAGGAGGCCGATGTCGTGGCGGCCTACGCACGCCCTCAGCGTGCGCGTGTGGCGTATCCGAAGGGTGTGCTTCCGCTCTGTCGACTCGGTGTCAGCGTGCCCTTCTTTGGGGCGCCCTCGGACGACGCCGAAGCGCGCGGGTGGAGGCACTTCAACGATGTGGTGCACAAGCTCCGCGAGAAGAACCCGGAGGAGCCGCCGACGCACCACGCGCTGCTCCAGAACATCCTGAACGACATCATCGGGCTCGAGACCTATGTCGCGGGCAAGCCCACCGGGCACGCGTTGCGCGCAGAGCTTCGCGACATCCTCCACCACATCACCGTGCCTTGTGACCCGCTCTTGGCGGCGCATGCCGAGGCGCAGCTGCCGGGTTTGTTGGATGCCGTCCTGAAAGGCGTCCCTGAGGGAGACAGGCTTGCGCTGCAACAGGCGCTCACGCTGCGCGCACTCAACCATTGGCTGCGCGGTGAGGATGCAAGCGAGGTCGTGGCGCGTACGGCCTCGTGACGCGGGCGCTGACCCTCGCAAGCTTCGGTCGCTGGGATGCCGTGGCCAAGCTCAAGAAGCGCGGCGAGACCGCGGCGAAGAAGGACGCCAAGGGCGATGACTTCCGCGACAGCGCACGCGGCGTGCGCTACCTCGACACCTGGCAGGTGCTCACCCTCCTCATCGAGCACCGCGGTCTGCCGCAGTCGTCGGAGCATTGGCTTCCGCCTGTCGAGATCGACAATGTTCTCTTCATGGTTCGTCCAGGAGGCGAGCTGCGCCTCGATGCCGCCATTCGTCATGAGCTGGAGTACGAGGCGAGCTGGTCCATCTCGCTCGATCACCTGCACTGGCTGCGCATCCTCTACTGGCGCGAGGGCACGTCGGGGCTCACCCCGCGCGAGGTCGTGCTCACCTCCTACTTCGTGCTGGCTGGCGACCGTCGGAACGGCAAAACGCAAGTGCGCACCTGCCCGCCCACCATGGAAGCCGAGCTTGAAGCGCTGCGTGTACGCATTGGCTACGAGCCACCTCCCAAACCCCGACAGAGGTCGATGCCGGTGGTCGCTGCGAGGCCGCCGAAGCCGAAGAAGCTCACGCAGAAGCAGCTCGAAGAGAAGGCCGCTTGGGATGCTGCGCGAGAGACCGCGAAGCCCTACTCACGCCTTGAGCACTACGTGGTCGGCGGCTCGCTCATGCATCCGAAGTTCGGGCTTGGAAGAGTCCAACGGCGCGTGACGCCGGATACGGTTGAGGTGCTCTTTGAGAACGGCGTGCCGCGTACGCTTGGGCATCGGGCCTGAGGCCCGGTTCTCGCGCGCACCGTCCAAGCGACGTTAGACGTCGAGCCCAGCCGCATCCGCCTTCGGCGCGTTGTCCATGATGAAGCGGAAGCGCATCGACGCGTCCTTGCCCATCAGCTCGTTGAGGATGCGGTCGGTCTCCAGTTCCTCCTCGATCACGACGCGCATGCAGCGGCGCTTCTTCGGGTCGAGCGTCGTCTCTTTGAGCTGCTCCGGGTTCATCTCGCCCAAGCCCTTGAAGCGCTGCGTCGTCACCTTCGCGTTCTTCGGGAGCCCCGCGATGATGCGCTCTTTGTCCGCGTCATCGAGCGCCCAGTGGCTCTCTTTGCCCGCCGAGATTTTATAGAGCGGTGGCTGCGCG
>JBILQT010000082.1:0-26767 GCA_044373065.1 Sandaracinaceae bacterium
GTCCACCAGCGCATGCCGCTCTCTACCCATCGACACCACATCGGCAAGCACGACCTCTCTTGCATGCGCAAGGAGCGCCGTTTTCGACACCCAAAGCGAGCCAAAACTTGCAAGTACGCTAGCTAGTCGCGATAGCATTTTTTCGAGGCGAACTTTCGCCTTGGACGTTGGATGAAGCGACGATGACGGAACGACAAAACGAAGCGATGGTTCGGTTGCTCGCGGACGCAGCGCAGGGCGGTCAGGCGAAAGTCGATGCCCTCGTGGCGCTCTCGCAGCGCACGGTCTGGGTGGTGCCGTGGGGTGGCGGCATCGAGGGATATCGAACCCTGATCAACAGCTCCGGCCTTGCAGCCTTGCCTGTGTTTACGTCCATCAAAGAGCTCGAAGAGGCGTGTCAGCGTTTCGGTTGGCTGGATCCTTCGGGACAAGCGCCGCGCCTTGAGATCGGGGCGCGCCAATCCTTTACGTATGCGCGCTCCACGAGCCTCGGCTTTGTCGTTGTGGATATCGCAAGCGAGCACTCGCTCGAGATCACAAGCGATGAGCTCGCGCCCTTGCTCACGAATCGCCAAGAGTCGCAGGGCCCTTTCGCAGCCTCAGGCCGCGTGGGCTCGGATTTGATCGCGGCGGTCGGCAAGCAGCGCTCCTCGCAGACAAACCTTCGCCCCATCGATGCAACCGGCGCGTCACAACAGCTTCCACAGACGCGTCCCGCAACGCCGCCCATGGGTGTGCGCGCCGTGGCGCCCGCAGAGCCGCCCGTCACGTTGCCCACAGGCGCCTTGCCTCCGAAGCCCGAGGCCTCCAGCGCAGGCTTTGTCATTCCACTGCCTGATGGCGTGCACGCATCCACACGTTTCGCCGCGCCGTTCACGACGCCCGAAGAAGCGATGCTCGACCGCCTCGAGGCCATCCTGCGCGGCTACCCAGAGGTGGAGTGGGCCTGCCTCGGCATCGCCAACGGCACGAGCGCCATCGGCCTCCGCATCGACGCCCGCATCCGCAACCGCGTGGGCGACCTCGCGACCTCGGTGCAGCAAGTCGGGCAACTCGCCGTCGTTGTTCTCGACGACATGGCGCACTTTAAGTCCGCCAAGAGCGAGGCCTTCGTCTTCTTCCCCTGGCGTCGCAAACAGTAAGAAGCGTTGACGCCCCGAGAACGCGGATGTCCTGCAAAGGGCGTCCGCTTTTTCATGTCGATTTCATATTGTTGTCATGTTGCAACAGTGTGAAATAGCGACCTTCGCCTCGCTCAATCCCACACAATCCAACGGTTCTCCGCAGAGTCGTAGGTGCAGTGGTTGAACATGACGCCCATGCACGTGACGCGAAATCCGTCTTCATCCGTGCGGTAGTGACAGCGGGTTGAAGTGATCAACGCATCGAGCTCGGCAGGTGTCTCCGCATCGCGATGGCCTCCCCCGGGCGGATACGTTCCGTGCATATCGTGATAGTGGCGAATTGCGGTGATGATCGGCTCGGCTGCGCGATGGACGTAGAGCGGCACACCGCCAGTGAGGCGAGCCCAGAGGTACACGCCGAGTGCGATAAGCAGTAGCGCACCGACAAGGCGCGGCGTGCGCCAAGCGCGTGCGAGAACGATGATCCCAAGCACGACGGCGAGGCAGGGAACAACCAAGAATTGAATGAACGCGAGGGCCCTGAAGAGTTCGCCTGCGAGCGGAAGAACGACGCACACAATTGCTGCGCACCAGATCGTGACTTCACGAATCGTGAACGGCGTGATGGGCCCCGGCGAGGGTGCGTCGGGGAGTTCGAGGCGAGGCGACATCAGTCCCCCACCCACCAAGAGTCGGTGCTGAAGCGGTAGACGGCATGGTTGAAGCCGATGCCCATGCACATCACGCGACAGTCATCGTCCTCTTCGGCACTGTAGAAGCACCACGCTTCCCCGTTCATGAGTGCAAGAAGCTCCGGCGGAGTCTCGCGCTCCCCGATTCCTCCCGGCGGATACGTTCCGTGCATATCGTGATAGTGGCGAATTGCAGCGATGAGGGGATCCGCGTCGCGATGCACAAAGTAGGGAACGCCGCGCATGAGGTGCATCCACACGAGTGCCGTCAGCGCGGGTTGCAACAAGAGCAGAAGGCGCCTCTTCGTGGTCGATGCCGAGGCGCCCAGGAACACAGCGCCGAGCCATGCGAACGGCACAATGCAGCACGCCAGCGTCCCCATTTGCTTCGAGAGTTCACCTGCGAGCGAGAGGCCGTGCACTGCCGTACCGAGCACAGCCGCCGCGAACTCACGCTTGGTGAGTGACTCAGCCGGCATCGGGCGTGAAGGCGTCGGGTGTCTCGTACGCGTCCGGCGTCTCGTACGCGTCGGGTGTTGAGTTCGCGTCTGGCCTGCTGATCGTACCCACGTCGCGCTCGGGGAATGACTCGCAGGTGCTGCTCGGCGCGCTCCAGTACCCGGTGCTGCGCGGACATTCGACATAGCCGCTTCGGCATCGGCACCCGGGGAAACTCTCGGAGGGGCCGAACCAGGTGCAGCCGTACGAACCGCTCCAAAGCACGCGGACGTCGAAGCGGAGATCTGGCGATGCGTTGCAGGGGATGACGCATTGCGAGCCGTAGCCCGTGTAGGTGCAGCTGCCCTCGGAGGGCGGCGCATCGGATGGTGCATCGCACGAACAGCCCCACATGAGCGTGAGGAGGAGGCCCAGCGCTACGAATATACGTATGTTATGCATCATATGCAATCCCATCAAAGTGAAGGCCGAAAAAGCATGAAGCCTCCAGAGGAGAGCTTTTCAGCAAGCACATCGCTGCGGCGAAAATTGCTCGTCAGAACGAGGTGGCTGGCTTCGGTGTGCAGGCCCGCAGTTGCGCGATGCCAGTGAGGATCTCTGCGCGTCGGGTGGCGTCGAGACTGAACGCCAGGACGAGCTCCTCGACGGCTGCGTGGACGTCGCGCGAGAAGCGATTTGTGGCGGTCTTGGGTAGTGCCATGCCGATTGTGGCCGCGGCGGCCCGCAAGGCAGCGGCACCGAAACCGTCGCCTTCGATCACGGTCAGAAGTGGCCCATCGCCACGCTCGACGGCGCCCCGTGCGAGGTCGGTTGCATCGGCCCGCAGACTTGCGTCGGAGATCGCGCTGAGGTTGATCGCCATCGCATCGAAGATGCCGAGCGTTGCGGCACGGCCATGTTTCTTAGAGGTTTCTGCGCAGATCACCTTCAGCTTCTGAAGTCGTATGCGTGTGAAGGGTGCGCGCCAGAAACAGAGCACGACTTGGCCGACCACACCGAATGCCACTTCACCATCCTGAAAAGCGACCTGCATGCGACGAGGGTAGTCACATACGAAAAAGCCCCGCATCACATTTGCGATGCGGGGCCAATCGATCAGCGAGGAAGGTTCAGTTCGTCTCTTCGAACTCGGCGTCGATCACGTCGCCGTCCTTCTTGCCCTTACCGGCCGGAGCGCCCGTGTCGGGTGCGCCACCCGGTGCGCCGCCTGCGCCGTAGGCCATCTGCGCGAGGTCAGCCATCTGCTTCTCAAGCGTCTCGGTGCCCGTGCGAATCGCGTCGTGATCTTCCTTCTCGATCGCGCTGCGGAGCGACTTGATCTGAGCCTCGATGCCCTGAACCTTGTCGGCCGGGACCTTGCCCTTGACCTCGCCAAGTGCCTTCTCGACCGAGTAGCAGAGCTGGTCGGCCTTGTTGCGGCTCTCCACCTGCTCACGACGCGCCTTGTCCTCGGCCTCGTGCTCTGCGCCCTCTTTGACCATCTTCTGGATCTCAGAATCCGAGAGGCCCGAGTTCGACGTGATGGTGATCTTCTGATCCTTGCCGGTCGCCTCATCGCGGGCCGTCACGGAGAGAATGCCGTTCGCGTCGATGTCGAACGTGACCTTCACCTTCGGCACGCCACGGGGCGCGGGCATGATGCCTTCGAGGTGGAAGCGACCGAGCGTGCGGTTGTAGCGGGCCTCGGCGCGCTCGCCCTGAAGGACGTGCACTTCGACCTTGCTCTGGTTGTCGTCGGCCGTGGAGTAGACCTCTTCCTTGCGCGTCGGAATGGTCGTGTTGCGCGGGATCATCGTGGTCATGACGCCGCCGAGCGTCTCGACGCCGAGCGAGAGCGGGGTGACATCGAGAAGGACCATGTCCTTCACCTCACCAGAGAGAACGCCTGCCTGGATGCCAGCGCCGATCGCGACGACTTCATCCGGGTTCACGCCCTTGTGCGGCTCTTTGCCGAAGTACTTCTTCACGCGCTCTTGAACGAGCGGGATGCGCGTCGAGCCACCGACAAGAACGACTTCGTTGATGTCGCTCGGGCTCTTGCTCGCGTCTGAGAGTGCGCGCTTCGTTGCAGCAAACGTGCGCTCCACGAGGTCTTCGATCATCGACTCAAGCTTCGCGCGGGAGAGCTTGAGGTTCATGTGCTTGGGGCCGCTCGCGTCCGCCGTGAGGAAGGGCAAGTTGACCGTCGTCTCAAGCTTCGAGGAGAGCTCGATCTTGGCCTTCTCCGCTGCGTCCTTGAGGCGCTGGATGACCATCTTGTCTTTGCCAACGTCGATGCCGGTGTCCTTCTTAAACTCGGCGATCAGGTAATCCATGATCTTGTTGTCGACGTCGTCGCCACCGAGGTGCGTGTCGCCGTTGGTCGAGATGACCTGAACGACGTTGTCGCCAACCTCGAGCACCGAGATGTCGAAGGTGCCGCCACCGAAGTCGTACACGACGATGACTTCGTCGGTCTTCTTGTCGAGGCCGTAGGCGAGTGCGGCTGCCGTCGGCTCGTTGACGATGCGCTTGACCTCAAGGCCAGCGATCTTGCCTGCGTCCTTGGTCGCCTGGCGCTGGCTGTCGTTGAAGTACGCGGGGACGGTGATGACGGCTTCCGTCACGGGCTCACCGAGGTAGTTCTCAGCGGCCTTCTTGAGCTTGCGAAGGACGTGCGCGCTGACCTCGGGAACCGAGAGATCTTGGCCGCGGACGCGGAAGCCCGAGTCGCCGTTGGGGCGCGCGATGACGTTGTACGGAACGCGCTTGGCCTCCTCGCCGACCTCGGTGAAGCGACGACCCATGAAGCGCTTGGCCGAGTAGACCGTGCCTTCGGGGTTCGTGACCGACTGGCGCTTGGCGATCGTGCCGACGAGGACTTCACCCTGGTCGTCCCAAGCAACAACGGAGGGCGTGATGCGATCGCCTTCCTCGTTCACGATCACCTTGGGCTCTTTGCCCTCCATGATCGCGACGCATGAGTTCGTGGTTCCAAGGTCGATGCCGATGATCTTTCCCATGTGCTCTCTCCTACGTGCGCTCTCGCGCTCAACTCGCGCTGCGAGTTCTTGAATGGTTGTGTGAGGTCGTGACGTCGAACTTGCCCACGGAGGGTTGGGTTCGCGGGAACTCCTGGCCACGTGCGCTCACCGAGTTCGCTCTGCTGTGAGTGCCTAGGTGCGGGCGAAGGCCAGGAACGCGGCGAAGCTAATCAGCACTCCCCCTAGGTCAACCCTGAGCGGAAAGATTCATGCCGATGCTGCCCAAACGCCTGATCTGCGTGGGCTTTCGCGTGACGCGTCTTCGCACGAACGAAACACATTCCGTCTATTCGGCGCGCTTGGCCCGAGGCTGACTTGCGGCTGCAAGCCAACGCAATCTTCGCGTGAGCACATCGGCCACTGCACGCACGTGCGGGCTTCGCAAACGTCCAACCGGTGCCACAAGCGAGAGCTCCATCGGCGCAAGACGCAGCATCGGGAGCACGTGAACGAGCCTGCCTGCATCGACGCTCGCGCGTACCTCACGCAGGGGACGAATGCCGATGCCGAGCCCTGCGTAGATCGCGTTCTCAAGGATCTCCGTCGCATCGCTCTCAAAGCGAGAGGTGACAGGGACATCGCGGGCCGCACCGTCTGCATCGATGAGTGACCACGTCTCTTCTTTGCGTCCTCGAATCGCGAGCAAGCAGTTGTGGTGCACGAGGTCCTCTGCGCGCTGCGGAAGGCCGTGCGCCGCGACGTAAGAAGGCGATGCCGCAAGGGCCCATTC
This sequence comes from Sandaracinaceae bacterium, assembly GCA_044373065.1. Taxonomy (GTDB): domain Bacteria; phylum Myxococcota_A; class Polyangia; order Polyangiales; family Sandaracinaceae; genus JAFLCL01. The sequence continues at coordinate 6,029 of JBILQT010000082.1, forward strand.
GAGGGTGCCAATCTTGCGAATGGTCGATGCCTGCGAGGGCACAGGGCCGGGCCAGACGATGATGTCGACACCCGCCGCGACCGGCTCAATCAAGCGACTCCGACCGATGAGCTCGACCCGCAGCTCGGGATTGCTGCTGAGCAACTGGCCCAGGTCCGTGAGGAATGCACCCGATGCGACATCCGGGCTCACGGCCACACGCACCGTGCCGCGGAGTTGATCGGAGGGCGCGACATCCTGCGATGCCGACTCAAGCTCATCGAGGATGCGACGGGCTCGTCGCGCCACACGCTCTCCCGCATCCGTCACGCGGAGCGAGCGCGTCGTGCGCTCCACAAGGCGCGTCCCCGCGCGCGCTTCGATGCGCTCCAGGCGACTCCACACCGCGTTGACCGAGACGTGAAGTGAGCGCGCTGCGCCCGAGAGGCTCTTCATGTCGACCAAGCAGACGAAGGTGCGGATCTCATCAAGGCTCTCAAACATGGAGGACTCTTGCATTGACGCTCCCGGCTCACCTTCACCGCCACGGTGCTGTGTTGTCAGTTTCACCACGCCGGTGAAAGTGTGTCCACACCTCTACCAAGGTCTCGCTTCTGCGCGCGCGCCAATCTCGACGCAGCGGTTCGCATGCAGCCATGAAGGCTTCGCTGCCGCATCGAGGACGACGATGACGACGACAATGATGAAAGCGGCTTCACTGGCCTTGCTCTTGGGCCTCTCGGGATGCGGCGCGACGGTGCCTCCTGCGGAGCAATGCAACGTGCAGCTCACGCACAGCAAAGACTTGGCGCTGCGCGTCTCCAACGACGTCTTCTTGGAGAATGCGTCGAGCGAGGGCGTGCTCTCGCCTGACTTCGTCGCGCACTTTCCTGGTGGGCAGCCCGATCAAAATCTTGCGGGATTCCTTGGATTCGGAGGCCAATTTCGCGCTGCACTGCCGGACGCGACGTTCACCTTCACGCACGTGATCGCAGGCGGTGAGTTCGTTGCGCTGCGCTACATCGGCACGGGCACGCATGAGGCGGAGCTCTTCGGGGTGCCCGCGACGCATCGCGCGCTTCGTTGGGAGGGCATGGTGGTGCGTCGCATTTCAGGCGGCCTTGTGGTCGAAGAGTGGAATGAGCCGGACAACGCAGGGCTCTTCGCGCAGCTCACGCGCGGGGCAGCTGCGCCGACGCCGCATGCAACCGATCATCGCGCCTCGGGCGATTGCTCTGCGGCCGTTGTTGCTGCCAACGTGAGCATCGCGCATCGCGTCTCGACCGAGGTCGTTCTCGCAGACGGCGCACCCGACGCGCTCCTCGCGCCGACGTTCACGATGCACAACCCCAACGGCATTCCGGACGCGGACCTCGCTGGCTTTCTTGGATTCAACGCAGGCTTTCGCGCGGCCTTCCCGGACGCGGCGTTCACCTTCACGCATGAGGTCGGCGAAGGAGGCCTTGTCTTCCTGCGCTACACGGCGACGGGCACGCACCGCGGTGAGTTCTTCGGCGTGCCTGCGACGGGCCGCGCGATCCGCTGGGAGGGCGCCGTGATTCGGCGCATCGAGGCAGGCCGCGCAGTGGAAGAGTGGAACGCACCGGACATCGCCGGCATCCTGGGTCAGCTCACGGCGCCCTGATTTTCTAAGGCGATTTGCGTTTGGGCTTGGCCGCGGCTTTCTTGGCTGCGGCCTTCTTCGGTGCGATCGCCTTCTTGATGGCGACGAGCTTCTTCGTCTCAGGGTCGCGCGTGTAGAACTTCTCGTGACGCGCGAGCATCTCGACAAAGAGCGCGATCTTCTTGCTGCGTGTCTCGGGCTTCACCGAGATGTTCGTGCGGTGAAGGAATGCGTAGCGGTTCTGGGCATCGAGCGCGTCGAAGAAGGCCTTGGCCTTGGGGTTTGCGCGGAGGGCCTCCTCGAACTCGGCGCACGGGGCTGCATTTTTCGGTGAGTCGTAGGCGCGATCCCAACGACCATCGGCCTTGGCGCGCTCGACTTCGGCAAGGCCACGCGGCTGCATTTGGCCGTTTGCGATGAGGGCCAACGCCTTCTCACGATTCACCTTCGACCAGATGCTCTTGAGCCCGCGCGGCGTGAAGCGCTGCTTGTAGAACACATCGTCGATGCGCCCGGACACGCCGTCGATCCATCCCCACGTGAGTGCAACTTCAAGGGCCTCTGCGTAGTGGATCGACTTGGTCCCTTTGCCCTTCTTGGCGAAGTGAATCCATACGGCCTCTGTCCGCATGTGGTGTTTGCGAAGCCACGTGTTGAAGGCGTCTTGGTCTTCAAAGCGGAGCAACTCTTCGTGTTCGAACGAGGCCATGCGCGGCAGTGTAGCGAAGCAGCCTCAGGTGAGAATGCGTCTCAGCGCGGTGTGAGGAAAGGCCGTGATAGGTTCGCTTCGAAATGACTTCGCGACTCGAGCAGCGATGCGTCGAACAAGGCCTCCGGATGACGGACCAGCGCCGCGTGATTGCGCGCGTGCTCTCCGAGTCTCTCGATCACCCCGACGTCGAGACGGTCTACGACCGCGCCTCCAAGGTCGATTCGCGCATTGGTCTTGCGACCGTCTACCGCACGCTTCGTCTCTTCGAAGAGGCCAATATCCTTGAGCGTCATGACTTCGGCGATGGCCGTGCCCGCTACGAGGAGATGCCGAATGAGCATCACGATCACTTGATCGATGTGCAGTCCGGCAAGGTGATTGAGTTTCAGAACGATGAGATCGAAGCGCTGCAGCGCCGCATCGCGGAGCAGCATGGGTTCCGCCTCGTGGACCATCGCCTCGAGCTCTACGTGGTGCCGCTCGATCACAAGGGCGATGTGACGATCCGTCGCCGCTGAACCTCGCTACGCGCTTCGAAAAAAGAGGTCGGTGCGCAGCACAAACTTCTCGCCGCGCGTCACTGGCATGGCCTCATGCAGCACGCGATGTTGAAAGAGCAGCGCGCTCCCCCGTTGCGGCACGACGCGCAGTGGAAGCTCTGGAAAATCCGTCGCGCCGCCTTCGAAGTCATCGTTCAAGTAGAAGACCATCGTCATGCGGCTACGCATGCCTGGTAGCTCAACGACCGTATCGAAATGAAGGCCGTGCTTCTCGCCCACTTGATAGCGGTAGAGGCGCAGGCGCGGGTTTGCGCAAGCGAGCTCCTCATCGCGAAAACGCTTTGGAACAAAGGCTTTTACACGCTCAAGCAGGCCATCTGCCTCGGCCGCGTCGTCCCACATCACGCGCGTGTTGTTCCGCACCGCAAGATCTATCCCCTGTGTGATCGGCGCGACCTCTGCGTCACCCGACCGAATGCGCGCGATGTAGGCCGCGCACTCGCTTTCTGTGAGGACATTCGGGACGGTGCGCGCAAGCGGGTGATGAAGGTCGAGATGATCGGCGTACACGTCCGACCATACCGCGCAGGCGGAGCAACACGCGAACACGCCCGATGCAGTAGAACGTGCACGTGGCGCGACTCGAACTCATCACGGGCAAAGGCGGCGTTGGCAAGACAACGCTTGCCGCTGCGCTCGCGCTCGAGGCCGCACGCAAAGGACGCAAGCCCATCCTCGTGGAGCTCGGTCATCGCGCATCGCTCTCGGCCATCTTCAACAAGCCGATCGGCTTTGCGCCCGTGCTCATCTCACCGGGCGTGCATGCAACCAACATCGCCCTTGGGCCTGCGTTGCTCGACTACCTCACGCGTCGCATCCGCGTGGCTTCCATCGCGCGCCGTGTGGCCGAGAGCACAACGCTCGCGCCCTTCTTTGAAGCCGCCCCCGCGGTGCTGGAGGTGCTCATCCTGGAGCGCCTTGAGGCGCTGCTCGAGGACTTCGATCCCGTCCTTGTCGACCTGGATGCGACCGGTCACGCCGAGATGTTTCTCGATGTGGCGGGCGTGCTCGGAGGCCTTGCGGATGGGGCGCTTGGTGAGGTGCTCCAAGGGCTCACGCGTCTGCTCTCCGATCGCAACAAGACACGCCTTCACATCGTGACCCTGCCCGAGCGCCTGCCGCTTCACGAGGCAGGTGAGCTCATCGCCCGCATCCAGGCCCAAGGTCGCGTTGGGCTCGGCACCTTGTGGGTCAATCGCATGCAAGAGAGGCCCTTGGCGCCCGAAGACGACTTTGTGCTCAAGAGGCTTGAACAACGACTATCCGAGCCCTCCGAAGCACTCGCGGCGCTCTCTGAAGCCCTCAGGGCGCATGACGAAGCACAAGCGCTGATTGCTTCCCTGCCGATGCCCGTGACGCATTTGCCAGCGCTCTCCGCCATGACGCAGGCGTCGTTGCTTGCCCTCGGTGCTCACGCGTATGCGGGGATTGCCCGATGAGTGCGCTTGCATTGAGCGACACGAAGCTGCTCGTCTGCGTTGGCCCGGGTGGCGTAGGAAAGACCTCGCTCGCTGCGGCTTTGGCGGTGGAACAAGCGCATGCCGGAAGGCGCGTGGCGCTGCTCACGATCGACCCCGCGCGCAGGCTTGCCGATGCACTTGGCCTTGCCGAAACACTCCACGGTGGCGACGGCCTGGTGCGCGTCCCGGGCATCCAGAAGGGCGTGCTCGATGCCTCGATGCTGGAGACGAAATCGAGCTTTGATGCGCTCATCGCGCGCATCGCGGAGAGCCCTGAGATTCGCGATCGCATCCTGCAGAACCGACTCTACGAATCCTTCTCACGCACGCTGGCCCGCTCGCATGCGTACATCGCGATGGAGCGTGTGCACGCGCTGCAGAAGGACGCCACCTACGACCTTGTCGTGCTCGACACACCGCCCACGCGAAGTGCGCTGGAGATCCTCGATGCGCCGGGCCACCTCGCACGTTTTCTTCATGGCGATGTGCTCGATGCGCTCTTGCCGAAGCAGGCCGGGGCAACACGCGGATGGCTTCAAGAGCATGCACTTCGCATATCGCGCGCACTCTTGGGGCGCGTCATCGGTGCAAGCCTTGTGGAGGATCTGAGCACCTTCTTCGAGACGCTGCTTCCGCTGCGCCAAGGCTTCGAAGAACGCGCACTCTCGATTCAACAGACGCTTCGTCTGCCGAGCACAACGTTCGTTCTTGTGGGTGCACTCGACAAGCGCGACGCGCTCGCAAGGCTCGACCTTCTCTCAATGTGTGAGGCGCTGCGTGAGCGAGAGGTGCAGCCCCACGCGCTGCTCTTGAATCGCGCCTTGCCCGAGCGTGCAGTACTGACGCTGCCCGAGCTCTCGCTTGCAACCAGCGAGGCCGAGACGCGCGTTCTTCAGGCTGCGCGGAGGCTCATCTCCGATGCGCGGAGTGAAGCGACAGCACGCCTCTCCGCTGCAACTGTGCTGCGAGACGAGCTTCAGCTCGAACACATCATTCTCTTCGCCGAGAGGCGTGAGCCGCCAACCGATGTGCACTCCCTGCAAGGTCTGGCGCGTTCAGGTGTGAAGCTAGATTCAGCATGAATTGAATATGACCGTGGACACGGGGCCGTGAGGTCAAAGGAGATCAGATCGCGGCTCCGGTCGTGGACGCAGCGCGGAGCGACTCGCAAGCTCCCGGCGTGAACACCTCGCCTCGCCTCGCTCTCCTGCTTGCCTTTGTCCCACTTGCCCTTGGCCCACTTGCCCTCGGTTGCGAGGACCCCGCTGGGGTGCCCGACGCCTTCCTCGAGGAACGCGATGCCCAGGCAATGGATGCGCGCGATTCCGAGGTCACCGATGTACCCGCCGATGCATTCGACGTGGATTCGGGCTCGGACGACGCGGGCGTTGAGGATGCCGGCAACGATGTTGGAGTCGACGCTGGCAACGACGCAGGCAGTGATGCTGGCAACGACGCCGGCAGTGATGCGGGAAGCGACGCGGGCAGTGATGCAGGCAACGACGCCGGCAGTGATGCGGGAAGCGACGCTGGCAGTGATGCAGGCAATGACGCCGGCAGTGATGCGGGACGCGACGCTGGCAGTGATGCAGGCCGCGATGCTGGCAGTGACGCAGGGATGGATGCAGGCCGCGATGCGGGCAGTGATGCAGGCCGCGATGCGTACACACCGCCGGACCCGTGCAGCCCGCTTCCATCGGGGCTCACGACGCGGGTGATCAATGACTCGGCCAGCGGCGGAACCCCCGACACGTACATGTACAACGTGAACCCGGGCGATCCCTTCTGCGCCTCAATCACCGGCGGTGGCTCAGACCCATGGCAGGTCATCGTCTCGAACGGGCTCTCCTCAGGCGTCTATTGCTCGGGCGACTCCACCTGCTCGATCTTCGTGCCTGCGGGCCAAACACGCATCTTCGTCACTGCGACCAATGAGGGCTCCCCAGCCTCGTATCGCCTGACAATTCACTACATCCCGCGCATCTGAGCTCGGCGATGCAGTCGATATGAACAAAATCTGATTTCAATAGTATCGTTGAAAACGAAGAAGCGAGAAGAGGGGCAGCCTCTCCTCGCTTCTTCGTCGTGCACGTCCGGCTCATGCGGAGAGCCGGAGCTCCTTGCGACCATCCCGGTAGACACCGACACAGACGAGCACGAGCGCGAGCACCAAGAGTGCGCCTCCGAGGGCACCGGGGCGTGTGCTCTCCATCAGGCCCGTGAAGACGATGCGCACGAGCTGGTCGTCTGCGGCGAGCTCGGGGTTGCTCACGAACGAGAACACCGCTGCGACGTTCGTCAGCATCGCATGAACGATCGCCGTCACGAGGAGCACGCTCATCGCGGTGATGAAGCGCAAGCGCGCCGCCGCGGGCTCCCACGCATATCGGCCCGCCGACACCGTGAGCACAAGACCAAACACCAAGACCGGGAACATGCCCCAGCCGCCTTCCACGAAGAGATTCATCATCACGCACCTCCGCACACTCAATGCATGAGCGGCGAAGGTGTGACGAAGAATTTCACCGCGCGGTGAACCCGCGAAATCACGCTCAGGTTGCGGGCACCCAGTAGTAGTCGCCGGAGGTCAGCGCGCGGCAGTTGCTCTGCGCGGCCGCGAGCGAGATGCCGTAATACGAGATGCGACGCTGGCCATCGACGGTCACGCATTCACCGGCAAGCGCGCCTGCGCTTGGGCATTCGCCTGCGATGCGCGTTGCGGGTGCGGTGCATGCGAGCGTGGAGCACGCCGCGGGGGCGTAGACTTCGACACACGCAGAGGCCGTGCGCTGGCATCCGCACGCCTCGCCTACTGGAGCGGGTGGAGGCGTTGTCCGGAACGTGCTGCCTCCCATCTCGCAGGAGCGTGCTTGCGCGGCGTAGTCGTCGAAGAAATAGCGGGAGTAGTACGTCGCGCCTCCGAGCCTTCCGTCGCAGGTGTAAAGGATGCGATCGCGCGGGCAGGATGCGGGGCGCGTGCCGGTGCAGGTCGGCAAGAATGCGGGGCAAAACGCGGCCGCAGCCTCTTGGCAGAGGTCGCCCATTTGGCATGCGCAGCCGGGGCCTGGCGCATCGGGCGCCGTGTACGCATCGACCGCAGCAAATGCATCGGGGGCGTATGCATCACCCGGGGCGAACGCATCGAGGGCAGGCGTGAACGCATCGACGCCTGGCACCACGGCATCGGGGCCTTCGTAAGCATCCTCTCCCGGCGTTGATGCATCCGCGGTGAATGCATCCGGAAAGGTCGCTGCATCTGCAACCTCTTCAGGCGCGGGGCAGCCGCCTGCTGTGCCGACCAAACCAAGCGAGAGAAAGAAAGCTGAAGCGAGACGCATCGAGACCTCCACAAAGAGAAACACCGCAACCGAAGCTATCTTCGTATTGCGGTGTCATCGATGTTTCAGCAGACGGCACGAACTTTCCGCAAAGCGCGGACCTCGCTACTCGTCTTTCTCGCCCGTCACGCGCTCATCGAAGGTGTGCCCCATGCGCTGCCCTTTGGTGCGCAGGTAGTCGACGTTGTGCTTGTTCGGGTCGATGAGCACGGGCTCGCGTCGCACGATCTCAATGCCTTCGTCTTCAAGGCTTTTCACCTTGAGCGGGTTGTTCGTGAGGAGCACGACCGACTCCATCCCGAGGTCGCGAATCATGAATGCGGCAATGTCGAAATTGCGCGAGTCATCGGGCAGGCCGAGCATGCGATTCGCATCGACCGTATCGACGCCATCTTGCTGAAGGCGATACGCGCGGATCTTGTTGCCAAGGCCAATGCCGCGACCCTCCTGACGAAGATAGAGCACGGCGCCGCGGCCTTCTTTCGCGATGCGCTTCATCGCGTGATCGAGCTGCTCGCGGCAATCGCATTTGAGCGAGTGCAGCACCTCACCCGTGAGGCATTCGCTGTGCACGCGAACCGGCACCGCCATGCCGCGCACGTCGCCATTCACCACGGCGATGTGCTCTTTGAGCTGACCATCGGCCGTCGTCTCGCGATAGCAAACGATGCGGAATGTCCCGTACTCGGTCGGAACATCGGCTTCGGAGTAGCGGCTGAAGGGTGCTGACACTTGGGACTTCGAAGGAGCCGTCTTTGGGCTCTTGGTCTCGGGCTTGGTCTCGAACCATGCCTGCTGGATCGCGAATGGCGTCATGTGATTGTGTCTCCAGGCGGCCCATGCAAGTCGCGGCACCGCTTGATCGTTGTCATCTGGCTTCGCGCGGGTTTTGGAAGGTCGTCCGTGTGGCTTCTGTGAGGAAGGCGCGTCCGAGTCTCGGGAACCAAAGCTCTGCCGTCGTGAATCCAAGACAGCTGCCTTGGACGCTTTTCGATCTGGGGTCGTTGTCATCTCGGGTCAAGTGCTGCGCGTGGCGCGAGATGTTTCGTTACGTGAGCGTCGCTCGTGAGAGTCTCCTTTCGTGGCCAGCGAGCAGGCAGAAGACGTCACACAGCACGCATCGCTTCATCGATGCACGCGATGTGGTGCGTGCGACGCGCAGCTCGCCGTCGAAGACGCTTGGGACTACGCGCTTGTTGGGCCACCAAGCATGTGGGTTCGTACCTTGGCGAAGTCCCATGCGCGCTGGCCAGAGCTCGCCGGTGTGCTTGCTTGTGCGCCCAAATCGAGCGTGCGTGCGATGGAGCAAAGGTGCCCAGTCGAGGTGCCTTTCCTCGCGCTTCGCGAGCAAGCCGTGATCGATCGACCCAAGCCTGCACCCAAGAAGATCCGCAAGCGCGAAGACCCAGGTTGATTTCGCGATGAACTCGATATGATAGAAATGACAATGCGAACAAAGCGAGAAAATCTGCGCTGGAATGGCTGGGGCCGAAGCGATGTGCAGTTCAACACGCACGGCCAAGATGAAGCCGTATGGACGTTCGTTGCCGAGGCATTGGGCGTTCGATCATTGCCGCATACACCAGCGCCAACGCTCGAGAACACAACCCTCCCGCCCTCGCGCGCGAACGACTCGTTCTTGTCTGCACTGCGTGAGGCGACCGATGCCTCGCGTGTGCACACAGGCGCCTACGAGCGCGCCTTTCACGCGTATGGCCGCAGCTATTTCGATCTCCTTCGTCTGCGCTCAGGCGCCCTTGCGTCGGCGCCGGATGTTGTCGTCTACCCAACCTCGAAAGAGGAAGTGCTCGCCCTCCTTCAATGCGCGGAACTGCATCGTTTTGCGGTCATTCCCTTCGGTGGTGGGTCGAGTGTCGTCGGCGGTGTAGAGGCCTTGCGTGGCGACAAAGAGGGCGTGCTGACGCTCGACACCACGCTCATGACGCGCGTGCTTCACGTCGATGGCGTCTCGCGCACGGCGAAGATCGAAGCGGGCATCTACGGGCCCGAGCTGGAAGCGCAGATGGCCTCGCGTGGCTTCATTCTCGGTCATCAACCGCAGTCGTTTGAGTACTCCACGCTCGGTGGTTGGGTGGCCGCGCGCGGCTCAGGTCAGCTCTCTAATCGCTATGGCAGCGCAGACAAACTCGTGGTGGGCAGCACGCTCGTCACGCCCCGCGGCATCCTTGAGACAGGTGGCTTTCCAGCATCGGCTGCAGGGCCCAACTTGAACCACGTCGTCGCAGGCGCCGAGGGCACGCTCGGTGTGATCACCGATGTGACGATGCGCCTTCACCCGGCGCCTGCAGCGCGATCGATCTTCGCCTTCCTTTTCAAGCGATTTGATGAAGGCGCGGCTGCGATTCGCACGGCCGTTCAAGAGGAAGTTGGCGCTGCGATGATGCGCCTGAGTGACATCGACGAGACGCGCTTCTTTGGAGCCTTCCGCGGTGTGCTTGAGCCCTCGCGTGTGCACTCGCTGACCGAAGGTGCGCTTGGCCTTGCGGGCTACGAAGACAAATGCGTCTTGATGGTCTGCATCGAAGGCGAGGCGGACGAGGTCAAAGAGAAGCAGGCCAAGATGCGCAAAGTCGCCAAGGCGCACGGCGGCTTTTATGTTGGCCAAAGCCCTGGAAAGTCATGGTGGAAGCGCCGTTTTGAGATGCCCTTCATGCGCGACCCGATGCTCGATCGTGGCGTGGGCATCGACACGCTGGAGACCTCGACGGAGTGGTCGAACTTGCCTCGCCTCTACGATGCGGTGCGCGCGTCCATCCGCGGCTACTTCGAGAAAGAGGGCAAGAAAGTCATCGTGATGACGCACATCTCGCACTCGTACATCGACGGCGCGAGCCTCTACTTCACCTTCATCTTCTTGCGCGATGACGCGCGCGCAGTGGAGCAATGGAAAGGCGCCAAGCACGCCGCCTCACGTGCGCTCGTGGAGAACGGCGGGACGATCAGCCATCACCATGGTGTCGGCATCGATCACGCGCCCTACATGGCCGAAGAGAAGGGAATGCTGGGCATTTCGCTGCTCAAAGGCATGCGCAGCACGCTTGATCCTGCCGGCATCATGAACCCGACGAAGCTCACCGGATGAAGGCGCATCACGTCATTGCAAGCGCGCTCATCGCGCTGCCCCTCGCACTCGCAACACCTGTACGCGCAGAGGATCGCGGGCCGTCGTTGGCTGAAGAAGGACGCGGTTTGGTCTACGGGCCGAGCGCCGCGTTCGCGCTCACGCTGACGCCGCAGACGAACATCGACGTGGCGGATCAACCCGCGCTTCAGCCCGCTTGGAGCGGCACCGGGCGCTTTGGTTTTGAGCTTCGCTCTGGCATCGCGATCGCCCTCTTGATCGGTGGCGGTGGCATCTCTGCCTCCAATGGCGGCGCCTCACTTCAGCTGCGCGCACTGGCGGAATTGCGATGGACGATCGACACCGACTCGGTGCGTCCCTACTTCTCGATCGCAGCGGGCTACGTGATCTTTCGCGCGGGCTCGGCGCTGCGAAATACCTTTGATGCGATGGCGTTTGCGGGCATCGACATCCCGATCGCGAGCTGGGCTTGCCTTGAGGCCTCGATCGGCACGGAGGTGATCTTTCCAGGCGATGCGCTGCGTGAGGTGCTCGTCCTTGCGATGCTTCCGCAGGTGGGCGCGAGCTTTCGGTACTAAGCCGTGAACGAACCTTCTTGGCCACGCCTGACAAAGCTTGATGCGCGTGAAGCGGAGCGCATCACTGCGCTTGCACAAGCGGCCTCACGTCTTGGCCTCGATGGCGCGCGCGGACGCCTCGATGCGCTCATCGAAGGCACGCTCGATTGGACGCTGGCTTCAGTTGATCGCGCGCCTGCAAGCGAGCATGCGTTTGGCGCACAAGCCCTTGCGGCGGTTGCACTTTCGCTCCCTGAAGGGCCTGCGCTTGTGCTCGCGGATCTCTGGCTTGTCCACATCGCGGTCGATCGTGTGCTCGGTGGCGAAGGCACGCGCGCGCTCGAGGTCAGCCCGCTCACCGAGACGGAGGAAGGCGTGCTCGCCTTCCTTGTGGCGAACATGATCGTCGGCTCGGGTGCGCAGGTCGTCTCTGCACTTCGGGATGCACGCGCGTGTGCGGCTTGGTTGAACGAATCTCCTTGTGATCGTTGGCATTGGCGCGTTCGAGCCGGTGAGCACAGCGCATTCGTGACGCTCTGGGTCGCATCGCAGATCACGGCAGCCTCGCTCGCGCCAGGGACCGTGCAGCACGCACGTGAGCTGCCAAGCACACTCCAACTTCGCATCGGCCTTGCAACCCTGACGCATGCGGAGATCGCGAGCCTCGCAGTGGGCGATGTCGTGTTGCCAGACACGCTCTCCATCTCCGCCACACGCGAAGGCGCGCTGGTGGGTGCTGTCGATTGGTGTGCGCTGGCTGGTACACCGATGTTGCGCACGACGCGTGCTCACGCAGATGAGCCTTGGTGTGTCGCGCCCTCCCAAGCCGTGTCTCAGGCGCATCACGCCACCGTGGAGAATTCGATGAGTGACTCAAAGCGCGAGGCAGACCTTCCCGTCGAGCTCGCCGTGACCCTGGGGCAGATCACGCTGACGCACGCAGAGGCACTTGCGATGGTGCCGGGCAGCATCCTCAAGACGGGCATTCCAGCGGGGGCCAGGGTGCAGCTGGTTGCGGGCGGAACGCTCATCGCACGCGGTGAACTGGTGGAGGTCGCGGGCGAGCTGGGTGTCCGCATCCTCAGCCTCCACACATGACCTTCAGCCGATCTTGGCCGCAGTTATCGCGGTGCTTGGCCCTCGATTCAGCTCTTCGATGGGCTCGAGGCAAAAAGCGCGATGGAGATCCGGCCCCGCTGTGATGTAGGCTCGCGCCGTGGCCGATGCCTACATCGGGCGTGACGTCGCCGGACAGTTTCGAATCCTCGAGAAGATTGGCTCGGGAGGAATGGGCGCCGTTTACAAAGCGGAGCAGCCCGAGATGCGCCGCTTTGTTGCGGTGAAGATCCTCCACCCGCGCTACCTCGCTCGCGCTGATTTGGTCTCGCGCTTTCGTCGCGAGGCGCGCGCGATGAGTCATCTCTCGCACCCGCACACGGCGCGCGTTTTCCTCTACGGCCAGCTCGAAGACGGCGCCTGCTACTTCGTCATGGAGTACCTCGCCGGACGTAACCTCGCGCAGACGGTTCGCGCCGAGGGCCCGATGGAAGTGGAGCGCGCGATCAACGTGATGGTGCCTGTCTGTGGCGCGCTGGAAGAGGCGCATACGCAGGGCATCGTCCATCGCGATCTCAAGCCCGAGAACATCTTCCTCACCACGCAGGGCGGCATCGCCGATTACCCGAAGGTGCTCGATTTCGGCCTCGCGAAGGTGACCGAGCGCGAGATGCGCCCTGGCTCACTCATCCTCACGCAAGAGGGCATGGTCTTCGGCACGCCCGAATTCATGAGCCCTGAGCAGGCACGCGGCGAGAAGCTCGATGGCCGCTCCGACATCTACTCGCTCGGCATCATCATGTATGAGCTGCTGACCGGGAAGCTGCCCTTCGATGCCTCGCAGCCGATGGAGTTCATCCAAAAGCACATCAAAGAGCAGCCCATCCCGCTCTCGCGTCGCGCGCCCAACCGCGTGTGGCCCAATGGCATGTGGGAGGTGCTCGACAAGGCCCTCGCCAAGAAGCCGGCCGATCGTTTTCAGACGGCGAACGAGCTCGCCCAAGCGCTGCGCAACGTGCAGGCCAATGCGGGGCACTCGTCCTCCTCGCCGCCCTTTCCGCAGAGCACATCCGGCGTCTCCTCGCTGCAGCAGCAGATGCAACATCCGGTGTCGCCGCAGCCGTTGAAGCAGCAACCTGCGCAGCAGCAATCCGCGCAGCAGCAACAGCCTGCACCGCAGGTTCAGCCGCAGCCCGCGCCGCCCGTGCAGCAGCCTGCACCGCCAGCGAACTACGCGATGCGGCCTGAGCCCGCGCCGGTCGTGCCGGGCATGGGAACCCCCGCAGTTGCCTGGGTGGTGCTCGGCTTGGGCGCGCTGCTCGCGTTGCTGGGCACCATCGCGTTGGTCGCCGCATTCCTGTTGCGCTAGGGCACTTATCTTTTGGTTTGATCGAGGCTTACGTCCTCAGTCGCTCCCTGCGGCTGGGAGTGCACGACTATCGCTCCTTAAGGCGCGGTCTACGCGCTGAAACCAAAATCTTGCGTGCCGAAAGAGCGAATGAGTTGAGCTGCAAATCGCGCTAGCCGGTACTTACGGTGTAAGCGAGAACACGCGCGCTGCGTCTGATGCGCTCAGGCGCTGATTGGGATTCACCTGCGTGAACGTCGTCGTCGTCGAGTCACCCGAGACCTCGAGCATGACCATCTGCGTCATCTCTTGGCCGTGGCCCATGAAGCGAATCTCGCGGACGAACTGGGTGAGCGGTGCGGCACGCGGACGAAGAATGAGTGTCCACGCGGCGTCTGCGCCTGTCTCGAGGGTGAGCGTGTAGGTGCGCTCGAGGGCGCGACGATCGCCTTGCAAGAGCTGCAAAAACGAGTCGACGAAGGAACGCACGACAGGCTGCGCTGCGAGGTCGATGCGCTGCGTGTGGCCGCCCTCGGACATGCGCAATTCACCGCCGTCGATGAAGACGACCTGCGCGCTCGGACGCGTCACGCGGCGGATCATCCGACCTGGCCTTGCATAGTCGATCGTGCCCTCGCTCGTGATGGGCGAGCTCAAGAGCGCGATGCGCTTCTCTTCACGGTAGCTGCAGTGAAGGCCCTGGATGCGGGCCATGCGCGTGAGGATCGAGTCGATCGTGGGCGCACTCGAACCTGGAGAATCTTGTGCTTCGACGCGCGCCACGCCCACGGTGAGGGAGGTGGAGAGAGCGATGAACATGACGAACACGCGAAGCACGGTGGATACGACGTGGCCTCTGGGAGAACGATTCAATGCGTGCATCACGTCGGCGAATAGCATGGGATTAAGCGCTCTTCGTTTCGGCCTTCGGCAGCAGCTGCCGCAGATACCAGGACTGAATGACGGCGCGCGCCTCCACATGGCGAAGGCGATCGAAGAAGCGGCCCATCACGCCGCCCGAGAAGATGACGAGCAACACGTGCACGACGAGCAGCACAACGAAGGCGCCGTCGTGGTGGAACGCGAAGATCGGCGACTCGATGAGGATGCCGCCTGAGGGCGTGAGCGTGACCATGCGCGGCAGGAGGCCGATCGCGGAGAGCACCGCGGGCACCACCACGGCCAGCGCCATTGCCATATGAAGAATATTGCGGTCGCGCACCGTCGTCTGCGGCGCAAAGAGCGTCGCGTTCGTCGCGGCCAGCGTAGGCACGACGATGAAGGGGCCCGCAACGAAGGAGAGCAGCGCCGTCACAACCGCTGTGCAGACAACGAGCGCGCGCCAATGCCCCTTGGCGGTCGGCGCGCGTTGTCCAACGAAGAGGCCGTACGCAAGGAGCGCGATGAGCGATGCGAAAACGCCGTAGGCGAGTGCGGAATTGCGCTGCGGAAGAAAGAACGAAACGATGCCGAGGCAGACCCAGAGCGCATTGCGCATCGATGCCGAGCGAAGGACGGCGCGACGCTGGTTGAACTCCATCTTTGCGATCTCTTCACGCGCCTCGGGCGAGGGCTCCTCCGGTGCTTGCGTGATGAGCTTGCCGAGCAGTGAGAGTGCGGATGCATGCTCCGGGTCGAGCACAAGCGCGCGTCCGACCTCGCGCAATGCCTCCGTGCGCAGCTGCGGCTTGCCTGCATCGGCCTCAAGCACGAGCGCGTTGGCTTTCACCACATGCGCCTCCGCAAGCACCTTGCGCCTCTCCTCGTCACGCTCGCCATCGAGGTAACCCTCCACGGCATCGGCCAGCTCACGTGCATTCGCGTAGCGCCACTCTGGATCGAGCGCGCAGGCCTTGGTGCAGATGGCTTCGAGCTCCGGCGAGACCTCCGCGCCGTTCTTTCGCTTCGCCGCACGCATCTCGGCACCGAAGATGGTGGAGGCCATGCGCTGCGGAATGCCGCGTCCCTCATGCAATGGCTCGCGATAGACCATCTCAAAGAGGATGGCGCCAAGGGCATAGACATCGGTGCGTCCATCGAGCCCATCCGTGTCTCCGCGCGCTTGCTCGGGCGACATATAGCCGGGCGTACCGAGCACCGAGCCGGCGAGTGTCGGCGTGTTCTTCGAGTCCATCGACTCGCCGGGTGCGGGCACAAGCTCATCGCTCACCGGGTCAGCCGCATCGATCAATTTTGCGAGGCCCCAATCGAGCACGAGCACCTCGCCGTACTCACCGAGCATGATATTCGCGGGCTTGAGGTCGCGATGCAAAACACCGCGGCTGTGTGCGAATTCGATCGCGAGGCAGATCTGCACGAAGGCCGTGAGCAGCTTGCGTCGATTGAAGCGCTCGAGTGTTTGGCCCGCCTCAAGCGCATCGAGAATCTCATCGAGCGGTGTGCCCCGGACACGCTTCATCGTGAAGAAGACATTGCCCTGCGGATCGACTGCGAGGTCATAGACAGGCACGACGGCCGGGTGCTCAAGCTGCCCTTGCACGCGCGCCTCGCGTAGGAAGCGCTCGAACGAGACGCGACTCTTGGAGATCTCTGAGCGCAGCGTTTTCTGTGCGACATCGCGACCGATGCGGCGATCGTGAAAGAGGCGCACCTCACCCATCCCGCCTTTGCCGAGCAACACGCCAGACTCGTAGCGCTCCGCAAAGCGATCATCGCCGAGTAGGCGCACCGTGCCGGGCACATCGTGCGCATCGCCCACCATCACCGAGCGTTTCTCGTCGTGAAAGGTCTCGCTCACACACGCCTCGGAGTCCTTCTGCATGGCCGGAGCATACGAGGCGCACGCGCCCGACCTTTCACGAATTCCCCGCGAGGGCTCACGTGTCGCGCGTGAGGATGAACATCAGGAAGGAGAAGAGTGCGAGGAGCGAGACAATCTCGATCCAGTTGAACTTGCCGTCGTCTTCGATCGCGCGGGAGAGGATCGAGTACGTCGGATAGATGAAGAGCACCGAGAGCGTCGTCGCGAGGTTGATGGGGATCGTTGTGTGGTCGAGGATGCCGAGCCAGTTGAAGCCCGCGATCATCAAGCAGCAGATCGCCATGACGTTGAACAGGTTTTGCGTGAGGCCGCCGAAGGTGTTGGAGAGCGCGATGAGCGGCTGCTTCTGCATGTGCGCGTTGGCCACGATCACGTAAGTCGGAACACCCGCGATCAGGGCCAAAATCAAGGCAACCATCATCGTCGAGAGGCCGGGGAAAGACGTGACGATGAAGTCACCGACATCGCTCATCGCGTGCCCTCCGAGGAAGGACCCGACCACACCAAGAAGGAGCAAGCCGAGGACGCCAGGAAGCGTCTTGGGGACACCGGCGTGGCTCTCCTCGTGCGCCTCTTCCTTCGCACCATCGACCACCTTGGGGTTCTTCTTTTCCTCTTCGGCCTCGGCCTTGCTGTTCTTCACCAAGGTGATGAGGAAGGTCATGAAGACGAGGAAGAGCGAGCCTCCGACGAAGGCCAATTCGGGCGCGCCGATCGAGGTGATCGGGCTGTCGAATTCGCGCAGGCAGATCATCGTGCCTGCAAGGGCAAGGCAGAGCCCTCCGCCGAAGGAGAGTAGGTCGGTGCCCGCGCGCACGATCGGTGCGGGGATGGAGGCCGCGCCGCGGTCCTTCGGAAGCAAGAGCGCGTAGAGCGCGAAGACCATCGAGTTCGTGTAGACGCTCATGAGCGCGATGACGAAAGCCATCGCTGGGTCATCGAGGACGAAGAAGCCCAAGAGCGCGATCTCAGGCACGTTGGAGACAACCGCTGCGATCGTGCCGCCGACGAATTTGTTCCAGCCAAAGAGCGCGCTCATGCCCTCGACCGAGACGATGAGCGCCTCACACGAGCCGCCGATCAACGCGAGGCCCGTCACGACCTCCAAGCCGGCGCCAAGCAAGCCCTCGAAGTGCGCAAAGTGAAGAATGACGGTGAGCACCATCCCTACGGCAAGGACGTATCCCCAGATCGGCATCTTGAAGGGCGGGTGCGTGGCGGGTGCGGCTTCACTCATGGCGAGAGAATCCGTGTGAATGCAATGCAAATGCAAGCGATCAGCGCGAGATGAGCGACATGAGGAGGGCGATCAAGCCAAGAAGAGCCAATGTCGCAATCATATAGAGAGCATATCTCGATAGTATGGGGTTGGTGCGACGTGTGAGGGCGGCGCTCAGTGCCTGGAGGGCCTCGGCATCATCGCTTGCGTGACGCAGGCCGGGGGCGAGGTCGGGCGTGCCCTCGGTGTGGCGTGTGGGGCGAGGCGTCCCGATGCGGCCAAGGCTCTCGTGATCGAGGAGCACGATGCTTCCGTCATGCACGAGAAAGACGTTCTCTTCGCTGACATCGCCATGCGTAAAGCCTGCGTGGCGTAGCGCTTCGATCGCGCGCTCAAGAGGCAACATGATGCGCCGCACGTCGCGCACGGAGAGGGGCCTCTGCATCCGTGAGGCGAGTGTCTCACCACGCAAGAGGGGCATCGCGAGGTAGGGCGTTCCGTCCTCATCGGTGCCGAGATCGAGCAGGGGTACGAGCACCTTGGGACCGAGCGCTGCGGCGAGGCGCTGGGCCTCATGGAGCGACGGAAGAAGCCCTGCATCAAATGCGCGATGCATCTGAAAGCACTTGAGGGCGAGCTCGGCGCCTGTCTCCAAATCGATCGCCCGGTAGAGTGTCCCTGAGCCCCCATCGGCAATCTTTTCAAGGCGTTCGTAGCGACCTGCCACCGTGAACGCCAAGCCCTCCGAGGCCAACGGGCGCGCTGCTTTCGGGGGCACTGCTTGCACCGCGTCAGGTTAGCGCGTGTCCTCACCGCGCCGCGTTTTGATTTGCGCTACACGATGTGCCGATGAGCAAGCAATTCTTCCTACTGGGTCGGGCGCCGAACTCCGAGGGCCATGCGCAATCGTCGAAACCCGATTGGGCCCAAGCGGACCCGCGCGACATCGATCGCGCGCTTGCTCGTGCACTCGCGAAGCCTTCTGGCGGTTGGGTCGTCGTCGATGCGACGCGCACGATTCAGGCAAAGCCCGCGAAGTATTTCATCCACGGCCGTGAGCTCGTCGCGTGGTGGTGCAAGCAGAAGGGCAACGAGGGGCCGCGTGTCGCGCCGGACTATTGCCCGCATATGGGCGCCGAGCTGAGCAAGGGAACCGTCGATGCCGAGGGGCGCATCGTGTGTCCGTGGCATGCGCTCGCGCTCTCGGGCGAGACCCCACGCGGCACGTTCATTCCGCTCAAGACGTATGACGATGGCGTGCTCACCTGGGTGCGCGTTCCCGAGCTTGCCAAGGAAGGCGAGGAACTCACCGAGAAGCCCTATTTGCCTGTGCGCCCAAAGCATTTCGTCGATGGCGTGATCCGCATGGAGGCAGAGTGCGAGACGCGCGATGTGATCGCCAACCGCCTCGACCCCTGGCATGGCGCGCACTTTCATCCGCACAGCTTTGCGAACCTTCGGATGATCGACAAAGGCGACGACTACATCACCGTGCGCGTCATCTATCGCATCGTGGGGAAGGTCGGCATGGAGGTCGATGCGCGCTTTGATTGCTCCGACCCGCGCACGATTGTGATGACGATCATCTCGGGCGAGGGCATCGGCTCGATCGTGGAGACACACGCGACGCCGACACGCGAAGGACGTACGGCGGTGATCGAGGCGACACTTGGGACCACCGAGCGCGGGGGTGTGATCTCCTGGCTGCCCAAGATCGCGGGGAAGATGATTCGTCCGCTCGTCGAAGAGCGCGCCAAAAAGCTCTGGGTCGAAGACGCGGACTACTGCGAGCGGCTCTTTGCCCTACGCAAGAAGCGCGATCCGAAGAGCTGATCGCCGCGATCAAATCCATAGACAGTGTTTGCGTCCCTGGAGGCGCGCTCCTACCCTCGGCGCGCTTCGCTAGTAGACCGACCCAGAAGTTCGATCCGAGTTTCTATCGAGCATGCACTGTGCGCTCTGTGGGCTCCGTCCTCCGCTTCTGGGGCGGCCTACTAGAAAACCCGGAACGAAGTTCCGGCCAGAAGTATTCGTCCCCATCACGAAGCAATCGAAGGAGCATCCATGCCCGGTCAAGCTGCGTCAGGTCTTGCGTTCGTCGAACCGCTCATTTTTGAGCGTGGATCGAAAGGTCGAATGGGCTCCTCCCACGCGGCCCTTGATGTGCCCGCGGCCGACCCAGAGAAGCTCTTCGGAAGCGCGTATCGCACCGACAAAGCGCGCCTCGCCGAGGTGTCTGAGCCCGAGGCGTTTCGCCACTACGTGCGCCTCTCGCAACAGAACATGTCGATCGACACGGCCTTCTATCCGCTCGGCTCGTGCACGATGAAATACAACCCGAAGGTCAACGAGTGGGCCGCGCGCCTGCCGGGCTTTGCGCGTCTTCATCCCTATGCGCCTGAGCACATGATGCAGGGCGCGCTGGAGCTGATGTCGCGTCTTGAGTTGGGCCTCGCCGAGGTCGTCGGCATGGATCGCGTGACGCTTCAGCCGGCCGCAGGTGCCCAGGGCGAGCTCACCGGTTTGATGCTCATCCGCGCCTACCACGAGTCGCAGGGACGCAGCCCGAAGAAGGTCCTTGTGCCCGTCACAGCGCACGGCACGAACGCCGCAAGCTGCGCATTCAACGGCATGACGACCGTGCCCTTCGAGGCCGGCGCCGATGGCGTCATTGACCCAGCGGTCATCGCGCCCTTGCTCAACGACGATGTCGCGGCCGTGATGATCACGAACCCGAACACGGTCGGCCTCTTCGAGCGCAACCTGCCGACGATCGCGAAGATGCTCCACGAGAAGGGCGCACTCGTGTACGGCGATGGCGCAAACTTGAACGCGCTCATGGGACGTGCGCGCCCCGGCGACCTCGGCGTCGATGTGATGCAGTTCAACCTGCACAAGACGTTCACCACGCCGCACGGTGGTGGCGGCCCTGGCTGCGGCGCTGTCGCGCTCAAGAACCACCTCGCGCCCTTCATGCCCGGCCCCACGACCGAGAAGCACG
>JBILQT010000373.1:0-6304 GCA_044373065.1 Sandaracinaceae bacterium
TGAATGCGCCGCGAAGGGCCGCGACGAACCATGTCGCGACCTGGGAGCTCGGTGCGCATGTGAAGGAAGAAGAGTTTGGTCGCGCGGTGTCGCTCGGGCTCTTCGACTACCTGCGGAAGTCGAAGTCGATGGGCTACGTCGTCTCGCTCTCGGGTGGCGCAGACAGCTCGGCCATCTCGTGTCTCATCGCGTGGCTCGCGCGTGCAGGGCTCGATGAGCTGGGGCTTGAGGCGCTTCAAGCGCGCTTGAGTCACATCCCCGGCATCGCCGCGTTGAAGCCCGGCGCAGGCGCGGAGGATGTCGTGCGCGTGCTCTTGACGACGCTCTATCAGGCGACCGCGCAGAGTGGCGATGTCACGCGAAATGCCGCGAAAACAGTGGCGAACGCGATTGGTGCCGCGCATCACGAGCTGAGCGTTGATGCGCTGGTGAAGGGTTACATCGCACTTGGCGAGGAGGCCTTTCAAAGGCCCCTCTCCTGGGAGCGCGATGACATCGCGTTGCAGAACATTCAGGCACGCGTGCGCAGCCCCTCGGCTTGGTTGCTGGCGAATGTGGAGGGCAAGCTCTTGCTCGCGACGAGCAATCGTTCTGAAGCCGCAGTCGGCTACGCGACGATGGACGGCGACACTTCAGGCGGGCTCTCGCCCATCGCCGGCATCGACAAGAACTACCTCCGCGCATGGCTGCGTTGGCTTGAGAAGGATGCGGATGTGCTCGTGCGTGTGCCTGCGCTCTCGTGCGTGAATGTCCAAGCGCCGACGGCGGAGCTTCGTCCGCAGGATCGCAAGCAGACGGATGAGGACGACCTCATGCCCTACGACGTGCTCGACAGGATCGAGCGCTTGATGATTCGTGATCGCCATGCGCCGCTTGAGATTTTCGAGATCTTGAAGCTTGAGCGATCGGATGTTGCGCCTGCGCGCCTGGCACTTTGGGTCGAGCGATTCACCAAGCTCTTCGCGCGCAATCAATGGAAGCGTGAGCGCTATGCGCCCTCGTTTCATCTTGATGATGAGAGCCTCGACCCCAAGACGTTCTGTCGACTGCCGATCCTCTCGGGGGGCTTTGCGCGGGAGCTGGGCGAGATGCGTGCAGCGCTCGCAAGGGACGGAGAGACGCCGCGATGAAGGCGGGCGCGTTTACGTATCGCTACGCGCGGGCTGCGCTCACGGTGGATTGCGCCGTCTTCGCGTTCGCCGAGGGTGCGCTTCACGTGCTCTTGATTCGTCGTGGGCAGGCGCCTTTTGAGGGCATGTGGGCACTTCCGGGTGGGTTCATCGAGATGGATGAGACCGTCGAGGCTGCAGCGCGGCGTGAGCTGCTGGAGGAGACCGGCCTTGAGCAGATTCACCTCGAAGAGCTAGGCACTTTTTCTCGCGTGGATCGCGACCCGCGTGAGCGTGTGATCTCGATCGCATTCGTTGCGCTTTTGCGTGGGGTCCCTGAGGTGATGCGCGGAAGTGATGCGGCGGATGCGCGCTTCTTTCGGGTGGAGGAAGTGCCTGCGCTCGCCTTCGATCACGAGGAGATTCTTCGTGCAGCGCGGGCTCGCCTTCGCGCGCAACTTCGGACGCGGCTCTCGTGCGTGGAGCTCTTGCCCCGGAAGTTTCCGCTGCGTGATCTGCAGACGCTCTACGAGTCGATCCTGGGCGCGCCGATCGACAAGCGGAACTTTCGAAAGCGCATGCTTGCCATGGGGATGCTTGTCCCTCTGGGGGAGCGCGAGGAGGGCGTGACGCACCGTGCGGCAGAGCTCTATCGCTTCGACAAGAAGCGCATCGAGAAGCTGGAGAAGGACGGCTTTGTTCTTGGGTTGGGATGACGAAAGGAGAACCTATGACGACACGACGCGGGCTTTTGCTGATCGATATTCAGAACGACTTCCTGCCGGGGGGAGCGCTTGCAGTACCTCAAGGTGATGAGGTGGTGGCGGTTGCGAATCGCCTTATTTTACAAGGCGATTACGTGGCGCGCATCGCCACGCAGGATTTTCACCCCGAGGGCCATGGGAGCTTCGCCTCGCAGCACCTCGGCAAGAAGCCCTACGACCAAGGCGAGCTTCAAGGCCTGCCTCAGACGATGTGGCCTGACCACTGTGTGGAAGGCACACGTGGTGCCGAATTCGCGGAGGCGCTCGACCGTGCGCGGATTGATCTCGTCGTTCCCAAGGGCACGGATCCAACCATCGATAGCTACAGCGGCTTCTTCGACAACGCGCGACGTAAGCAGACGGATCTGGATGCGGCGCTGCGTGCGCGTGGCGTCACCTCGCTCGATGTCGTCGGCCTCGCGACGGACTATTGCGTGAAGGCCACGGTGCTCGATGCTCTGGAGCTGGGCTATGCGGTGCGCGTACATGCCGATGGCGTGCGCGCGGTGGATCTCACCCCAGGGGACGGTGCAAAGGCGCTTGAGGCGATGCGCGCAGCGGGCGCTGAGATCGTGTAGGGGGTGGGCCTCACACACGCTCTGCGTTGTTCGCGCGCGATTCGTTCTGCACACTCCGCCGCCATGACAGCAAGAGTTGACTGGTCTCGGGTAAGTGAACGGCTTCCATCGCGCATCCGCCTCGCGGCGACGCTCACCTCGTCGCTTCTCTTCGTGGCTTGCGGGCCAGCGCCCGGTGCGCAGCAGGAGTCGAACGGCGTAGGGACGACGACGATCACGCAGACGAGTGGCGGTGACGCGCAACAGCAAGCTGCAACAGAAGATGGCGATGTCGGCACGCTGCTGGTGGATGTGATCACGCCGCGTCTCTGCGACTCGCTGCGAGGCTCGTTCATCGGCCTTCCAGGCGAGGGCGGTCACACAGGCCCAGCCTCTGGTACGGACCCAACTGCAGGCCGCTGGTGGGTGCGCGAGTGCACTGCGGTGGAGCATGACGGGATGCTCGATCTGGCGATCTCCGGCACCGGCTGGAGCTGGACGGATCGCGAGTCGATGGGCTTTCAGGTACGCCAGTACCTTCGCTTCGATGCGAACGCGCGCTTCACGGCCTCGATGGAGCTGGCCTACGACAGGCCGAACCGCATCGTGACGATCTGGATGCGTCCGCAGGGCGCGGTCGATGCTGCAGTCACGCCGCGTGGTCTTGTCGAGGCGCGTGCGACGGGTGTTGTCTCCGGGATGCTCGGCGGCCTCCTTGAGTTGAGCGGAAGCTCGGCGAGTGATCGTGCGCGTGCACAGGTTGCAGAAGAGGGCAGCCAGCGCCTTCGTGATCGCTTTGGTGCGGGCTTCACCGTCACGTACGCGATGGCGCATGAGCAGATGGATTTCATGGTCGGTGCGCTGCAGCGCGGGCAGCTTCCGGAGCGTCCCTATGCGCCGGAGCCGGGCGTTGTTTGGTCAGTCAACCAACGTCTTGCGATCTGGCCCGGTGGCCTCGATGTGATCGGGCCCATCGATGGCAATCGTGGTGCGCACACGATCGATTTTGAGATGGAGGAAGGCGAGGGCGTGACGGTCGATGCCGTCTGTCAGGCGGACTTCGAGCGCTTCTACGACCTCCTTCTGCAGGGCGCGCCAGCCACGACACCGACCGGTCAGCGTGTGCTCGATGTGACGCAGCTGAATCACCCAGAGCGCGTGACCTTGCCGACGATGAGCTGCCCGACCCTGCTGCTCGCGATGACGCGACCCACCGCGACGATGCCGATTCGTGCGCGCACGCGCATCTTCTCAGGCGCGATGGGAACGACCGCGCAGGCGGGAACGACCGCGACACCAGCCGGTACCGGCCCTGCAGCAACTCCCTCTGCATCGAGGCCTGTGCGCGTGCGCGTCGAGGGTCTGACGGTTGCGGGTGTCGCTCCGACCGGCTCGCGCTGGGACATGATCGGTGGCGAGCCTGACCCGTACATCATCGTGGTGAGTGTCCCTGGGCAGCGCGAGATTGAGCGCACGCAGGTCGTCGCCGATCAGCATGAGATGACGCTCGATCATTGGCTGCCGGGCGCCTACCACGCGGCCGATCTTCCGCTTCGCTTGAGCGTCTACGACGACGATGTCGGCACCGATGAGCTCATCGGTGTGGCGGAGTTGAGTGCAGCGCAGGCGGCGCGCGGGGGTGAGGTGCACCTTGAGCTGCGTACGACGGCGGATGTGCCGCAGAACGTCGGCTCGGTGCGCTTGGTTGTGCAGGCGGTTCCATGAGCGAGGAGACGAACTCGGGCATGTGGAAGAAGGGCTGCCTTATCGCGGCAGCTGTGGTCCTGATGCTCGGGTGCTGCGGGTTCATCTTGGGCGGCTTCGCTTGCAACTCCGCCTACACCGCGGGGCAGCAGTTGATGAGCGAGCAGCTCGTTGCTGGGCTGCGCCAGGCCTCGGAGGGCCATCCGCGTGAGGCGGAGTACCTCGCGGAGATCGATCACTATGAGCAGACGCGAACGCAGATTGGGCTCGTCACGTTCTCCATCGTGACGAATCGATATGGCGACATCTCTGCGGACCGGACAATCACGCCCGAAGAGCTCGATCGCATGATGGCGCTGCTCATCGACATCCACGCGCACAACGGCAACGTGAACATTGCGGACTATCCCGGCGCTCGCTGAACTGGGAGACGAAGCACCAAGCAAGAACCCCGACACCTTTGCAGGTTCGGGGTTTCTGCTTTCTGGCACTGCAGCTCAGCGTCGTGCGCTGCGTCGTCGCAAGAGCGGGGCGAATGCGAGCAACGCAAGCCAACTCCAGCGTGCGCGCCCCTGGGATGCGCCGCAGGTGCTCTGCAGGCCGAGCGTCCTGCTGCGGCCTGCGTCGTTGCCACTGAGGCCTCCGTCGCGGGTGCTTGTGCCTGCATCGGGCGAGCTTGCACCGACGCCCATCGGGCACGCCTCGTCACTGCCGTCGCAGTTCTGATCGACGCCGTCGCCGCACACCTCAGTGGCCCCTGGATAGATCGCTGCAGACATGTCGTTGCAGTCGGTCGTGCTGTCGATGCCATCGCCATCGCCGTCGGCGCCGCATGAGGTGACGCGGAAGCTCAGCCACATATCGGGGCCAAACCATGCGCGCGTCTCGTCAACCAAGCGCCAGCTCGTGCGCACGATGCCGGGCGTTGCGGGTGCGTTGCCTCGCATGGTGAAGGTGGTCGATGCACCGGGTGCCACGGTGGCGCTCGAGGCCGTGTTGATGGAGACGCGGGCCGTACCTACGAATGGATCGGGCGTGTCGGAGGCCACACCGAGGCGTACCGCGCGTCCGAAGGCACCTGGGCCAATGTCGCCCACATCGCTCCATGCAGCGGTGCCCGTATTGCGAACCTCGAAGTGGAAGTCGAGCGGCGCGCCTGCGCAGATGGTGTGCTGCGCTTCTCCCGTGGTGTCTGTAGCTGCACTCGTCCCTTGGCCCACGAAGGCGGCATCGAGCGAGGGCATCGGCGGTGCGAAGACCCAGAAGTCGGGGCCCATCTCGCTGTACACATTGCTCGTGTGATCGCGGTAGCGGCCGTAGCGCGAGGTGAAGCACGAGGCCGAGGGTGTGCAGCCGTTGTAGTAGTGCGTGACGGTGCGAATCCAGGGGTCCCAGCGGTCGTTGCCGACGCGCACACCGTTCATCCAGGCGATGGCCTCTGCGCGGTTGGCGACGCCCGGGATGTAGACCGAGCGAATGACCATCGCGGTGACGAAGTCGACGCCTGCCGCGACGTTGCCCGCGATGCTCAAGATGCGATCACCCTCGCGTGCGAGCGTCTGCGTGAAGGTGCCTGCGTCGAACTGAAACATGCCGAGGCCGCCCTGCATGATCGAGCAAGGCCCGTCGCCCGCGCCCGCGACCACAGGCCCCGCGCAGTCAGCGGAGTAGGGCCCCTCGCAGGCCCAGGTGAGCTCGCTGTGGCATTGCGACATGCCCGTCTCGGCGTCGGCGATGCCTGCGAGGAGCCAGCCTTGCTCGATGCCGTTGGCGTGTGCTGCATCACGGATCTGCGCGGCACGTGCGCGCCTTGCCGCAGCAGAGAGGCGTGACTCGGCCCAGCCGTAATCCTCATCGACTTGCTCAGGCCCAAGGCATGCGCCGATGCCAAGCGCACTGAGTGCGAGGGTGACGCCAAGGAAGACAAGAGCGCGCGAGCTGGCCATGGGGGACCTTCCGGTGAAGCCACAAGGCTACGCTTCTCGGGGGCGCGCTGAAATAGGGCTGCGCGTGTGCGACCGCATGATGGAAACCGACGCGCCCATTGACGACCCACTGCACGAGTGGTCCACACTCGCCCTCGTGCGCTCCTTTCGATGGGGGCGTTGAGAGAGCCACACCAAGAAGCTGAGCTGCGCTCGGCAAAGGAAACGTTGATGTCCCTACGTTC
>JBILQT010000374.1:0-6302 GCA_044373065.1 Sandaracinaceae bacterium
CACCAAAGTACGCGGCCGTGTCGGGCCTGGGCCCAACGATGCGGGGCTCTCGCGTCAGCACATCCTGCACAGCATCGATGCGAGCTTGAAGCGTCTTCAAACCGACTACGTCGACCTCTACCAAATCCACGGCGTCGACCCGATCACGCCGCTGGAAGAAACGGTCGAGGCGCTCTCCGACGTCGTGAAATCTGGCAAGGCGCGCTACGTCGGCTTCTGCAATCTGCCTGCGTACAAAGCGATGAAAGCGCTCGCGATCGCCGACCGCATCGGTGGTGCACGCTTCGTCTCGGCGCAGATGTTCTACGCCATCTCAAGCCGCGACATCGAGCGCGAGATTGTCCCGCTCGCACAAGAGGAAGGCCTCGCGATCCTGCCTTGGTCGCCGCTCGCCGGAGGCTTGCTCAGCGGCAAATTCAGCGCGGGCGAGAAAGGCCCGGAGGGCTCACGGCGCAATGACTTCGACTTCCCACCGGTCGACAAATCGCGCGCGTTCCGCTGCATCGATGCGATGCGCCCGATTGCGACTGCACACCAAGTGAGCGTCGCCCAGGTCGCGCTTGCTTACGTTCTGCACAAGCCTGCGATCACGAGCGTGATCATCGGCGCGAAGTCGGACGAGCAACTCAAAGACAACCTCGCGGCGACGAAGCTTCGTCTCACCTCGGACGAAATGACGACGCTCGATGCTGTGAGCGCGCTGCCTTCGGAGTATCCGGGTTGGATGATCGAAAGGCAGTCGCAAGACCGCTTCGTCGAAGGTGTCGTGCGCTGAAGCAACGCGGTTGTTCCTGGAACGCGGCCTGTGCTCACTCGAACACGGGCCGTGTTTGATCTCCCCAAAACCCTTTGATTTTCGCGAGGTTGATTTCGCAGAAGATGGATTATGTCAAATCGGATTCGAGATCTGGCAACACGTCGGCTGCATCTTCCGTTGCGGCCCGGGGCTTTGGGATCGCGCCCTCACGTGCCGTGTCGGCCAACGCGTTGAGGTCCAAAGGTGGAAGACCGAGCCCCTGCGCGAGCTTGCTCAAGTCCTCTGGCAACGGTGATTGAAAGACACGCGGACCGTCGCGCCACGGTATCGCCACCACCGCACAATGTAGTGCGACGCGCGTGCAGGTCAGCACATCACCGCGCGGCAACACGACCCGTCGCAACCCGCCATATGTCGTGTCTCCGACCAACGGCGCCCCACGCTTGGCTGCATGGACGCGCAGTTGATGTGTGCGTCCTGTGATGGGCTCGAACGACCAGAGCGTGGCTTGTGCACTTCGCGCAAGGACGCGTGCACGCGTCTCGGCATCCTGAACGCGCTCTCCGCGCGTGGAGCCCAACTCAAGCGCAACACGTGAACGCTTGTCGCGTGGATCGATCGCGATGGGCCATGTCCAAGTCTCCTCATCCTGCGTATCCGTTGGGCCTGAGAGCCCGACATAGCGGCGCGAATATGCGTGGTCCTTGCGGGCATCCAGAAGGCGCTCAATCGCCCTTCCCGTCAGCGCGAAAATGACCACGCCCGTCACCGGCGAATCGAGGCGTGAGCTTGGATGACAATGCGGCGCGCGGGGCACGATCATGCGCACGCGTGCGGTCAGACAATCGCCTCCGTCGGGCGAGGTTGTCGCGAGGCCGCTGGGCTTCTCCACGACGATGAGTTCGTCATCGCGGTGAATGATTGTGGGCAGCGTTACAGGAGCACGTTGGGTCAACGGGAAGCCACTTCCGCTCTTTCGAGCACGCGCACAAGTCCGCGACCACCGTCGATCTCGACGCGGTCTCCTGTGCGCAAAATTTGAGTCGCGCCCTTCACGTTGACGACGGCCGGGATGCCGAACTCGCGGGCGACGATCGATGCATGCGAGAGCGGCCCACCCAGGTCGGTGATGACGCCGCCGGCGACGAGAAAGAGCGGTGACCAGCCCACATCCGTCTGCTGTGCGACGAGGATTTCACCCGGCTGAAATTGCGCAATCTCGGAGGGATCATGCATCACCCGCACGATGCCCTCGAAGGTCCCTGCACATGCGCCCAAGCCCTCCAAGCGGCTCGTCTTGGGGTCGGGAATCGAGAGCGGTGGCGGAAAGCCGACGAAGGTGTCTGGAGGCGCCGGCATCGCCGCATCGCGTTGGAACTGAAGCTTGCGGCTCTTCACCCAATCGCCCACCGCCGTGACGTCGCCGCGCAGCACGCCATGAAGCTCGTTGAGCGAGAGAAAGAACGCTCCGTCATCGCCCACGCCGGGCTCCATCGCGCGCATGCGACGGGAGGCATCGAGGCCAATATCCCGGAAGAGCCCGAGCACCGAAACGACATGCGCGCGAAGGCGCTCACGCATGCGGACAAAGCGCTGCACGAGCTCGAAGAGGCGACGAACCGCACCGCGTGCGGGAAACGGAACCTTCGCCTCGAGCTCGGCCTGTGCGTGCTCACGAAGCGCGCGTTGCTTGCGCTCCACCTCCAGCACCGAGCCACCGTCATCGCGCAGCAAGTGAAGGCGCAGCGTCGTCAGCGGGAAGCTCGGGTCTTCCTTCCAGCGTGGCTCGGCGATCTCGGCTTCGCGCGTCCCGCGGTCTCCGTAGAGCTCCATGAAGCGCATCAAGAGCGCGCGTGTTGGGCCCACGGGGATATCGTGGATGCGCATCTTGGCCGGGTCATTCGCGAGGAAGAAATCGCGTGCGGCATCATCGCGTCGCGCCGTCTCGGCGATGCGCAGAAGCTCGAGCCCGGGGCCTGCGCTGTCGACGTCGAGAAGGCCCGAGAGGAGCGCGCGAAAGAGCACATCGCCTTTCTCGGCACCAAAGAGGCTGAGCAAGCTTCGCAGCGTGATGACTGATGCGAGAAGGTTGCCGTAGACGTTGAGCAGGACCTGTCCCGACTGATCGAGAAGACGCTCCACTTCGAGCAACACGCGATGAAGCGCCGTCGACGAAAGCAGGCGCATGTCGATCGAACGCAGTCGTGCTTTCTCGGCTTCGAAGTTGCGCTCGAAGGCCTCGACACGCTGCGTGAGCTGGAAATTCTCACGCACAAAGCGCGTCGTCGTGACGGGCAAGCGTGCGAGGAAGGCGAGCGATGAGGGTGCGGGCTCGGTTGAGCGGACATCGAGGTTGGTGAAGTCGCTGCCGCCACCGAGCGCGAGGATCATGCGCGGTGAAACACCCGGCACTTGCGAGGCGATCGAGAAGAACTCAGAGAGGTTCAAATAGATCCGCCCGCGGAAGTTGCTGACGAGCTCAGACTCGGCCGGGACGCTGCATCCGAGGGAGCCGAAGGCGCGACGGAAACCGACGTCGCTGAAGTCGCTGAGGATCGACCAGGTGAGCGGCGTGGCTACGCCAGGCAGCGCTTCGCCGACATTCACGTTGGACCAAACCGTCTTCGAACGATCGCGAATGCGTTTTGTGCGGGGCTTCTTGCTCGCGCTCGGAAGCGCGGTGACCGGCCTTGCTTGAAGCACGTAGAGCGACTTGCCCGCGAGCGCCCACTCGACATCGCGCGCGCTGCCGAAGGTGTGCTCGATGCGAAGCGCGAGGGCGCTCAGATCGGAGATCACGGATGCCGAGATCGACTCGCGTGCACGCTCGCCTGGCTCCGTTTCGTGCTGCACGAGCTTGCCCTCTTCGAGCTGAAGTCGGTGCGCCTTCTCGCCAATCACGCGGTCCTTCACCCAGCCGCTCGCCTTGTCGATTCGGTACGTGTCGGGTGAGACGCTGCCATCGACGACAGCCGTGCCAAGGCCGTAGGCCGCGTTGATCACGACCTCGCCGACGTCGCCCGAGAGCGGGTTCACGGTGAACATCACGCCCGCTGCATCGGCACCAACGAGCGCTTGCACAACGACGCCGACGCCGATCGCCCCCGCCTTGGTTGGACGCACACCGAGTGCGCGCAAATACGTGATGACGCGCGGCGCGTACACACTCGCCCAGACGCCGCGAATCGCATCCAGCACCGCGTCTTCGCCGGTGAGACCCAGGAAGGTCTCGTAGAGGCCTGCAGCCGACTGAGCCTCGTCATCTTCATGCGTCGCGGACGAGCGCACCGCGACGACGCCTGCGCCCTCGGCATCGAGTGCGCGATACGCAGCACGAATCGCAAGCTCGGCGGCGGGTGCGAAAGGCAGTGTGCGCACACGTGCCGCGATCTGCGAGAGACGCTCGGAGGTGATCTCGCGCGCAGGTGCTGCGATGAGCGACTCGATGCGATCACGCACCTCGAGCCCCGCAAGCATCGACTCGTTCGCCACGGCCGAAGAGACCGCAAAGCCCGCGGGGACGGCGTACCCGGCGCGAATCAACGTTGCGAGCCCGCGCGCTTTGCCTCCAAACGAGGCGGCTTTGCGAGGCACGAGCGATTCAAGCGGTCTCACGTCGGGATGCACGGCGCGAGGATAGCGAATGGCTGGGTGATTGACAGTGCGGCTCACGGCGATTCGGCGACGGTTCGCGGCATGTACGCACTTGCTCAACGAGAAATCGGCGCGATGGTCGCGCGCACTAAACCCGAATTGTTTCCACAGCGAAACCAGAGAGTCTTCCCATGGCAGTTTGCAAACAGTGTGGCGACGAGGCCGAAACGCTCGTCTCGGTGAAGGTCTCAGGCAAGACCAAGAAGCTCTGCGAGGACTGCGCGGATCGTCTTCGCGAAGAGGGCGAAATTGCCGAGGCCAGCGAGAGCGTCGTGCAGGGCATGATGGGGTTCAAAGGGCGTCGCTGAGCGTGGCCGCGCGTCTCCTGTCAGCACTCGTTTTCGTCGTCGCGTGCGCTGCGACCTCGACAGCATTCGCCCATCGCGGAAGCTCCAAGCACTTGCTCGTGGAGCCAACCGATGAGGGCGCGCGTGTTCGCGTCGAAGTGGAAATCGTCGATGCTTCTGTGGAGCTTGGGCTCGGTGAGGATGCGGGCGACGCCTGGCTTGAGGGTCGAGATGCAGACATCCGCACCTGGCTCGCGCAGGGCATTCATCTGCGCAACGCCGATGGCTTGTGTGAGGCGCAGGCGAGCGATGAGGCCACCGAGCGACTCGATGACTCCGATGCCGCACGCATCGGCCTCACCCTCCTCTATCGATGCTCGCCTGCACGCCCGCTGACCCTCGAAGACGACACCATCTTCGCCAACGATGCGCAGCACGAGGCCTTTGTGCGCATGCGCTTTGGTGAGGGCGACGACACCTTCGTGCTGCGTCGCGGACGACAGACGACGGAGCTCGGCGCACCCGCTTCCATCCCTGCGTTGCTCTTGCGCTTCGTCTGGGAGGGCGTGCTGCATCTGATCACCGGCTACGACCACATGCTCTTTCTGCTCGCGCTCTTGCTGACCGTCGGCGAGAAGGCCGCGAAGGAGAGCAAGCGTGCTGCGCTGAAGGATGTGGGCTTCGTCATCACTGCCTTCACGCTCGGCCACAGCGTGACCTTGATCGCCGCTGCGATGGGCTGGGTTGTGTTGCCTTCACGCTTGGTCGAGACGGTGATCGCGGCATCAATTGTCGTGGTCGCGATCATCAACATCGTGAAGCCCGACTCGCGCGGCGAGATGCCCTGGCTCGCCCTCGCCTTCGGCCTCATTCACGGCTTCGGATTCTCCGGTGTGCTCGCCGAACTCGGCCTTCCGACACGCGCTCGTGTGCTCTCCCTGTTGAGCTTCAACGTGGGCCTTGAGCTCGCGCAGTTGGGCTGCGTGGCGCTCGCGCTCGGGCCTCTCGCATGGCTTGCGACCAAGCCCGGATACCGGCGCTGGGTCGTGCAAGGTGGCTCGGTGGTGATCGCGCTGCTGGCTGCGTTCTGGATGATCGAGCGCGCACTCGGGCTAGGCTGAGCACGCGCGTGAGGTCGATGTGAGGTCCTCTCGCTGGGCATCAGTGCCACCCTCACGACATGCCCTCACGCATCCCTCATTCGCCTGCGGTCGCGCTGCTCCTCGTCGCTTGCGGCAGTGAGAGCACGCGGGTCGCGCCGCCGAATGAAGTGCAGCCACTCACCGGGCAGCCCGTCACCATGCAGCCCGTCACAGAGCCGCCTCCGCCCGTGAACACGGCCGCACTTCCGGAGAACCCAGGCGACCCCATCGCCGTGTCTGTCGGAATGGGTTTCTCGTGCGTGCTGCGTCGCGGGGGCCGTGTCGCGTGTTGGGGCGCCAACAACCAGGGGCAGCTAGGCCTCTCGCACATGAACCGTGTTGAAGGCGCGGTCGAAGTGCCCGGCATCGACGATGCGGTTGCGATCGGGCTGGGCACAGACAGCGCGTGTGTGGTCCGGCGTGCGGGCAGCGTCGTGTGCTGGGGCTCGAACCGCTACGGCC
>JBILQT010000375.1:0-6289 GCA_044373065.1 Sandaracinaceae bacterium
TTCCGCCGTCGCCAAAGGATGTGCCTCCATCGCGCACGATCGCGAAGGGCACGGCGAAGGGCAAAAAAAGCGCGAACCTGCGGTCTCGAAGTCCAGGAGCTGGACTCGGAAGTCCAGGAGCTGGACTCGGAAGTCCAGGAGCTGGACTCAGAAGTCCAGGAGCTGGACTTGGAAGTCCAGGAGCTGGACTCGCACAGAACGTCGTTGACGCTCCCGCGCTTCTTCATGGATCGTCTGCAGATGACGAAGAAGGCGTCCAAGAAAGCTCCCGCGAAGAAGACCGCCGCCAAGAAGGTGGTCGCGAAGAAAGCGCCCGCGAAGAAGGTCGAGACGGCGCTCTCGCCGCTCATCGCGCTCACTGTCGAGAACGCGCTGAAGCGTCACAAGCAGGCGGGTCAAGACGCGCTTCGCAGCATCGCGCTCAATCAACGCACCGTCTCCGATGCGTTCTACGACATCGCGATCTCGCTCAACGTGCTGCGGCAGAAGGAGGTCTACGTCGCGCTTGGCTACGAGAGCTTTGATGCCGTCATCCCAAGCACCGGCCTCTCTCGCTCGCTCTGCTTTCAGCTCGTGCAGCTGCCCGAGCACTTCTCGCGTGACACGGCCATCTCGCTTGGCCCCGACAGGTCACGCGCGCTCATTCGCTACGTGAATGCGACGCCTGAAGAAGACGACGCCGAGACGCTCGCGCGTGAGGATGCCGTCATCGCGGGCAAGCCCCTCTCGGAGCTCACGGTCGACGAGATCGACCAGGCCGCGCGCGAGGCGACGCCACCCGAGAAGCAGAAGACACGGCCCGGCGAGAAGGAGGCGCACGAGGTGCGTCGCGCGGTGCAGAAGAAGCTCGAGAAGCTGAAGGCCCACGTGCAGGTGAAGCGCAGCAAGGGCGCCTGGGTGGCCGTGGTGACGATGCCGGTGGAGAGCGCGCTCAAGCTGAAGGGGTGAGGCGCTTTCACGGAAAGACAGCGCGAATCTCATCCTCGAAGCGCGCGGCCTGCGTGCACGCTGCCGTCACACGGGCCCAGTTTTCAGTCAGCTTGCTCGTGTGCTCTCGGTATTGAACCGCGCTCTTCTTGATTCGAATGCCTTTGGGCAGGTTCGCGAGCGCCGTCTCAAGACGCAAATTGCACTCGACGTGCTTCTGTAGTGGATGGGTCGCATCCAACACCGCGGAAACGAGCCAAGCTTCCGGAGCCTTGGAGGGGACGCAGAGCACGGTCTTGGGACCAAGACTTGTGAAGCCCAACCACGCATGGATGCGGGCGCGAATCGCATCGACGGCGGTCACAGCCGGAGGGCACTCCGATGTGCACGGAAGGGGCGGCATGTGGAGCGAGGCCTCCTCCACTGCGGCTCCGCCGTCGGCGTAGCTCGCGTTCGCGACGTCGGCGTCGACATGCACGATGAAGAGGTCGAAGCCAGGCAGCGTAGTGTCCGTCTCAAGGTCGGCTACACCCCTCTTGGCGATCTCTCGGCACCACTTGAACACACCGCACCAACCGCCCCCGAACTCGGGCCGCGTGGGCGAGGGCTGAAGTGTTGAAAGGATGAAGGGCCCGCGAAGAACGGCCTTCAGGGCGGCCTCAATCAGCAGCGCATCCATCGGCCCCTCCGCAATCAGTGCGATGCGCGGGTTAGACACTGACCGCCCCAAGATTGCCCATCATCCAGAGGCGCGAGAGTGGGTAGTCCGCGTTGAGCTTGAGAAGCTCGGGCGAGAGCGCGATCCGCCTGATTTGTGTGTGACCGTCGCTGTTGCGCTCGACGGCGAAAAGCCGAACCTCGTCGTCTTCGAGTGCAAGGCCATCGAGCACTGCGGGGTTGTGTGCCGTGAAGAGAAGCTGCCGCGTTGGGTTGGCTTGCTTCAGCCAGGGCCCGAGACGGGCCGTGAGCCGCTGGATCAGCCTTGGGTTCAGCGCTTGATCGAGGTTGTCGATCGCAAAGAGGTTCGGCGATTGGGGAGAGAGACAGAGCAGCGCAGCGAAGAGCACGTAGAGCGCACCCTCGCTTGCGTCATAGGCAGTGAAGGTGTTGCGGTCTTTCGCCATGAATCGGTCGGTGAACTTCAAGACAGATTGGGTGCGGGCCACCGAAGGTGAGAGCAGCTCGCCCACGGAGTCTGTGGTCTCGATGTCGCTCACCCAATCAATGAGGCCAAGAACGTCCTCAAGCGTGTCCTCGTCGAGCGTCTCGCGGAGCGCGCCGAAAGACTCCGCAAGCCCTCCTCCCGAGAGGCCCAGTGGCAGTCGCATATGTCGGTCGCCAAAGCCCCGGAGCGCCGGCGTATTCGGGCAATAGATCGCGAAGTCTTGCAGTGTGCGCAGGAGTTTGGAGGCCGGGTCCTCCGGCCGAAGGTCCACGAGCTTCAGGGCCGAAAGACCGGCCTGCCGAGGCAGGTTTGGCTTCTCACTGCGCACACCCTGGGAGACGATCGCCGCGTCAGTGGCCCAGAGTGTCTCGGTCTTGAACGACCAAGCGGGCTCAGGGTTCTTGAGCGGGTTGAGCAGCGAGACCTCGAAGTACGCACCGTCCCACTCTCCATCTTCGAATGCCTTCAGCGTGATGTGAGGAGGGATTGCCTCGGTCTTGAACGAGGTCTTGTAGAGACGCGGCAAACCCAAGCGCACGCCTCGCCGTTCGAGCGCCTCATCGTCGACGCGCCCGTTGGCCGCTGCACCGAGCACCCCAATCGCCTCAAGGACATTGCTCTTGCCGACGCCATTGGCACCGATGAAGCAGTTCACCCGGCCAAGCGCGATCGTTTGGTCGAGGATCGACTTGAAGCCCTTGATGGTGATCTCGCGAATCATGCGCGCGACGATATCACCCGAACGCAAGCGCCTACCGCGCACCGTTCTGCGGTACGAAGCGCCCATGAGCGAGCCCAACCTCTCCGCATTTCTCTGGTCGGTCGCTGACCTCCTTCGGGGTGACTACAAGCAGTCGGAGTACGGCAAAGTCATCTTGCCTTTCACGGTGCTCCGGCGCCTCGACTGCGTGCTGGAGTCGACGAAAGTCGCGGTGCTTGCCGAGAAGGAGAAGCGCGAGAAGGCGGGCCTCGTCGCGGACTCGTTCTTGCGGCTGAAGAGCGGGGTGAACTGTTTTCCCGCGAGGGAAACCGGCTACACCGCAACACCTCGCCGCTCGACATGAAGAAGCTGATCGGCGATGCGGACAACATCGCCGAGAACCTGCGCAGCTATGTGCAGGCCTTCTCGCCCGAGGTGCGCGACATCTTCGAGAGCTTCGAGTTTCACACGCAGATCGACAAGCTCGCGAAGGCCAACCTGCTCTACATGGTCACCGAGCTGTTTCGCTGGTTCACCTACGGTGAAGTCGCGCGCGTAGACCTGCACCCCGAGGCCGTGAGCAACGCGCAGATGGGCGCTGTCTTCGAGGAGCTGATCCGCAAGTTCGCCGAGCTCTCCAATGAGACAGCCGGTGAGCACTTTCCCGCTAGGGAAATCAGCAATAGAGCACGCCGCGCGAGGTCATTCGCTTGATGGTCAACCTCCTCTTCATTGAGGACGACGCAGCGCTCACCAAGCCCGGTGTGGTGCGCTCGCTCTACGACCCAACGGCAGGCACGGGCGGCATGCTCAGCGTGGCGGGCGAGCATCTCGCGAGCCTCAACCCCGGCGCGCGCCTTGTGATGTTTGGGCAGGAGCTGAACCCCGAGTCGTACGCCATCTGCAAGGCCGACATGCTCATCAAGGGGCAGGAGATCACCAACATCATCTTCGGCAACACGCTCTCGCAGGATGGCCTCCCGGCCAAGCACTTCGACTACATGCTCTCGAACCCTCCCTTTGGCGTGGAGTGGCGCCGTCGCTGGTTTGCCTCGCGGCAAAACAGATCGAGAAAGAGATTCGCAAAGAGGCCGAGCAGAAGGGCTTTGATGGGCGCTTTGGCCCGGGCCTTCCGCGCGTGAGCGATGGCTCGCTGCTTTTCTTGATGCACCTGATCTCGAAGATGCGTCCTGCGAAAGATGGCGGCAGTCGCTTTGGCATCGTGCTCAATGGCTCACCGCACTTTCCCGTAAGGGAAACCAGCAGACCGAGCACCGGCGGCGCGGGCTCGGGCGAGAGCGAGATTCGCCGCTACGTGCTGGAGAATGATCTCGCCCTTGCGATCATCGGCCTCCCCACCGACATTCTTTCCCGCGAGGGAAACCAGCGACAGCGACAACACGGGCATCAGCACCTACGTCTGGGTCGTCAGCAACCGCAAGGAGCGGCGCGGCAAGGTGCAGCTGATCGATGCCTCGAGCTTCTGGGTGAAGATGCGCAAGAGCCTCGGCAGCAAGCGCAAAGAGCTGAGCGATGCGCACATCGAAGACATCACGCGGCTCTTTGGCGCCTGCGAAGACGTGACGCGCGAGGGCGTGCCGATCAGCCGCATCTTTGCGAATGAAGACTTCGGCTACAGCACGATCACCGTCGAGCGGCCGGAGCGCGATGCGAAGGGCAAGGTGGTGCTCTCCACCAAGGGCAAGACGAAGGGCAAGCCCTCACCCGATGCGAGCCTGCGCGACACCGAGAATGTCCCCCTGCGTGAAGACATCGAGGCCTACTTCAAGCGCGAGGTGCTCCCGCATGCACCCGATGCGTGGATCGATCACGAGAAGACGAAGGTGGGCTACGAGATCCCCTTCAACCGCCACTTTTACGTCTTTCAGCCACCGCGCCCGCTGAGCGAGATCGATGCGGAGTTGAAGGGCATGACGGATCGAATCCTCACGATGATCGGCGGGCTCTCGCAATGAGCCTCGGCAACATTTCGCTTGCCGCACAAGGCAAGGAGCGCCACCACCCGCAGAACAGAACCCGCCAAGGCTCTGCGCGCGAGCGCACCCTCAAACTGGCGGGTCGTTTCATTCCGTCGGCAACTATTAAGCGCGGCTTAAAGGTTCAAACCTCGGCAACTCTCCGGGCATGCGTTGCTGGTTTCCCTCGCGGGAAACGCCGGATGGTTCGAAGTGACCAACTTTGCTCAGCTTCTGCCCCCCGAGGTGACGCATGAGCTTCCCGCGCTACCCGAAGTACAAGCCGAGCGGCGTGGAGTGGCTGGGCGAGGTGCCGGAGCATTGGGAGGTCGTCCAGAGTCGACGGCTTTTTTCGCAGCGAAATGAACGCGCGCACGAAGGAGATCGGCAGCTAACCGCGTCGCAACGCTACGGCGTCATTTACCAAGACGACTTCGTGTTGCTTGAGGGCCGTCGGGTCGTTGAGGTGATCAAAGGTGCCGAGATCCTCAAGCATGTGGAACCGAATGACTTCGTGATCAGCATGCGGAGCTTTCAGGGCGGGATTGAATGGTGCCAAAGCCGAGGCTGCATCAGTTCGGCATACGTGATGTTGGTTCCCGCAGCCTCGGTCCACTCTCGGTTCTTTTTCTATCTGCTGAAAAGCGACCGCTACATCCAGGCACTTCAGACGACAACCAATTTGGTTCGGGATGGTCAGGCGCTTCGCTACGCGAACTTCACGCAGGTTGCGCTGCCCGTGATCCCCCTCGCCGAACAAACCCTCATCGCAGCCTTCCTCGACCGCGAGACCGCCAAGATTGATGCGCTCGTCTCCGAGCAAGAGCGGCTGATGGCGCTGCTCAAGGAGAAGCGTCAGGCCGTCATCTCGCACGCGGTGACGAAGGGGCTGAATCCAGCGGTGCGGATGAAGCCATCCGGCATCGAGTGGCTGGGGGATGTGCCGGAGCATTGGGAGGTTGTCGGGCTAACAAAGTACTTGGAGTCATTGATCGACTACCGGGGACGAACTCCGAACAAGGTTGATGAAGGCATCTTCTTGGTAACTGCGCGCAACGTCGGCGCCGGTCGAATCGACTACACGGCGTCTGAAGAATTCGTGTCTGTTGACGACTACGATGATGTGATGCGACGGGGCAAACCGCGTGTCGGTGACGTGCTGTTCACAACTGAGGCGCCGCTTGGTCACGTTGCGAATATCGATCGAACGGATGTCGCACTCGCACAACGGATTCTGAAGTTTTGTGGCCTTCCACAAGTGCTGGACAACTACTTCTTGAAGTACTGGTTGATGCTCTTTCAGCCAGGGCGATATGGAGCGACTTGCCACCGGATCCACGGCGCTCGGAATCAAAGGCAGCAAGGTTGTTCAACTTCGACTGTGCCTTCCTCCCCTCGAAGAACAGAGACAGATGGTGAGCTACTTGGATGCTGAACTCGCCAAGCTCGACACCCTCACCGCCGAGGCGCAGCGCGCCATCGACCTTCTGCAAGAGCGGCGCACGGCGCTCATCTCGGCGG
>JBILQT010000083.1:0-26674 GCA_044373065.1 Sandaracinaceae bacterium
GGGCCCCTGGTGCGGAACGCGTGAGCCGTGGGTGAGGGACTCGCGCTGCGCGAGTTCCGAACCCCGGGATGGGGGTGAGACGCGTAGCGAAGCGAAGCGGCGAGGGGGCCGCCCAGGCCCCCTGGCTAAAAACAGCCGTATGTTTTGTCGGGGACGCCAAGACGCAGCGAGCGAGAACCTCTGCGCGCACTCCTGGTTGAAGCCGCACCTCGTCGTTTGAAGAGAGAGCAGCAGTTGGCTGTACGCCGCGTTGGCGCTGGGTCGGCGCTCTCGCGTGCGAGCGTCAGCGTGGTCTCGCTCGGTGGCGTTCTGGGTGGTTCCGCACGTGAGCGTTCGTGGCGCCAACGGTTGGTTCTTTCGCGCCCCGCGAGCCGCACGTCTCGCGCCCTTGAACCGCATCCATATGACGCTGCGACGAACCGCGCAGAGGGGCGCGTGCTCTTCGAGATGCGGCGCGCGATGCGCATCTTCAATGCGGCGGCGGCGAAGGGGTTTGGCGAGCGGTTGGTGCCGGGGCCTGCGACGCGGCATGTGCTCGCGCCTGAGAAGAAGAAGGCCACGCCGAAGGGTGCGTGAGCCACATCCGCATGGATGACGAGGAGGCGCGGCGCCTTTTCTCGTTCTGGAAGCGTGTCTTCGATGCAGGGGTGGGCGCTTGCGCTGTAGTGACAGGCTCCCGCAGCGCTGTGACAGGCGCTCATGCTCCAGCGACGGGCGCTCGTGCTCCAGTGACAGGCGCTCGTGCTCCAGTGACAGGCTCCGGCAGCGCAGTGACAGGCGCCGCAGTGGATGTGAGGGGCGTTTATGCGCAGTGATAGGCGCCACAGTGGATGTGAGGGGCGTCGGCGATGCAGTGACGGGCGTCTGCGTGGATGGGACAGGCGTTTCAGGGCAGTGACAGGTCAAGCGTGCGCAGGGACAGGCTGCGCGTGTGCAGGGACAGACCAAGAATGCGCGCAGAGGTTCTTGCTCGCTGCGTCTTGGCGTCTCCGACAACAAATACGGCTGTTTTTAGCCAGGAGGGGCTGCGCCCCTCCTCGCCGCTTCGCTTCGCTACGCGTCTCACCTCCCATCGGGGTTCGCCGTCGTCGCTTCGCTCCTAGACTCACCCCCGCTTCGCGGTTCCACGCTGGGGCCCCAACCCAGCGCGTCCAAGTCACAGGGCTCGACTAGAAACCTTCGCCAAGAGTCGCGAGAAGTGCGCTCGGGAATGGACGCAGATCAAGAGCGCGACGCATGCGGCTCGCGAGGCGCACCAGAACCAACCATTGGCGTCACCCACGCTCACGTGCGGAACCACCCAGAACATCACCGAGCGAGAAGACGCTGAAGCTCGCACGCGACAACGCCAACCAAGCGCCAACGCGGCGTACAGCCAACTGCTCCTCTCCTCACGCTCGCCCAATTGGAGTCGATGCGGATCGCGGCGCCTCATCGCAAGGCCCGAAAACAACCAAGCCTTCGCGCCACCAACGCCCACGTGCGGAACCACCCAGAACGCCACCGAGCGAGATCACGATGACGCTCGCAAGCGAGAGCGCCGACCAAGCATCAACGCGGCGTACAGCCAACTGCTCCTCTCCTCATGCCCGTCCAGGAGGCACCGCAAGAACGCAATCCGCATAGACCCGCCCCACCCATCCCACGTAGCGTGGTTCCCATGCGTCGCCCTGCCCTCCTCGCCGTCGCCCTCACCGCCTGCACCACACTGCCCGAGGCCTCACCAAGCATCGAGCCCGTCATCTTCGGCGAGGATGATCGCGTCGAGGTCTACGAGGTCACGAACACCGCGCTGCGCGAGGCCGTCATCCGCGCGGTGCCTGCGATGATCCGTGCGGGCAGCGTCAACATCGACGAGGCGACGGGCCGGGTGACCTTCTCGACGCTCCCCCTTGGACGCTCGCGCAACCTCTGCCCAGGCGAGGCGCACTTCGATCAGCCCACCGCACCGAGCTGCTCGGCCACGCTCATCGATGACGACCTCGTGCTCACCGCTGGGCACTGCGTGGAGGGCTGGGACTGCGCCGATCAGCGCTTCGTCTTCGGCTGGTATTACGACGCGGAAGGCATGATCCACCCACGCGCCGAGGCCGATGTCTTCTCGTGCGCCGAGGTGCTCGTCTCGGAGAACACGCTGGCCAACGACTACGCGATCGTCCGCCTCGATCGGCCCGCGCCAGGGCCACCGATGGCCGTGCGCATGACGCCCGTGCTCGTCACCGAGACCGTCTCGCTCGCGGGCTATCCATTCGGCCTTCCGATGAAGGTCGTCGAGGGCGGCGAGGTCACCGGCATCGTGAGTCGCTCACGCTTCTACGCACGCCTCGATGCGCATCCCGGAAACTCCGGCTCCGGTGTCTACGACTCCGAGCTGCGCGTGCTCGGCGACCTCACCAACGGCCCGGTGCCTGCGACCGTGGAAGACGGAACCTGCAACCGACTCGCAGTCATCGGCGACGACACCGTACGCACCGAGCTCATCAGCGCGGTCATCCCCGCTGTCGAAGCCCTCTGTGCAACGGGCCACCTCAGCGCCCGCCTCTGCCCCGTCTGCGGTGACGGCATGTGCGTCAGCGGCGAGACCTGCATCGACGACTGCGGCGCGCCCCCCGATGCAGCGATCGACGCTGCGATCCGACCACGCGATGCGGCCCCACGTGCCGTCGATGCCGCCTTCCGGAGTGACGCCGCCACGCTCGCCGACGACGCATTCGAGGACCCAGACGCACACGCGCTCCCGGACGCAGGCCCCGTGGACGCAGGCCCCATGACGCCCGGTAGCTGCGGCTGTCGCGCGCAGGGACGCCGAGATGCGCACGCAGGCTGGGCGCTGGTCGCGCTTGGCCTGCTGCTGGTGCGGCGCGCGCGTCAGCTCACGTCGAGGACGGAGCGCACCGTGTCCTCCAAGCCGTAGCGCGGCCTGAAGCCAAGCTCTCTTCGCGCACGCGCATCATCGACCATGCAGACGTAGCGGATGTGGTCGAGCTCGGGGCTGGGGAAGGACGTGAGGCGGTAGCGGAAGGCCCGGTCGAGCGCGGACTCCAAGAGGCCGCCGGGCAGGGAGATCGGGCGCTTGCCGAGCAAGCGGAAGAGATGCGAGAGCGGCACCTCGCCAGGGCCGCGCACGTTGAAGATGCCGCGCACGCCGCGACGCAACGAGAGCTTCAAGGCGAGTGCGACATCGCGCTCGTGGATGACCTGAATCATCGGGTCAAAGCCCATCACGCGGATGGGCCGCTCAAGGCGCAGATAGTTCGACGCGGCATTCCGAACGCTGCCGAGGATGTGGCAGGGGCGGAGGATCACGGTCTCGACCGAGGGGTGCTTCCAGAAGAAGCTCTGCGCGAGGTGATCGACCTCGACGAGATCGCGGATCTCCGAGAAGTGCTGCGCGCCGAGGAGCGGTGCGTCCTCGGTGAGAAACTGCGGGTTCTCGGAGCTCGGCCCGTAGACGTTGGCACTCGAGAGCACGACGAGCTTCGGCACGCCGTACTGCGTCATGTACTCGAGCACCTTCTGAAAGCCGACGACGTTCCAGCTGTGGTGTTCCTTCGTGCTCGCACGCAGGTCATGCATGATGCCGAGGTGAATCACCGCGCGGATGCCGCCCGCGCGAAAGACATCGCGCGTCTTCTTGCGACGCAGATCGAACTGGTGATGAACGATGTCTTTGGGCTTGCCGACGAAGGCGCGCCTATCGATGCCGATGACGCGATCCTCACGGTGCACAAGGCGCGCAACGAGCTTGCCCAAGCGGCCACAGATGCCCGTCACAAGGACAGCGCCGCTCCAGTCATTCGGCAGGCGCGCCTCGGCGGCGAGGTCACCCGCGCGCGACTCTGTGCCGGCTTGCGTCTCCAAGAACGCGCGCATGTCGCCGCTGGTCGTCGGCACCTCGATGGGTGAGCTTGGAGGCGCCTCGGCTTCGACCGAAGTGACCTCCTCGCTCTCCTCTTTCGACGCCGCAAACTCCACCGCATCGCTCTTGCGGCGGGCACTCGGCCTTGGCTTCTTGTTCTGTGCGTCGTTCATGGTGGGCTCGTGGTCGAGCGACCAAGGTCACTCGAGGCGGCGATAGTA
Organism: Sandaracinaceae bacterium; assembly: GCA_044373065.1. Classification (GTDB taxonomy): domain Bacteria; phylum Myxococcota_A; class Polyangia; order Polyangiales; family Sandaracinaceae; genus JAFLCL01. Next base: position 4,081 of record JBILQT010000083.1, read on the forward strand.
CAGGTCTCCCTCGGCGCAGGTGACTCCCGAAGCAGCAGACGGACACGCGGCGCCACGACGGTGATCGACCCAGACGACATGCACGCGGCTCCCGCTGATCGCAACGGCGGGGTTCTGGCTGTCGCTTGTCCCCACCACCGAGCCCGTGTCGAGGCGGTAGTCCTGCGGCTGCCAGGTGACGCCCTGGTCGAGCGTGAAGTTCGCGTAGATGTCGAGGAAGCCGGTGCGGTCATCGGCCCAGACGACGGCGGCCACGTTGCCCACCGCTGCGAGCGCAATCTCGTAGCTGCCCGCAGCGCCTGCGCCCGTGCCGGTATCGACGCGCTCAGGGGTGGAGAAGGTCATGCCCGCGTTGCTCGAACGCGTGACGATGGGATCGGGAAAACCCGAGCGGTAGTCGAGCCAGGCGATGACCACATCGCCCACATCTGGCGCCACCACCTGCGGCTCGATCGAGTCGTGATCGAGCGTGTCGCCATCGAGCTTCACTGCGCCCGCAAGCCACGTCGCGCCCCCGTCGGTCGAGCGGTTCATCCAGATGTCGAACGAGCCGCGATCGCGGTCATCCACCCAGACGGCGTAGACGTTGTTTCCCTCGGCCGCGATCGATGCCGAGAAGCTTGAGGAGGAGCCCGCAACGGTGCCGACATCCATGCGTCGCTCGGTCGCCACAAACGCGCCCGCGGATTGATCCCAGACGCGCGTGAACACATCGAGCGAGCCCGAGCGGTTGTCACGCCAGATCAAGTAGGCACGGCTGCCTGCGGCCGCGATGCGCGGCTGTGCTGCCACAAAGCTCGCAGCCGCACTCGTCGACGCTTGAATGGGCGCTGCCCAGGTCGCGCCGTTGTCGGTGGAGCGCGTGAAGTAGATGTGGCGCGAGCGCGATGCGGTGAAGCCCTCGTAGGTCGCAAAGACGACCGTGCCTGCACGCGCGAGGCGCACACCGTACGAGTCCGTCGTTGACCCTGGGTTCGCGCGTACCTCGGCCGCCAGGGTGGCGCCGGCAGCGTCGGTGGAGCGGCGCGTCCATGCCTCGCGGTAGCCGGTGCCGCCGCGGAAATCCGCCCAGCCCCAGAGCACGTTGCTCCCGTTGATCACCACCTGCGGTGCGAAGGTATCGCCGTTCGTCGTGTTCAAGCGCGTGCCCGTGGACCACGTCGTGCCGTTGTCGGCAGAGCGGCTCGCGTAGACGCGCGCATCGAGGAAGGTGTCCGGTGCGACGACGCGCGTGAACGTCTCGGTCCAGGCCGCCTGCACGTTTGCGCCGCTCACCGCGATCACCGGGTTCAGCGTGTTGGTCTCGGTCAGACCGTTCTGCGTGTCGATGCGAACATCACTGCCGACGGGCCGCAGACAGCCCTCATCCGCGGTGCCATCGCAGTCGTTGTCCAGCAGGTCACAGCGCGTCTCGACGGCCTGGTAGGTCGTCGGGAAATCGCAGGCCCAGCCTGCAACGCCACGGCATGTCGGGGTTCGTCCAACACAGACACCGCGGGTCTCTGCGCAGGTCGGAATGGTGGCCGCCGCGGGACGCGTGAGGCTGTCGTCGAGGGCGCCATCGCAGTCGTCATCGAGCCCGTTGCAGAGCTCGGGGCGTGAGGTCGTTGCGCCCGTACAGCTCAACGCACCAGCGGTGCAAGCGAGCGTGCCGTAGGCGCAGATGCCGAGGTCGGTTGCGCCGCAGCGATCGCCCACGCCAGGGATGGGCGCCGGTGCCACGGACTCATCCGTGCGGCCGTCGCAGTCATCATCCGCCGAGTTGCAGAGCTCGCTCTGCGGGCCGACGCCACCACCGCACTGAAGCACGCCGCGAACGCAGGCCGTACGACCGGGTTCACATGCGCCAGTCGTTGTGCCGCAGGCCATGCCCACCATCGGCTCCGCCTCGTCGACAGCACCATCGCAGTCGTCATCGACGCGGTTGCATGTGTCGGGCAGGCCCGTGGAGACGCAGGCGTACTCGCAGCCGTTGCGTGCATCACGATCGACGTCGAAGAAGCCGGGCATGCAATCCGCGGGGCCGAACGTGCAGGCTCCCGCAGCACAGCGTGCGACCGCGTTGGGGAAGGTGCAGACGCGTCCACAGACGCCGCAGTTCATCGCATCCATCGCTGTGTTGAAGCCCTCATCGATGACGCGATCGCAGTCGTCATCGACGCCATCACAGCGCTCAGCGCCCGTGTTCGAGCAGCGGTACTCGCAGCCATCCATCGGATTGCTGTTTGAATCCACGTAGCCATCGCGACAGGCCGCCATCACGCATGCCGAATCCGCGCATGTCGCGTTCGCATTGGAGAACGCGCATTGGTTGCCGCACACGCCGCAGTTCGCGAGGTCGACGCGGAGGTCGAAGCCCTCATCCATCGCGCCATCGCAGTCGTTGTCGCGGCCATCGCAAAGCTCATCGCCATCCGGAGGGCAGCCGTACTCGCAGCCGTCGGCGGGCGTGCCGTTGAGGTCGACCCAGCCGATCTCGCATCGGAGCACGCCACAGGTGCTCGCCTCGCAGCTTGGGAAGGCATGCGGGAGGTTGCAGACCACACCACAGCCACCGCAGTTGCGTGGATTGGTCTCGAGGTTGAACGTCTCGTCGATGCGTCCATCGCAGTCGTTGTCGAACGAGTCGCACATCTCGTCACCCGAGAAGACGCAGCCATCCGAGCCCATCACGTTCGTATCGAGAGGCTCGTTCACATCGACGCCTGCATCGCCATCGCCTTCCCCGCAGCCCGAGAAGCAGAAGGGGTCCACGGCACAGCCCGAGACGAACACGAACGAGAGCGAGGCGACCGCAACCGCGCCAAGACGAAGCACACGCTTGGAGGGTCGGCGTACGCGCCCGGCGATCAACCCAAGCGCGATCAAGAGACCGAAGAGGCCTGGAGCGCGTGCGCCCTGACCAGGCTGCGCCGCGCAGAGAGGTCCACCCGAGGCAAAGCCGCGATTGGTCTGTGGGCGCGGAGCGATGGTGGGGTCGACACACTCGCCTGCGTTGCAACGAAGGCTGCCCTCGCAGCGCACGCTCGCACACGGATCATCCACGCAGCGATCGCCGCGACAGACGCGTGCACGGCCGCATCCCGTGCCGCACTGGTCGGTCACGCAGACATCGTCGACGCATGTGGAGCCGATCGCGCATCCGCCGCACGGCGTCGGTACGCAGATACCGTTGGTGCAAGACTGGCCCACCTCGCAGGTGACGTTGCAGTTCGCGATGCAGAGCCCGTCGCGGCAGAAGGTGCCTTCCGCGCAGCTCACACCCGCACAAGCATCCGCAATGCAAGCGACAGTGCCCGCGGCATCCGTGCGACACGTTTCACCGGTGGGGCATCCGCGACCGTAGCAGTTGTCCTCAACACAGGCGCCACGCACGCATGCGTAGTCTGTGGGGCAGGTGACACTCGAGCAGAGGTTGCGGCACTCGCCTGAATCTGGGTCGCAGACCGACTCCATGTCGCACATCACGCCCGCGCAGCGACCCGCGAGACAGAGGCCCGGCTCACCACCGGTCGTGTCGCAGATGCGTCCAGGCGGACAGGGGAATTCGCCCGGATCACAAGGCGATACGCATGCGCACTCGGTCGCGTTGCAGGCGCCACCTGGGCAGAGCGGGTCGGCCGCGCTGTCCTCGTCGACCATGCCGTCGCAGTCGTCGTCGAGGCAGTTGCAGACTTCGCTTCCGCCGCTCGCGGCGCCCTGGCAAACGAGTGCGCCGCCGACGCAGCGAACCGTGCCGCCGCGACAGATGTCGCCGTCATCCGCAGAGGGCGGACGGTAGCCGCCACCGGGCAATGGGATGCAGCGATCACCACCACCCGGGTTGCCGTCGTCGATGACGCCATCGCAGTCATCATCAATGTTGTTGCAGGTCTCGGTGCCAGGCCCGGGTGCGGTGCAGCCAACGAACGAGCCCGCCATGCACATCTCGGTGCCCGTGCCGCAGGCGCTGGAGCAGGAGCGCGTGAGCTCCTCATCGATGCGGCCATCGCAGTCCTCATCGAGGTTGTTGCAAGCCTCCGTGCGCGGCGCAGGTGCGGTGCATCCGGCGAAGGTGCCTGCGCGGCAGGTCTCGATGCCTGGCCCGCATGCGTTGGAACACGTGCGCACAAGGCCTTCGTCGACGCGGCCATCGCAGTCGTCGTCATCGGCGTTGCAGATCTCCACGCCCGGCGTCGCTGCAGTGCAAGCACCGAATCGACCGGCTGAACACGTCTCGGTACCGCTGCCGCATGCACTCGAGCACGCGCGCATCAGGCCCTCGTCGATGCGTCCATCGCAGTCTTCGTCAGCGTTGTTGCAGGTCTCAAGACGCGCCGTCGGTGCGGTGCAATCGGCAAACGTTCCAGCGACACAAATCTCGGTGCCCGAGCCGCAGGTGTTCGAGCAAGCGCGGGTCAATCCCTCATCGGTTGCCGCGTCGCAATCGTCGTTGATGCCGTTGCATGTCTCCGTGCTCACTGCGCGCGCAGAGCAGGTCCCGAACGCACCCGCGCGGCACATCCGAACGCCGCTGCCGCAGGCCGTCGAGCACGCCATCGTGATGCCCTCGTCGATGGATCCATCGCAGTCGTCGTCCGCGTTGTTGCAGCTCTCCGGGCGTGCATCGCAGAGGGGAACGAGGCCCGTTCCGCGCACGAACATGTCTTCAAAGTCGTTGTCGCCGCCGCGGTAAAGGTCTTCGAACCCGAAGTAGAACGTGTTGGCCAGTCGCGCGCTGCGGTGCACCAGGAAGTGCACAAAGTCGCCGTCATCGTTGAGTGCGGCGCTCGTGAAGTAGATGCGGTTCGCGGAGTCGCGGCGTCCACCGCACGAGTCGTCCACGTTGGCACCAGCCGGATCACAGCCCAGCGCCATCGGACAGCCACCCGGGAAGGCACCCGCCTCACGTGTGCCATCAAGTCGCTCGGGCGTGCGAAGCCAGAAGCCGATCTGACGACCCACGGCAAAGCCAGGCTGGGTGTCGAAGTCGACGACGACCGTGCGCGTGGTTGCGCAGCTTCCACACGGACAAATGCCGTAGGTGCGGCAACCAAAGATGGTTCGCAGGTTGGCTGTGTCGGTGACGTCTTCGCCCACCCAAAACCAACCAAAGGAGTTCCTGAAGCCGGCGCCTTCCGCGATGTCGGTGAAGGTCACGCGGTAGCGCCCGCTTGGCGCATCAAAGACCGGGCGATACGCCTCCGGCAAGATGGCCGCGTCGGCGACAGCGTTCACGGCGTTCGGGGCGCCTTCGGAGGCATCGAGACATTGCTGCACGTTCGTCGTGACCGGCACGACCGTTCCGTCGGCTTGATTGATGTACGCATCACCTCGGCTCGGGATGAGGAAAGCGACGACGAGAAGAACGAGCGCGGACCAGCGATAAGCACGCATTCCAGGAGCATCTCAAAGGTGCGCGCGCGAGGCCACGGTTTCAGCATCCTGGGGGCACAAACGTTGAGCGGCACAAAAGCCGAAGCCCCGGCTCTCGCCAGGGCTCTCGACGTTCTTTGCAAATCCAACTCAGCGTGTCAGCGCGCGACACTGACCATTCACGCAGTCACGACCCGCGCCGCAATCCGCGCTGATGCGACAGGTGGGCATCTCCGCCGGAGCCACACAGAGCATGTCCGCGCCCTCCTGCTGGCAGCTTGTGAACTGAGAGTCGATCGTCATGCAGGTCATCGGCGCCGCCGGGCAAGGCGTACGACAGACACCCGAGCGACAGACGCGACCGTTGTTGCAGTCGGAGTCCATTCCGCAGAAGGGCGTGCGCTCCCAGTCTGGACGACAGAACTGATCTGCCGCGCAGCTCGAGCCTGTCGCGCACGAGGTCGAGGTGCAGTCCGGCAAGCAGCGGCCGGTGACGCAGTGCTCGCCTGAGTCGCAGTCGTCCGATGCGGAACACGTCGTCGAAGGGCGACAGAAGGAGCTGATGCAGCGATCACCCGCGAGGCACTGACCGTCGTTCATACAAACGCGGGTGCACTCGTTGTTCACACAGGACTGGCCTGCGGGGCACTCACGATCGAGCTGACAGGTCGTCGTCGTCGTGACGCACTGGTCCTCGATACAGAGCTCGGTGCCTGAGGCGCAGTCCGTGTTGCTTCGGCAGGCGCCAGGCGTGTGGGGCACGCACGTGGTGCGGAAATCACACCAGAAACCGCCCGTGCAAGACGTGTCTGCCGTGCACGTCGAGGAGGGCGTGCAGAGATCTGTCGTCGCATCGCAGTAGGCGCCCGTCGGGCAATCGCCGTTCGTGCGACACGTCTCTTGCGGGACGCACATGCCGCCTGAGCAGAGCTCATCGGGCGCGCAATCCGCCGTGGTGTCGCAGACGTTGCTGCACCTTCCGGCACGACACGGGTCTGTCCCGCTATCACCCCAAACCGGGCAACCGGCGAGGGATGCTCCGAGCAGCGTGAAGGCGACAACGCCCCAACTTGGAATGGCAAACCGCTGGCTCCGACTGGTGTGGCTCTGCATGGTCGACTCCTTCGCAACGTGGAGGGCACCCTCGTGCCGGACGTCGCGTCCTGCGCAATCTCTAAGCGACGATCGTGCCACCGCATCGTGAACGATCCCGTAGCGAATCGCCTGTTTTTCGGAGGCCCCGGCCAGAGGCCACGTGAACCCAGGTTCACGAAGAGGTGTAGATCGCAATCGCGACTTCACGGCTCCACATCGTGCGAGGTCTCGCTCGGAGGCGGCACATCGACGGCCTCCCAAGCCTGCTCGACCGCTGTCGTCGGCGTGCCCGATGCTCCAGCGATGCGCGCCACCCCCGCCCTTGAGCGCTCCGGGATGTTCACAAAGTGCGGCAGTGGATCGCGAAGCTCGCCTGCATTCCGATACTCGAAGTGAAGGTGCGCGCCGTGCGTGATCCCAGTCTGGCCGACCGCTGCGATCACCTCACCGCGATGCACCAGACGCCCCGGGACGACATACGTCTCAATGCAGTGCGCATACATCGAGACAGCACCGTCGGCGTGCACGATGAGCACCGCATTGCCGTATCCGTGCATCCCGTTGTCGCTGTAGACGACCAGGCCATCATTCACCGCCACGATCAGCGCGCCCTCATCCGCGCCAATATCCACACCGTTGTGCATGTGCTGGCGACGCGTTCGCACAAGACGCCCACGCCGACGTTGGAAGCCGCGACGCGGGCCAAAGCCTCGCCACAAGCGCCCCTCGGGCACAGGCCAGAGCAGATCGGGTGCTGCACGCGCGCCTTCACTCCGTGCCGCTTCCACCCAGGGTTCCGGCGCCGGGCCTGTCGTCGCGCGACGGGCCACCGAGCCACCGACCACACCAAGCGAACGCGCACGTACCTCCGCTTCACCCTCCAGTAGCGGCACGCGCCTTGGCCCGTTGCACACCCGACGTCCGTGGTAGCGCTCGCAATCGTTGCCGCTCGACTCCGCCCAATGCATCGCCTCGACATCGGGGCGCACGGCTGGGGGGCAAATATCTTGAGCCGCCGCGCTCCACCCAGAGGTGAGCGCGAGGAGGAGGCCAAGCATCAACTGCCGCGTGGACACCGAGAGAGCGTCGCCGTGTTCGGCCGTCCGCGCAACCATCGGGGGCTACTCGACATAGGGAGCATCGAGACCGCGCGCCTGTCGCAATGCCTCGAAGAGCACGATCGACACTGCGTTCGAGAGGTTCAACGAGCGCACCGCACCGCTCGTCGGGATGCTCCAGCTGCGCGCGCCAAAACGCTCCACGAGCACGTTCGGCAGGCCCACGGACTCGCGCCCAAAGACGAGCGCGTCACCGGGCTGAAAGTCGGCATCGAGGTAGCTCTGCGTCGCGTTCGCGGAGAGCAGATGAATGCGCGCGTCAGGCCTTGCAGCGATGAACGCATCGAAGTTCGCGTGCGCGGAGACGTCGACCAGATGCCAGTAGTCGATGCCTGCGCGCTTCACGGCGCGCTCGTCGATCTTGAAGCCCAGGGGCTCGATCAAGTGCAGCTCACTGCCTGTCGCAGCACACGTTCGCGCCACCGAGCCCGTGTTCGGAGGGATCTCCGGCTCGACCAAAACGACGCGAAAGGGCACCGCCAGACGAGGGACGCGGAGCTTCGCCTGGCCTGAACGTTCGTAGCCCACCAATGCATCGTGTTTTGCAGATTCAGACATTCAGGAAGATTATGGCTGAGCTGCTCTGCGATCGCCGGATTGATCAGGAATGTCTTTCGACGCACAACGAGTCTTTCCCGCGAGGGAAACAAGCCGTCTACCGAGGTCACCATGCGCTTTGCCTTTGCCCTGGCTCTCTCCCTCCCCTTCATCGCGGCCGCATGCGCCAACGGCGAGGCCGATGAAGTCGACGCGTTCGTTCGCGCCGATGCACGTGCTCCGCTCACCGATGCCGGTATGGATGGCGGGCGCGACACGGGGCCCATGGTGCAAAGCGACGCGGGTCGCGATGCAGGCCCCGCGACGTGTACGCCCGCATGCACCAACGGCTCGACCTGCGTAGCGGGCGTCTGCCGCTGCGGCGCGGGCATGTGCACAGGCGCTGCACAGTGCTGCGGGACGAGCTGCGTCGATACGATGACGAACGCAGCGAACTGCGGCGGCTGCGGCATGGCGTGCCCTTCTGGACGCACATGCATGGCTGGCTCTTGCGGCGTCGCGTGCAGCGTGAGCTGCCCCGCGGGCACGACGTGTAGTGGTGCGCAATGCCTCTGTGGGACGGGCCCCTCCGCGCGTGCATGCGGCGCGGGCGAGTCTTGTTGCGGCGGTGCATGCACGCGCGTCGACACATCGATCAACTGCGGCGCCTGCGGACGCACCTGTGGCGGCGCCGAAGAGTGCTGTGCTGGCACATGCCGCAACACGAACTCGGATCGCAACAACTGCGGCACCTGCGGCAACGCCTGTGACTCCATGACGAGCGACAGCTGCACGTCAGGCTCATGCACATGTGGCGGGGCCCCCTGCTTCCTCGCCTGCGCCTTCGGCGTTTGCATCTTCTGATGGGACACTCAGAAGACGGGTTGCGCACCCACTACAAGGCCTTCCTCCGCGAGGGTCGCGTCCTGCTGACGGGTCACTCGCATCAGGCCTGGCCCGACGTCGCACGCGAGGCGCAGCTCGAAGCGTTCGACGATGCGGCGCTTCATGTGGATGAAAAATGGGGCCCGGCGCTCGATGCTGCGGAGGACGTACGCAAGGCCGTCGCAACGCGCATCGGATGTGCACCCGGTGAGGTCGCGCTCGCCTCGAATACACACGAGCTCGTCACACGCTTTCTCTCTGCGCTCGACTGGAAGAAGCGTCCGCGCATCGTCTCCACACGTGGTGAGTTTCACACCATCCATCGCCAGCTCTCGCGCCTTGCCGAAGAGGGTGTCGAGGTGGTCTGGGTCGATCCACTTCCCGCCGCATCACTCGCCGATCGATTGCGCGCGGAGGTCGATGCGCGCACCGCCGCGGTGCTTGTCTCAAACGTACTCTTTGAGACGTCCTCCGCAGTGCCGCATCTCGATGCGCTCGCCGTGAAGTGCCGTGAAGAAGGCGCGGAGTTGCTTGTCGACGCGTACCACGCATTCAACGTCGTCCCCTTCGCTGTGAGCGACTACGGCAAGGGCGTCTTCGTCACCGCGGGCGGTTACAAATACGCGCAGTGGGGCGAGGGCAACTGCTTCATGCGTGTGCCCTCGTCGTTCGAAGGGCGCCCGATCTACACCGGTTGGTTCAGCGATTTTGGCGGCCTCGCTGCGCCCCGCGATGGCAGGCCTGTGCAGTACGGAACACGCCCCGCAGAGCGCTTCGCGGGCTCGACCTACGACCCAACGAGCCACTACCGCGCACGCCGCGTTGCACGCTTCTTCGATGAACAAGGGCTCGACGTGAGCACGCTGCGCCGCATCTCGCTGACGCAGACGCGCTACCTCATCGAACGCCTCGAGGGCTTCGATGTGCGCACGCCAAGAGACGATGCAGCACGCGGCGGCTTTGTCTCCATTCACCTTGAGAATGCGAGCGAGATCGCCGAGCGCTTGAGCGAGCGCGGCATTCTCACCGATGTGCGCGGCACGCTGCTTCGCCTCGGCCCTGCGCCGTACACAACGTTCGAAGAGCTCGACACTGCCGTCGCAGCGCTGCGCAGTGTGCGCTGAGCCTCAAGGAGCGAGTGATGACTGAGCTGTCCCGCGTGGAGCGCACCGCAGACCCGAATGCGCTGAGGCGTCGCATCACCTGCGCCCTTCTCTTCTTCGCCGCACGCCATGTGCCCGTGCCCTTCCTCGACGACATTCTGCGCACGCAGATCTCGACCTACCTCGTGCGTCGCACCGTCAGCAAAGCTGGCCTTGCCGTCTCGAACGAACGCCTCGCGCCGCTCTGCGCGAAAGACGAGAGCTTCTTGATGGGCTGCCTCATGGCGCTCCTTCGCATCCCCTTGAAGCTCATCCTCTTTCCGATTCGCGCGTTCACCAACGTGCTCTTTCTCGTGCGCCATGTCGGCCGCGATTTCGCGGAGATGTTTCTGCTGGGCGAGGTGCTCGAGCGTGGCATCGACGCACAGCTGATTCGAAGTGGTGAGGCCGAGGATGCGCCGCAGATCGCGCGCTCGCAGCAGATGCGACGCGCCTTTGATCGCGCACTGAAAGAGACCGATACGCAGCTGCTCTGGGGCATGGTGAGCGTCGCTGTCGGCCCGATTCGCGGCCTCTTCCCCGCCGCACGTCGCGCACTGCGCACGCTCTGGAGTGGCTCGGAGGACGAGGCGCTGGAGAAGAGCACAGAGATGCAGACGCAGGTCTCCGCCGTGGAGCGGGCGCTCTTGCAGCCCGAGGTGAAGCGCTTCCTTGCTGAGTTTGATCAGCGCTACGAGATGGCGCTTCGCGACGAAGCGGCACCCAAGGCGTGATGCGTCCCAATTGGTTCCTCGGCCTGCATGGAACCTGGGAGCGCGGCGAGCTGCCTCCTGCACCCGCGCACTTTCGCGTCTTTGCACCCTCGGATTGGCACTTCACCGTTGCCTTCCTCGGGCCCGTCACAGAAGCGGCAGCCCTGCGCGGATGGCATGCGATTCAAGGCGCCGCGCTTCCGACAGAGGCCATCGACGTCACGCTTGGAGAGCTCGCGCCGCTTGGACGTGGCGCGAGTGCCGAGACGTACAGCGCGCTCTCCGCGCTCCTTCTCGAAGGTCGTGATGAGGTCGAGAGGCTCATCACGGATGTGCGTGATGCATGCAGCGAGGCGGCGGGCGCACGACGCGATACGCGGCCCGCCAAGGCCCACATGACGATGCTTCGTCCCGAGCGCCGCGCATCGCTGGAGGCGCGCACCGAAGGTCTTGTGTGGGCGCATAGGCTTGGTCCCCTTGGGTGGCGCGGCTCGCTCCACAGCATCTCGCTCTACACCTGGAGTGACGACCGAGCGCAGACGCTCTTCAACACCGTGCAGAGCCGACGCTTCGCTGAACCAAAATGAGCAGATGCGAAGGAACACGCGGCGATCTCCTCCCGTAGAAGAAAGTCATGCTCTCGCCGTCTCCGATCTCGTTTGAAGGGCCCTTCGCCTATGTGCCCCGCCAGGAGACGCACGAGGGCCCTGCAAAGCCGAGGCTACGGGACGTGGATGAGCTCCTTCTCGACGCAGACTCGCTCCACACGATCACGGTTCACATTGAGTCCTCTGAGCACGTGCGACTCGATCAACTCGCGACCGAACTCGCGCGCCTCGCATGCGGGGCACTCGATGACGTCCGCTTCACGCAACTCGGCTCCGAGGATGCACCGAGCGTCGTGCTCCCAGACGAGCACCTCACCGAAGACAGCGCAGTGATTGGCCTTGTGCGGCTCACCGCCATGCGCGGCGAGTCGTGCACCGAGATCTTCGCGATCGACCGAGGCCCCTGGGTGGATCTCCCCGCCCTGCTTGGTTTGCTGAACACCCTGCTGCACAGCGCGAATTCGTCGCGTCGATACGCTGTGCTGCGCGGGCACACGAGTGCGGCGCGTGTGCTCTGTGAAGATGAACTCGCCATCCGCGCATCTGTCCAGGCCGGCCTCCTGGAGCTTGAAGACCCAGACGACGCGCTCACACGAAGCTACGAGGACGAGCCTTCGTGACTACGCAACCACGCTGAGCGTGCGACGCACACGGTTCGAGGGCAGCGCTTCAAACGCCTTCTTCCACGCCGCGAACTTTCCGCCGTTCCTTACCGCCTCGAGCACGGCCAGCCCCTCGGCGCGTCCGCCCTGTGCGAGCACCCATTCGATCCACGCCCAGCGTGCACTTGTGCCGCGCACATCGACGCGTCCCTTCACGCCTTTGCGCAAGCGCTCAAGCCGCTCTTCGACGACCTTGATGCCCGCGAAGGGCAGGCCGTCCATCGGTGTGTTGCGCTTGCTGACGAAGGGCGCGATGCCGAGTGAGAGGGGCGCGATGGCCGAGAGCTCGCTCGCAAAGCCGATGAGTTCATCGACGTCGCTGTGCTCTTCGCCCGGCAGGCCAATCATCATGTAGAGCTTGAGCCGCTCCAGGTGATGCGCGCGCGTGAGCTCGGCCGCGCGGTGAATGTGACGCTCGCCCGCTTTGCGCTGCACCTGATCGCGAAGGCGCTGGCTTGCACCGTCACTGGCCGTCGTGAGCGTGCGGTAGCCCGCGCGCTTGAGTGCACCGACAAAGCGATCATTGAGCCGGTCCGGCCGCAAGGAGGAGAGCCCGACCTCGCATCCTCGATCGGCCAGCGTCTCCACAATCTCCACGATTTTCGGGTGATCCGAGACAGCCGCGCCGACAAGCCCAACGCGCTTGGCATCCTCCGGAATCAGCGCGAGGAGCTTCTCCATCGGCACGATGCGCATGCCGCCATTCGTCGATCGACGCATCACGCAATAGGTGCAACCGCGCGAACAGCCGCGCTCGGCCTCGACGAGAAACATGTCGCGCAGCTCGGTGTGCGGCGTGCGAATCGCGGCCCAGGCGGGGAGCAACTCCACCGCGCATTTCGCGATGTCCGGCATCGTGTCGCCGTGGACCTCCGGCACAAACGCGCTCGGGATCTTCTCGGCCATCATCGCCATCGTCAGCGTCTTCCAATCCGCTGCGCGACGTGTGGAACCCACGTGCGCAAAGATCACATCGAGCGCGTCGTGAATCGTCTCGTCGGCCTCGCCCATGAGAATCGCGTCGGCATAAGGCGCGAGCGGAAGCGGGTTCGAGAAGGTCAGCGGGCCGCCCATCAAGATGAAGGGATGACTGGCATCTCTGTCCTTCGCGAGCGGCGGAATGCCGGCGAGCTCAAGCACTTCGATCATCCCTGCGAGCTCAATCTCGTACGCAACGCTCATCAGCACGGCAGGGAAACCGCGCACCGGCCGCTCATGCTCGAAGGTGAAGAGCGCCGTATTCGTGCGTCGATATTCGTCCGGATCATCCGGCAAAAACGCGCGCTCTGCGACGCGCCCACGCGACTCGATCAGGCGCTTGATCTGCAGGAAGCCAAGCGAGCTCATGCCCGTGCGGTAGGGGCTCGGATAGACCATCGCGACGCGCTCGGGGCCATCGTGTTGCGGCTCTCCGATCGTCACTTCATCGGCCACAAGGGCCCTTACTTGCTCACGCAGCTCGCGACTCAAAACGCACTCTCTCGCTCGGTCATCGTCATCGCCATTCCGACTTTCAGCACGCCTTCCGCATCGGGAAGGAGATTGATGCCGAACATGACCTCTCCCGCGTCCGCGCGGAAGGTGGCGAGTGTTTTGAGCGGCTCCTTGCTCGCCTTCGCGGTCGTCTCATCGATCGTCGTCATCACGCAGCGCGCGCAGGGTTTCGGCGCGCGGAAGGTGAGGCCACCGACGTGGACATGGCTCCATGCATCCTCGGCCCAGGGTGCCGTCCCTTGGACAACCAAGTTGGGACGAAAGCGTGACATCGGAAAGCGCATGCCCGCACGCGCCTCGAGATCCAAGAGCGATGATTCGCTCGCAATGAGCAGCGGATAGCCATCCGCGAAGCTCACGTGGTCGCCCTCCTCTGCGTACTTCGGGTTCACCGCGCGCAAGGTCGATTGCGGCATGAACACCGCGCGCACATCGCGCTTCAAGAAGGACGCGAAGAAGGCGCTGAGTGAAGGCACTTCGAGTGCTTCGACGGTCGTTCTCCAGACGCGCACGCTGCACACCTCGCCGCCCTCAGGAACGAGCGGAACACGCACTTCACCGTGCTCATGCGCGGACACATCGAGTGCATCGCCATCGATCGCCACATCGACAAGCGCCATGCGTGGCGCCTCACGCTGCGTGACAAAAACGCCGTGCTCGTCGACGACCATGAAGCGCCTGTCGTGCGCGATGCCGCGCCGTTCCACCCTCGCTTCGGTGAGTGCGATGCCGCGACAACTCTTGATCGGGTAGATCGAGATCGCGCTCAGCGTCGACACGCTCACGTCTGCGGGACGCCGTAGTTGAAGGGCGAGGGGTAGAGCCCAAAGCGCAGCGTGGACTTCGCACCGGGCGCACTGCCGCCGCCTCCCGAGCCTGCCTCTTGAAGCTCGTAGAAATCATCGAGACGCAGCGAGAGCGACTGCGCCAGGCGCCAGAGGAACTTCGTCGCGAGCAGCGAATCCTGCTGCATCATCGCGAAGAAGGGCGGGCGATCGAGGACCATCACCGTGGCTTGCGTGCGGGCCTTCACCGTGGCCGAGCGGGGCCGCTGCGAGAGCAACGCCATCTCACCGAAATGCGCGCCGGCGCCGAGAATCGCAACGACGTTGTCGTGTCGCTCGACCGCCACCTGACCCGACACAAGCAGGAAGAGCGACTCACTCATCTCGCCCTCGCGGATGATCTCCTCGTTCGGCTCAAAGGTCTCGGTGCGACAGGCCGTCGTCACGCGGAGAAGCTCGGGCATCGAGAGTTCTTGGAAGAGTTGGATGTGCCGGAAGGTGTCGATGCACGCGTTCACGAGCGTCGATCGATCCGCCTCCACTTGCTCGGTCTTCACGCGACGCGCGCGCAGCACAACCGCGGTGATGTTGTCGTCACCACCGCGCTCATTCGCAAGGTCCACAAGCCGCTGCGGCATGTTCTCAAGGTCGGGGCCCGCGAGCATCGCAGCGAGATCATCCGACTCATCGAGATGACCATGAAGGCCATCGGAGCAAAGCATGTACGTGTCGTCATCGAGCACGTCGAAGACGAGCGTGTCGACCATCACCTTCTCAAGCGGCCCAACCGCACGCGTGATGATGTTCTGGTGCGAGCTCTCCTTGGCCTGCTGGGGCGTCATGATCCCGTGACGCACGGCCTCTTGAAGGAAGGTGTGATCCTCCGAGAGCTGATGCGCCTGGCCACCGCGCACAAGGTAGATGCGCGAGTCACCGACGTGCGCCATCACGCCCTTGCCGCCCCGCAGGATGAGCACCGAGCACGTCGTGCCCATGCCCTTCTTCGTCGGCTGCTCGATCCCCATCTTGTAGATGCGAGCAGACGCGCGCTCGAGGGCGCCACGCAGGAGCTTCTCGGCGAGCTCGGTCGAGCCTTGATCGAGCGCCGCAAGCGCCTCGGTGGCCTCGCGCACCTCCTCATGAATCGAAGTCGCCGCCGTCGAAGATGCGACCTCACCCGACGCGTGCCCGCCCATGCCGTCGCACACGATGTAGAGACCGAAGTCTGGGTCGACGAGGAAGTAGTCCTCGTTGTGTTTGCGCTTCTGTCCAACATCCGTGAGCCCGAACGACACAATCTGCATGCGGGCAGTCTGCCCGAATGGCGCAGCCGCCGAAAGCGCGTTCGCATGGTGCGCTAGACTCGCCGAATGTTCCGCAGCGGCTACGTCCAAGTTGGGTCCTTTCGCGGAGCACCGATTCGTCTGCATTGGACGGTGCCGATCCTCTGCGTCCTGGTCGGCGGCACACGCCTCGCCCCCGGCGCCTGGCTCGCTGCCTTCCTCGTCGTGCTCGGCCATGAGCTCGGCCATGCGGCGCTCGCGAAGCGCTACAAACAAGACGTCATCGAGGTGATGGTTCACGCACTCGGTGGGCACTGCATGTACGCAGGTGAGCAGTCGCCCTGGCAGCGCTCGGTCATCGCCTCAGGCGGCGTGCTCGCGCAGCTCGGCATGTTCCTCGTCGCCTCCGCCTGGCTCGCGATCTCACCGCCCGTGCAGAGCCAATTCCTGATGGATGCGCTCTTTGTCTTCACGCAGATCAACGTGAGCATCGCGCTCTTCAACCTGGTGCCCATCCCACCGCTCGATGGCGCAGAAATCTGGAAGCTGCCAGGCCTCTACCTCGCACGCAGGCGACGACGCCGCGGGATGAAGTCAGCGCAAGGCGCGCTGCAAACGGTCGTCGCGAAAAAGGCGGAGACGCGCGCTTCGACACCGCGCAGCGCCACACCAGGTGATGTGGTGGAGATCGATGAGGCTGCCGTGCGTGAGACGGTGCGAAGGGCGCTCGAAGAGGCGCGCAAGAGCTCGAAGCATTAGCGGCGGCGCGTAGCGTTGTTGCGAGTACAGGTCCCCGTACCTGGAAGTACAGGTCCCGTACTTTTGAGTACAGGTCCCCGTACTTTTTGAGAGCGCGTCGCCAACTCCAAATGGCGTACCGCCACGCCGTCGCCGCCACGTGCACCCAGACGAGCCTTGATTCCCCGCGAAACGACGCCGATTTCACCGGCTCGCAACTTCCACACGCGCGCGCATGCGCAGGCTTCGCTACTACCCGCCCGATGTGAGCACCTACCACGTGACCTCAAAATGCGTGGACGATCAGTTCCTCTGGCGGCCTTCGAAACGCACCACGTTCGTCATCGCAAGCGTGCTCGCTGCAACGCTAGAGAAATACGACATCGGTCTCTACGCAGCGGTCGTGATGGCCAATCACTTTCACCTCGTCGTGCGCGCTGAGTCGACCGAACTCTCGGCCGCGATGCAGTACTTTCCCGCAAGGGAAAACAGCAACAGCGAAGAGCCAGGTCGCGCTCGCGTTGAATCCGCTACTGCGCAGGCAGGGCGCAATGTCGAAAGAGCGCTTCAAGCATCAGCCCGTGCTTGATGATGCGAGCTTCATGCAGCTCATTCACTACGTGCACGCGAACCCCGTGCGGGCGCATTGCGTTGATCGGGCGCAAGAGTGGCCGGGGCTTTCGTCGTACTCGGCTGTCGTGGAGGGCCGTGACGCGATGGAGGTCGCGTACTTCGATGAGGATGCGTGGCGGGAGGCGGGCAAGCCGAAGCGCATCGCGGAGTTCACCGAGTCGGTGCGTGTGCCTTTGGAGACGATGCCGCAGTGGGAGGGGCTTTCGGCGCTTGAGCTGCGTGCGGCGCGTCGCGCGTTGCGGTCGAGCATGGATGCCACGGAGCGCGAGATGGAGTTGGTGCGGCAGAAGTCGCGCACCCGTGTGCGGTCTGTTGCGAGCTTGATCAATGCGGACCCGCGAACGCGTCCTAGAGGAGCTCGTCCCCGTATGCAGCAACCATGGGCGTTTGGTGCACGGGAGGCTGTGTGGGCGCTGCGCGATGCATATCGCAACATGGTCGCATTCTACGTCGAGGCGTCTGCGCGCTTTCGCGAGACGGGGGTGCTCGGGGAGTTTCCGGAAGGGACGTTTCCGCCTTGGGCGGGTGTGATTGCGGCGGCTGCGTAGCGGCTGTTTTGGATCGCGTGAGCTTGCGGTCGCGGGGCGCGGCGGGAGTTGTGTGTCTGGTGGGCGGTTTTCGTGCCGTAGCGGGCGTTTTTCGCCGGTTTTGTGCGCCTCGGGAGCGTCGGGGTGGGCTTGCTTGTGCGAGTTCGGGGCCTTCGGGGAGCCTTCCGGGAGGCATTTTGAGTCGGTGCCGAAGTGGTATTACCACTTTTCCAAAGCGTGCTCTGACACGGCTTGCTCCCACGGTCGCGGAGCGCGGCGGGAGATGTGTGTCTGCTGCGCGGTTTTCGTGCTGCGGTGGGCATTTTTCGCTGGTTTTGTGCGCCTCGGGAGCGTCGTGGCGGGCTTGGTTATGCGAGTTCGGGGCCCTCGTGGAGGCTCCGGGAGGCATTTTTGAGCAATGGCCAAGTGGTATTACCACTTTCCCAAAGCATGCTCTGACACCGGCTTGCTGCTACTCGCGGAGCCTTCCGGAAGGCGTTTTGAGTCGGCGGCCAAGTGGTATTACCACTTTCCCAAAGCGTGCTCTGACACCGGCTTGCTCCCCTGCTCGGACGCGTTCTGCGACGTGAGCGCGGCGATGTGGTGCGGGCGCTACGACGAGAAATTGGTGGGCGGGTACGAGGTCAAATCGGCCGGTAACAGCTCCGCTTCGAGTTGGATCACGATTCCCGTTCAGATTCATCGTGCGCCAAGCACAATTCGTCGTTCTGAAGGCGGTCTGCGTCCAGCCAAACGGCACGGACCTGCCCATCGGGTTGGACCAGCATCATCGAGGCGAAGTTTCCGGGCTCGCGTGACACGTCGGAAATCAGCACAGCTGTTGCCATCTCGTGACTGATTTCCTTAGCAAGAGACAACTCATCCATGTTCGCAGGCGACTGACCCGCAGCCACTTCGACCGTTACAGGAAACTCACCCGAACTGGACCAAACGACTATACCCAGAGCACCGCCTGTGGGGAGCGTCGAGTAGGAGTGCGCAAGGTCGATCTCAGCCTCCGTAAGAGCAAATGCTCTCGCGACGACACGCTTCAGAACTTGGGTGTCTACTCGTCGTAGGTAAAATGCCCAGATCATCGCAGACGCTCCCAGATTTCGCGGCCACGTGCGCGGTCCTCGGGCACTGTGATGTGAGCGGACGCGGCCGCGCCAGCAGGCGTATCTCCATGCTCGTTTAGCGCGCCAAGCATACGGAAGGCTCCGCGGCTCACGGACTCTGTCCCTGCGCCGCCCACCGGATAGGTGTGAACACCATTCACGACGTACCGTCGGCCATGAATCAGGAACTCGTTGTTCCCCAAAGGAACTGCGTGACCACTCTGTATTGCAGCAACGTCGCGACGTAGGTCGGCACCCGACATCAGGAGCGTGGTTTCCGGTTGCGTCCGAGTGTCTAGTCGAACTCGGCTCGCGATATGACGTCTTTCGTTCGGCATCCTCGCGCCGGCCATCTGCTGATGCTGACGCTCGGTCCAAGGCCCGTGCTGCACGCCCGTGTCCGGACTCGTCCACTCCACCGGCCCGAAGTCGCACGCCAACCGCCCGTTATGCGCCAACACCTCCGCATCCCCGACGAAGAACTCGTGCGCGCCCTCCACCTCCAGGTTGAACACCGGCGTGAGCACCGCCTCCACGCGCGCTTCATCGACGCGCACCGTGCCGCTCGGCGTGCGTAGCGATTCACCCACGCGCAGGTCACGTGCTGCGAACCAATCACCGCGCGTCACGCTCCAGAAGCGATGCGTTGCGGTGCCGTCCACCTGCGTGCCGTCGCTCAGGCGCAGGTGAATCATGTCGCCGCTCGAACGAAGGTTCGTCGCATGCACGACGCAGCCATCGCCCGCGGGCACATCCACGGGATCGATGGACGCTATCTCCGCCCAACCCGTGGAGCCGAACTCAGCGCCGTCGATCCAGGCGCTGCCGCCGACTTCGTAGCCGAGGGATTCGGCCTCGGCGCGCGGCATGAGGCGCGTGAGGTAGATCGTGTCCCACGTGAGTCGCTCGTCGTTGAAGACGAACGAGACGCGCACTTGGCCTTCGCGTGCCTCGTGTGAGCACAGCGCTTCGGCTTCGGCCGTGACCTCGACGCGCGAGCCAACCTCAACTTCGTCGATGGGCAGCGCTTGCGCGATGCTCGACATCGCGACGAGCGTTCCGGCAACGAAGCAGGCATTGCCGGTCAAGCACGCGACACTGGTGCATTCCGGTTGACGCGCTACGCGGGTGGGGCTCCCGACGCGTCTAGTACCGATCCGTGCGCGGCCACCTCGCCTTGATTGCCCAGCCCGAATGCGACCCGGTCGCACGCGGCCTGCTCGAACGCGCCCCGTCGGCCTCACGCGTCCTGCCGCACGGACACGCCCTGCCGACCTGACGCCACCCACGGCCGATTGCACCTCAGCAATGGCGATGCCACCAAACATCCCCCCAACGCTGTCGCCGATAGCGCCAGCACCTTGTACTAAGCTTTCACTACGTTCCTCCTGCGTCATCGCGCCACCCGTAAGTGCGTCACGTCCGCTCAGCGCCTCAAACATCTGAGGAATACCAAACGGGGAGCCAAGCCCGACGAACAGAGCTTGCGAAATCGGGTTGTCCACACCTGCTTCGACGGCGTTGTCCCATTGGCGGACCACTGCATAGGTCAGCGCTAGGGCGCCGACAACAGCAAGGCCTCCCAGAATCGCCCCCACGACAACCGGAGCAGCGGCTGCAGCAGCCCCGACACCAACCGTCAACGCAAACGCAACCTGCGACGCTTCGTTGAACGACTCATAGGCCCGGCGCCAGTCGAGCTGCGTAACCTCCCACGCAGAGACGACCATCGGCCTGAGCGCACTGCTGGCGGCATGTGTCATCGACGCACGCTGCTTGGTCGGGTCCACGCCCACGGTGTCCAGGCTTGGCTCGTACGCCGCGCTGACCGTCACCTCACCCCGCGTCGCCGCGGTATTGTAGGACATCGACGTGCGGTTGGTCATCTCCGAAGCCGCGTGCCCATCCGGGTCCCAATACCTCCCCGGGTTCGCATTCGCGTACATGTACCGCTGCATGCTCCCCGGCTCCGAGGGCTCGCCGAGGTAGGAGTCGGCCGTCGTGAATTGGCCGAGCGCAGGGTCGTAGTAACGCGAGCCCATGTAGACGAGGCCCGTCTCGGTGTCGGTTCGGTGCCCGGTGAAGAGCTCGCGGTTCCCCGATGTGCCCGTCTGCGATTCGACTGCGCCCCAGGGGTCGAGCGTCGTCGTCTGGTTCGTGGCGCCCGCAGCGCCCGTGAGGGCCATCGTGCTCCCCGATGCGTCCATATGGAAATAGGACACTTCACCGTCGCCGCCATCGAAGCGGAGCGTGCCGAGCGGCCCCTCGTGGTAGTGCGAGACGAGCGCGCCAAGGGGCGTGCGCTCTTCCAGCAGCGCGCCATCCGCGTAGAACGCCTCGACGTCGCCGCGTGAGGTGCCGAGTTCGCGAATGCGCATGCCCGATGGGTCGTACTCGTAGCGAGCCACAGGAGGCGCGGCAGCGGCGCCCTCGTGCATCGCCGTCATGTGGTCCCACGGGTCGTAGTCGAAGTACTCCGAGGCCGAGGCGTCATCCGCATCCGAGCGCGAGAGCATGTTGCCGTTCGCGTCGTAGAGGATGTTTGTCGTCCGCGTGGCCGTGCCTTCGAGCTCGTCGAGTTGGTGCAGGCGACCGAAGGGGTCGTAGTGGTACGTGCGGCGCTGCTGCAGCGTATCGCCCGCCGTGACTGACTCGCGCGTGCGCTCGTAGCCGGTGTACTCGTAGGTGGTCGTCAGCGAGGCGATGGGCGCGGCCGTGTGGTTGCCATCGGCGATGGCGTACGAGCGCATGCGCGAGAGGTCGCATTGCGACCATGTAGCAACATTATGTTTTCAGAGAGCGGCGCGGCTTGTGGCTACGACGACCGCGGACGCGTTCTTCGACGTGAGCGCGGCAATGTGGTGCGGGCGCTACGACGAGAGATTGGTGGGCGCGTACGAGGTCAAATCGGCCGGTAACAGCTACTTCCGACTGGGACGAGTCTGACTGTTCATTAACGTTACGAGCAAGATCCGATTCTGTCGGTCCAACTCGACACGTAGGACGCAGAGTTGACGAGGAAAGACGACCCACGCGGGGAGGTCCTTCTTAAGGAGCGGGCTGTACTCGCTGCGCCCGCGCTGCATCACTGCACCTAGAAGTGGTGAAGTCTCATCGAGTGCATGACCTAACCTAATGCCTCCTGGAAGGTCCCCCGCGAACGCCACACCCTGCGGCCGATTCGGGTGGAAATGAGCTGCCACTGCGACGAAGCCTTCCCGGTTGATCCGGGGATTCAGGATTCGAGCGTTTCGCAACACCAATTCATATCCGGCCCCTTCGTCTGAGGCGTACGCGTGATTGCCCTCCGGATCGCGACAGACCGTCCTCACGTTCAGGACTCGCTCTACGGCCTCTGCGCTGGCGAGTTCGCCTACCAGTTCCTCAATCCGACTGAACAAATCCATAGTCACTAACGCCTCCTCAGTCGGAACGACCGACCAAGCTCAATTGCTCTGTCTCGTATTTGGTGAAACGCCTGTAGGGCGGCTCCGCGATCTGAGGGTGACGCTCGACGTACCATCGCCAACGCATCGCGGGTCGCCGCCAACAACGGGAAGCGGGCGTCCATCTCGATTCTCCAGCGGCTGTTCCGCCCACCATAGGTCGGAGAGTTCTGTTGGTGCCACGCGGTTGGAACCGCTACCGCAGTGCTTGCGTCTCGCAGCGCGTCCTCCTCGAGTCGCGTCAACTGGCGATCCAGCGCGATTTCCATGCGCCGGACGTTCGAAGCATGTGACGGCTGATGGTCCAACTGCAGACCATCGTGGGGCCTCGACTGTGCAGTCAACTCCGCGTACCCGGTGTAGCCCCGTCTCCTGCTGAAATTTGAAGTGGCGGTTTCTCCGGCCCCGGAAACATTCCGGGGTGATTTCCCAAAGGAACCGCCATGAAGAAGATT
>JBILQT010000376.1:0-6278 GCA_044373065.1 Sandaracinaceae bacterium
TGAAAGGGCAGGATCTACCGATGAGGATCTCTTCGGCAGGCTTCGGTGTGGGCGCCCTTGTGGGGCTGACGCTGGTCGGATGCGCCAGCCACGAGCGCGTGAATCCGTGCGCGGCCGGGGAGACCTTTGTGGGGGGTGCGTGTGTCTCGGACTGTGCGCTCGACGTGGCCGCGATCGAGGCGAGCCTCGACCCGAGCGTGACCGTCGTGCAGCGCTTCTGCGTCGAGCTTCCGGACGGGCCGATGGGCGCGGGCATGCGTGCAGACGGGTCGCTTGAGCTCTTTCACCTTCATGTGGCGAGCGAGGGACGCGTTGCAACGATGACGCTCGATCGGCTCGGCGCGGGGGACGTGTCGGGTTCGCTTCGCCCTCTCTCCAGCTGCAGTGCGACCTTCGTCGCGGAGGCTGACGGGGCCACGTTCACGTTGACGGACGCGGTGGCGGTCTCGCCCGACGCAACCTCGTTGGCCTGGGGGATCGACGCAGCGCTCGTTGACGAGAACATGCGGATTGATCTCCCGGGCGCGTGGTTGGTTGCTGGGGTCGACGACTGCGCAGTGACCTCCACGCCCTTCGTTCATGTTGCGGCGGTGGCCTTCCTCGACGACGCACGCGTGCTTGTCTCCGGCGTCGCCGCTCCCGATACGTGGGAGAGCGGTGCCTTCCTTGGCCCAGCGCTCGTGGTCAGGGAGTCGTCCCCGGGGAGCCTCTGGCGCGTGGGCGAAGGCATGCTCCTGGGCGGCGTGCTCGGGCACGGGGCGATGCCGGCGAAGTGGTTTGCGCGGGCCGATGTGCAGCCAGGCGTAGAGCTGCGCGAGAGCACTGGGGCTGTGCGTACGGGGAATGCCACCGAGAGCCGCTTCGCGCTTGTCGACGGCCGCGGCGTCATCTCGCGCGCACCACGCGTGTGGCCCGCGCTTGAGCCAGTCGGCCTCCACGTTCGTTCGATGACGGTGGGCCCCAACGCGCTGACGTTTGGCGCGCCCGTGTTGCTCGCGGGCCCCGAGGTCACGGCAGCGATCCCCATCGTCGGCAGCCGACGCTTCTTGCTGCGCCACGCGCGTGGCTTGCTGCTCGTCGAGTGAGCTGCTGGTTCGCTCACGAAGAAGCCCCGCGAGGATGACTCCTGCGGGGCTCTTTCATCTGGGTCGTGAGTCTCAGCTCGGCTCCGCCTCGTCGTCACCATCATCGCTTGCCGTACGCACCGCATCGAAGAACGCATCCTGCGTGGCCTTGTCGCGGGGGAAGAGCGCTTTGACGGTGCCCATCGCCGATGCGTAGAGGTTGACGAACTCCTCGCGCGTCGAGTCGCGCAGCGCGCGCGCAGAGCCGGATGCACTGAGCGCTGCTCGCCTTCGACCAAGCGCGGTCTCGTAGTCCGCACGGACGCTGGCGATGCGTGCGTGTGCTGCGTCTTTGTCCGCCCAACCGATCGAGCCTGAGATGCGCTCTTCGAGCTTCTGCAGCTCATCCACCTCGGACTGCCCGACGGGCTTCACAATCGGCGTCACGCCATCGGGAAAGATACGGTCTGCGACCTTCGCTTCGTCGGCCAGGCGCTTGACGCTGCGCACCACATCATCGGCCTTGAGGTCGACCATCTTCACCTCGACGCGCGGCTCAATGAGGTCGAGCACGCGCTCGCGGTAGACGCCGTGCGCACTCACGAGTTGGAGCGACCCCGCCGCAATGCGCGCCGCAATCGCCTCGAGCTCCGCGCGGACCTGTGCTGTGGGTGAGAAGAGCGCGATGTAGCGGCGAATCGACGCGACGATGTGGCGGGCGAGGGTCTCGCACTTGGCCACCGGGGTGTTGAAGAGGGGCTGCTGCATCGACGGGCTCCTTGGTTCGGGGGTGCGGCGATTGGAAATGGCAGATGCGGGGTGCGTCAAGGAAAATTCTGGCGCTATGTCGCTCGGGCCGATCGATTGGATCGACTGGATCCGGCGTTCGGACATTTGTCCGATCACTTTTGCGAAGCGCTTTGGCTGACTAGGGCGGCGGTTTTGGCGGTCGTGGTATGCGTGCGGCCATGTTGAACACGTTGAATCTCAGGAACGTCGGGCCTGCGCCTTCGATGACGATCGCGTTCGAGAGGCGTCTCAACTTGCTCACGGGCGACAACGGCCTGGGTAAGAGCTTCTTGCTCGACATCGCGTGGTGGGCGCTGACGCGAACCTGGCCGCGTGACATCAACCCAAAGCTGACCTCTGGGTTTCCGGCACGGCCCAAGGACCCGAAGAAGGCGGCGACGATCCGCTTCTCGCTGACCTCCAAGACGAAGAAGGTCATTGCCTACGAGAGCCGGTACCAGATGCTTGAGTGGACCGGGACCTCGGGCAGACCGAGCATCCCTGGCCTTGTGATCTACGCCCATTCGGATGGGGGGTTCTCGGTGTGGGACCCGGAGCGGAACTACTGGACAAAGAAGGGGAGCGTTGACGTTCAGGAGAAGCTCGCAGGCTTTGTGCTGACGCCTGTGGAGGTTTGGGACGGGCTCAAGGTCAATGACGTCACGACGTGTCGCGGGCTTGTTGACGACTTGGCCAAGTGGGTCGACCTGCAGGGCGAAGACCTGGAGCGGATGCGTACGGTGTTGCTCCGTTTGGCGCCGGATGAGGCGATCGGCATTGGGCCCAACACGCGCGTTCCCCCCAGCGTCAAGGACGTGCCCACGGTGACGATGCCCTACGGCAACGTACCTGTCCTTCATACGTCGTCGGGCCTTCGTCGGATGCTCGGGTTGGCCTACATGCTGATGTGGTCGTGGAAGGAGCACCGCATCGCGGCCGAGGAAAACCGGCACAAGCCCTCACGCCAGATTGTGATGCTCGTCGACGAGGTGGAGAGCCATCTGCACCCGCGCTGGCAGCGCACGATTCTCTCGTCCTTGCTTGAGGTGGCCAAGATCCTGCGAGCTGAGGCGGAGGTGCAGCTCATCGCGGCCACGCACTCGCCGCTCGTGCTTGCTTCTATCGAGTCCACCTTCGATGCGGGGCGAGATGCTTGGTGGGACCTCGACCTGACGAAGGCAGGGGGCGTCGTGCTCGAGAAGCGCGTGTTCAAGCGCTACGGGGATGCCAACGGATGGCTCATGAGCCCGGCATTCGACCTGACGAGCACGCGCTCGATCGAGGCCGAGGCGGAGATCAACGATGCGGCGCGCGCGATGGACGACGAGAACTTCAGCGCAGCCAAGGCGCGCGCACTCGAGACGCGCTTGCGCAAGGTGCTCGGTGAGATCGATCCTTTCTGGGTGCGCTGGCGCTTCATCGCCAAGCAACGCGGCTGGCGCCAATGATTCCGGTGAAGCCGCAGCCCCCGCCGCCGATTGCAGTCCAGGTGCAGACCGATGGGCTGGCCTGGCTCAAGGCGAATGGCATCGACCCAACGAAGCCCAAACCCAAAGGCGTCGAGCTGGAGCCCCTCTGGCGCGAATGCCTCCGCGAGCTGCACAAGCGCTACGGGGGCGTGTGTGCCTATCTATGCGTCTATTTTGAGGACGAGTTCGGGGCGACCACGGCGGACCATTTCGTCGCTCAGAAGCATCACGCGGGCGGCGCGTACACGTGGAGCAACTACCGTCTCGCCTGCCGAGGGATGAACACGAACAAGAGCGTGCATCAGGTGCTCGACCCCTTCTTGCTCGCGCCCGATACATTTCGGATGCGCTTTCTCAACGGACAGATCTACCCAAACCCGGGCCTCGCTCCGGCCGTGCAGCAAGCCGCGACTGACACGCTCAAAGAGCTTGGGTTGGATGAGGGCAACGTGAGAGCGATGCGGCTGCGTCACTACGAGGAGTACCTGGAGCTTCGGGGAGAGGGCGCGCGCAGGCCCAACGTAGAGGACTTTCTACGCAAGAAGTCGCCCTTCGTGTGGACCGAGGCGAAGCGACAGGGGCTGCTCTAGCGCCCTACGCCTTCGCGCTCCCCTTCCGCTTCTTCGCCCCGACCGGCTCCGCCCCCTTCAACCGAGCCAGCAGCACAGACGCAGGCTCATCGTTCGGGTCTTGCGGAACGAGCTCCCCGCGGAAGGCCTTGGCGAGCAGGGATGGGGTGAGTTTGTCGACACAACCGCGCCCCGCGATCGCACGACGTTCGAGCTGGTCGGCCAACTCGAAAAGCTCGCCCACGCGCCGAGCGATCTCAACCTGCTCGCGAACTGGCGGCGTTGGGAGTCTCATGGTGCGGAGACGCTCCAAGCTGATCTTCTGCTGCGCGACACCTGCCGTGATTTCGCCCATGCGTTCTCGCCCCAGCGGGCTTTCGATCGCATGGCCGACGAACTGGCTGTCCGCGATGTGCGGGTCGACGCGCAAGCACACTACGTCTGCAGTCATGATCGCGGGCGGACGGTCGAGCGGATAGATGGCCGTATCGCCAGGGGGGTCGCCCATCTTCGTGATGAGGAGGTCACCTGGGCGGACAGAGTGAGCCTTGAGCTCGACTGCTTTCTCCGGGGACACGTACTTCGTCGCGGGCCCCCCGAAGGTGCGCGCACGAATCTCGCGAACGAAGACCAGAGGCACGCCTTCGCTCCGATAGTCAGCGACCTTGAGGTTGCTGCCAAAGGGACCGATCGCCATCGCGTACCTCTCGACACCGCAGAGTTCTTCGATCGACTTTTCGTCCCACTCCGCGCCGGCTCCTTCCCGCCACTCCCGCGTCAGCTCCCCACTCGTCGCCGCTGCAAGAACGGATTGGCGGAAGCGCTTGAGAATCGCGGGCACGCGGTCGAGGCGACCTCGGCAGGCATCCACGCGGGCGAGCACGGCGTCGAGCTTGTCGGCGATGCGCTTCTGCTCGGGGAGCGGAGCGAGAGGGACTCGTGTCGCGATCACGGTGCTTCGGTTCAACTCGATTTGATTCGTGCTGCCCGACGCCAACTCTTCGAGGCCGCTTTGCACCTCAGGCCCTCGGATCCACGCAAACAGGAACCGAGGATCAATGGCTGCACTTGGACGAACGATCGTGACGTGGCTGTCCACGACCTTCGGCGGATGAAGGTGCTCAGGTCGGACCAGACAGGCGCGCCCAATCGTGCCGGTGCCGGTGCTGTTCCAGAGCACGTCTCCAGTCTGGATGAAGCGCTCTGGTGTCCATTGATCGAACTGGTCCTCGTGTATGAACTTCAGGTTCTCGTCCTGAATGCCGAACCAGCGAATTGCCTTCTGGTTGATGACAGGAAGCCGACTTGTCTCGGCGTACTTCGGCGACTTGCCTCTCGACACGTATGCCGTGACGTCGCCGATACTTGTCTCCGCCCACCCCGTCGGCAGCTCGCTCACGCCTCCACCTCCTCGCCCAGCTCCGCCAGGATCCCGCGCAGCTCCTCGAACGCGCCCTCCAGCTCGACCATCGCCTCGCGGGCCAGCACCGAGGGCTCGGGCAGCACGTCGTTGGAACCGTCGCTGTCGTCCTTCAGCCAGGCGATGTCGAGGTTGTCGCCGCGCTCCTCAATCCATTTGCGAGTGAACTTGCGGAAGCGGCCCTCCTCGCCTGTGTCCTTGCGGGCTTTGAGACTCTTGGGGCCGCCGAGTGGGTCCTCACCGAAGGCTTCTTCGAACGCGCCGAAGTGGTCACGCGTGAGCAGCGTGCGCTTGCCGAACTGGTCCATGTTCGCGCGCAGGTCGTAGACCCAGACTTCCTTCGTGTTGCCCTTGTCCCCCTCGCCGCGCGTGAAGAAGAGCACGTTCGTCTTCACGCCCTGCGCGTAGAAGATGCCGGTGGGGAGGCGCAGGATTGTGTGGAGGTTGCACTTCTCCATCAGGTCTTGGCGGATTTGCCTCCCGATGTTGCCCTCGAAGAGCACGTTGTCGGGGAGCACCACGGCCGCGCGTCCGCCGGGTTTGAGGCCTCGGTAGATGTGCTGGAGGAAGCAGAACTGCTTGTTGCTCGTGGGGTAGGTGAAGTCTTTGCGGTCGGGGTCGCCGCCGCCCTTCTTTGTGCCAAAGGGAGGGTTCGAGAGGATGAGCGTCGCCGGGTGGTTCTTCGCGAGCGCCTCGCCGTCGGACCCAAGTGTGTCGCCGTAGTGGATGCCCGCCGCGCCCTCGCTCGAGTCGAGCCCGTGCAGCATCAGGTTCATCAGCGCGAGCCTGTGCGTGTCCTGCACGTGCTCCATGCCGAAGAAGGTCTGCGTGTAGTAGCGACGCTGCTCCTTCTCGGTGAGCGATGCGATGTCGTGGTGCTGGCGGATGTAGTGGTTCGCCGCGATGAGAAAGCCGCCCGTGCCCGCGGCCGGGTCTTGGATGACATCGCCCAAGGTCGGCTTCATCA
>JBILQT010000377.1:0-6256 GCA_044373065.1 Sandaracinaceae bacterium
ACGAACCCGAACAGGATTCTGCGACGTCGCAGGGCCCGGCCGAGGTGCGGCAGACGCCGGTTGCGAAGCCGTCTCCGGGGCACGTGGCGGATGAACCCGAGCACGATTCTGCGACGTCGCAGGGCCCTGCTGAGGCGCGGCAAACGCCGCTTGAGAAGCCGTCTGCGGGGCATGCGGCGGACGAACCCGAGCACGATTCTGCGACGTCGCAGGCGCCCGCAGAAGCGCGGCAAACGCCACTTCGGAAGCTGTCTCCGGGGCACGCGGCGGACGAACCGGAACAGGTCTCGGCGACATCGCACGCTCCCGCCGATGCACGGCACGTTGTACCGCTCGCGAAGCCGTCTCCAGGGCATGAGGCCGAAGAGCCGGAGCACGATTCTGCGACGTCGCAGGCGCCCGCGGAGGGGCGGCAGACACCGCTTGAGAAGCTGTCGCCGGGGCAAGCTGCGGAGCTTCCCGAGCAGGTCTCAGCGACATCGCATGCTCCCGCCGAGGCGCGGCAGGTTGTACCGCTCGCGAAGCTGTCTCCCGGGCATGAGGGCGAGGCGCCCGAGCATGATTCTGCGACGTCGCATGGGCCTGCGGAGGCGCGGCAGACGCCGCTGCGGAAGCCATCGGCCGGGCAGCCGCGTGAGGTGCCAGTGCAGGTCTCGGCAACGTCGCAGGTGCCTCCCGAAGCGCGGCAGACGGTGGATGAATTGGAGAAGTCGTCCGTCGGGCAGTTCGCGCTTGCGCCGCTGCACATCTCCGCTGGGTCACACTCACCACCCGCGCGACACACCGTGCCCGAGAGGAAGGTGTTGGCTGGGCAATCGTCGCCGCCGCCGCAGCGCTCCTCGGCATCGCATGTTCCGCCCGCTCCGCGGCAGACGAAGGTGGTCGGACGCACGGTGTCTGCAGGGCAGTTGGCGCTCGAACCGTTGCAGGTCTCGGCCACGTCGCAGACGCCGCGCGCGTCGCGGCAGATGCTGACCGAGTCGAAGCGATCCGCAGGGCACGTCGTGGCGCCTCCGCATGTCTCCTGCGCATCGCAGGGCCCCATGGCAGCCCTGCAGACGGTCGCGGCGGGGGCTGCGCCCACAGCAAGGCAGCGCGTGGGGCCACAGGAGAAAGCGCCGATCTCACAAGGGTTTCCAGTGGAGCAGGCAGCGCCAGGGGTGCAGGCGGAAGAGCACGCCCCGAGGCCATCGCAGCTGCCCGCCGGGCAGGCGGTGCCCGTTGTGGTGAAGGCATCCGGGGCGCAGTTCTCGGTGCCTGTGGTGCAGCGCTCGGCGACGTCACACGGGCCGGTTGCGGCGCGGCACGTTGTCGTTGAAGGGGCGAGCACATCCGGCGGGCACTCGGGGTTGGTGCCATCGCAGGTCTCGGCCAGATCGCAGGCGCCAGCGGATGGACGACACGGCGTCCCGGCGGGCCTGCCGGCGCAGGGCACGGCGCCACAATCGAGTGCGCAGGTTCCAGCGCAGCAGGATTCACCCATCGCGCATGCCGGGGTGCGCTCGCAGCGACTCGCAACACACATTGCCGTCTCACACGCCGAGGCGACGCAGGTGGTCGCGTTGCACACCGGCAAGCAGCCCGTCGTCGGGTCGGCCATGGGGTCGGTTGGCACGCAGGCGCTGCCTGGGCAGGCCGCATCGTTCGCGTCGTGACCGCATGCGCCAGCAGTGCACGTGTCGGTCGTGCAGCTGAACGCATCCGCGCAATCTGCGGGGCCCCGGCACATGCCGTCGAAGGCATCGGGCGAGAGGAATGCGTCGAGGGGCGAGAACGCATCCATGCCGCCCGCATCTTCGCTCATCGCCGCATCGGGGTCGGAGGGGCGCGCGATGCAGTTCATGTCGGGCACACAGACTTGGTTCGCTGCACAGAGCGCATCGTTGGGCCGCTGAAAGCAAGCGCCCGCGATGCACTCACTTTCGACACAGGGCGTGGCGCTGACGCAGCTCGCGTTCGTCCTGCACTCAGGCTCCATGCACTCCGGCTCGTTCCCCGTGATGCACGTCTCGGGGACGCAGCGACGGCCAAGACACGAGAGGCCTGTGCCGCAGGTGACGGCGCTACAACTGCGCGTGAGCACGACCGTGACGAGGTAGGTGCCAGTGAAGGGAATTTGCACGGAGCGCGAGGCGAACTCGCGCCCCGCACGCACCAAGCTCACGCCGACCACGCGTCGTCCAGGGGCCGCGTCCGTGTAGGTCGTCATGTAGAGCGGGCGCGAGATGCGATCGCGCGAGCTCACCGTGACATCGCGCATCGCGCCGTTGTCGAGCCGCACACGCACCGCATCGAACTCGACGACGGGGATGTAGTCGGTCTGTACGTTGACGATGAGCCCCTCCTCACGTGGCCCAGGGCAGCCTGCTAGCGTGGCAAGCATGGCAAGCGTCATGGTCAGAACCGCCAAGAAGCCAGAGCGTCGGGAAAGGTGCATACCGCAAGTCTACGCGTGCCTCTGCACCCGCTGGCAAGGTCGAGATGGTGTTGGGTTGCCTTGGCCTCAGGCGTGTCCGCGCGAAGGGAGGGCGCATGCTGGCCGAGTCCCCCCAAGCAAACGCCCCCGCAGTTGCAGGGGCGCTCAAGCTTGATGCACTGATGATCAGGGGATGCAGTGGATGCCGACGTCCTCGTTGTGGCCGCAGTTGTGCGTACCGTGCGGGCGTGCGGGGCAGCTCAAGAGTGCTGCCTCGGTGCCTACGCACATCAAGTCATCGAGCACGATGGGGGCGGTGCCGTCGGGCACAGAGCCCGAGAGCAGGGGGCCGCCGGAGGTGAAGCCAAGCTGCCTGCAGCTCACGGTTGCAAAGCGCGTTGCGGCCACGGGCGGTGGAGGCATCGCCGGGTTGAACTCAAGGCCGTCATCGCAGACCGTGCCCCAGGCATTGCTATGCAGGACTTCGACGCGTCCGTCGTTGCGACCGGTGCCGCCCACGATGCGCAGATCGCCCTCGGCAAGCTCCGCGCAGACGATGCCTTGTGCCTCGAAGGCCCGGCAGTTCTCGACGCCGTAGGCGCTGTGCGGGCATGAGCTCAGGCGACGCTCGGTGCCGACGCAGCTCACATCATCGAGTGCGAAGGTGTCGTTGGGTGCGGGGTAGGCATCGGTGTTTGCACCGTGTGCGTAGCCGAGCTGCTGGCAGGCGGTGGTGATGCCGTAGCGGCTCGTCTCCAAGTAGTCGTCGCAGACCTCGCCCCATGCGCCTGCGTGAAAGACTTGGAGGCGCCCGACCATGCTGTTCAAGCCACCGGCGAGGCGCACATCGCCCTCACCCGGCATGCACTCGACGCCGATGGCCTCGGCGCCCACGCAGTTCTCGACGCCCCAGCCGTTGAAGACGCACTGCGAGAGATTGGGCTCGGTGCCCGTGCACGTGACGTTGTCCATCACAGGCGTCTCTGAGCCACCGCCGGCCGTGAACACGCTGTGCCCCGTGCCCGTGTAGCCAAGCTGACGGCAGACAACGTTTGCGAAGGTCGATGCGCCCGATCCTAAGCCGTCATCGCAGACATCGCGCCATCCCGTGCCGAAGCGCACTTCCACGCGACCCCGTGTGCCGACGAGGGCACCGGCGATCGCGGTGATGCGCACGGGCAGATTGAACGATGCCTCGACGCGACACGCGGCATCGCAACCGTCGAGCGCGAGGTGGTTTGCGTCGTCGCATTCTTCGGTGGGGTCGACGGTGCCATTGCCGCAAGGGCCACTCGCGCAGCTTGTGCTGTCGAGCCTGCACGTGGGCGAGCAGAGGAGGGTGCCGCCCATCGGGAAGCCCACGGTTGCGCAGGTGAAGCCGCCGAGGTTCGCGCCATCGCAGGTCTCCGCGCCGACGATCATCGCGTCGCCGCACACTGGGTCACACGAGGAGGGTGTCCCTGCGCATGCGTAGCCAGCCTCGACCATGCACGTGACGCCACAGCCATCGGCTGCGAGCGCGTTGCCGTCGTCGCAGGCCTCGCCTGCTTCCATCAGGCCGTTGCCGCATGCCGCGACGGTGCAGCCCGTCGTGTTGAGTGCGCATGTCGGTGAGCATGCGAGCGTGCCCGCGCTGAAGCCTTCGGTGACGCAGGTGCGTCCGCCAAGGGCCGCGCCGTCACAGGCCTCGGTGCCATCGATCATGGCGTTGCCGCAGCGCGTGCAAAGGCTTGTATTCGCAGTGCAATCGGCGTTGCAGCTGAGCGTGCCTGTTGCGAAGCCAAAGGTTGCGCAGGTGTTGCCCGGGCGGGTCATCGCGCCATCGCAGTCCTCGCCCGTGTCGAGCGCGCCGTTGCCGCAGAGGCTGTTGACACAGGCTGCTGTGTTGAACGCGCAGAGCGCGGTGCAGGCCAAGGTGCCGCCCGTGAAGCCGCGCGTGGCGCAGGTCTCCGCGTGAAGGTCTGTGCCATCACAGAGCTCGCCCGCATCGATGTTGCCATCACCGCACGCATCGCAGGCCGTTGTGTTGAATGTGCAATCGGCAGCGCAGGCGAGGGCGCCACGAAGGAAGCCCTCGCTCACGCATGTCGCGCCGTTGAGCGCCGTGCCATCGCAAGACTCGCCCGTGTCGAGCGTGCCGTTGCCGCAAGGGTTTGCAGTACAGGCCGTCTCGTTGAACTGGCAGAGCGCAGAGCAAGAGAGCGTGCCGCCTGCGTGGCCTTGCGTGATGCACGTCTCGCTGTGGAGGTTGGTGCCATCGCACTCCTCCGAGGTGTCGATGGTGCCGTTGCCACACAAGGTGATGACGCCGCTATCGCGACCTGCATCGCGCGGTGCGCTCGTGTCGCGCGTGCCCGTGTCATCGGGAGTCGTCCCGTCGGGGCAGCCCGCGACCGCGAGGGCAAGTGTCGCGAGCGGCGCAACCAGAAGAGGAGAAAGAAATCGCATGAGTACCTCCAAGGCTCAGAACATCCGAGCTCTGAAGGACGGCTCTGCATGCGATGTGCCCTGTTGCGGACGGCGCGGAGCGCCCAAACCGTGGCGTTTGCGCATCAATGTGAGGCGTTTGTGCACGCGCATCGCGAGAGAAGCGCAAGCGTCTCCTCACGCAGGCTGTGCGACGGCTTCGACGAAACTTCGGCCCCTCGCGCTCGCAGCACGACACCTCGAAAGAATCACGCAACACCCAAACACCGCGCCCGATAGACGGGCATGCCAGACGAACTCCCTCCTGATTCCACACCTCCATCCGCCCCCGAGAACGAAGTCGCCTCGGTCGCACGCGACATCCAAAGCGGTGTCGCAACCGCAGGCCAAATCGCACAGGGGGTCACGCAAGCCGCCGAGCAGGTGGAGGGCTTCATCGAGGGCTCAAGCGGCTCGCCGACGGTCCCCGGCGCGCTTCGCGGAGCGAGTGGGGCAGTTGGCGGCGCAGGGCAATTGCTCGGTGCGCTGGGGGTCAACGATGCCGGCGTGAGTGGCGTGATTGGCGTTGCCCAGCAGGCACTATCACTTGCCTCCACGGCCTACACCGCAGTCGAGCAAGTCGTGCAGACGGTCGAGTCGATCATGAATGCCGAGGCGCGCTTGGAAGAGGTGCGCTTCGACTTCGAGGTGCTCGACACCGACTTCGACTGGGAGATTCACGACCTCCACATCGAAGACACGTTGGGCGGCACCTACCTCGCGCGCGTCGAGCTCTGCACCGAGGATTTGGAGAACGACCCGAATGATCTTCTCGGGCGCAGCGTGTCGCTCACGATGTCGCGCAAGCACCTCACGCATGCGGTGCGCGGCATCGTGCAGCGCGTCGAGCATGGTCTCTCCACCGACCGCGCTGTCATCGCGCGCATCGAGGTCGTGCCCGCGGCCGCACTGCTCGGCTACGGCCAGGACACCCGCATTTTTCAGGACTTAAGCGTGCCCGAGATTCTCGACGCGGTGCTCGGTGTGGGCCTTCAGGAATACGACCGCACGCTCGAGTTGCGTCTCGGTAGTCGCGAATATCTGAAGCGCGAGTACTGCACGCAGCGCGATGAGAGTGACTGGCACTTTGCGCTTCGGCTCATGCAGGAGGAGGGCATCGCCTGCTTCTTCGAGCACACGGAGATGCGCGAGAAGCTCGTCTTGATCGACGACAACCAGGTCTACGAGACGGTGCCAACGCTGAGCGAGGGCGCGATTCGTTTCATCCCCTCGGAGAACGTCTTTGACGCCATCGAGCCGATTCGCGATTTGGTCCACGCGCACCAACTGACCAACACGAAAGTGGCGGTGGCTGACTACGACTGGAGCCAGGTCAATGCGGTCGTCTTGAAGCGCAATGCGCAGCTCCTGAGT
>JBILQT010000572.1:0-2864 GCA_044373065.1 Sandaracinaceae bacterium
CGCCCGACTTCTTCTCGTTGGCGTTCTTCTCCAAGAGCCCCTCGTAGAGGTCGCCCAGGCCCTCGGTCTTCGCGCTGTACCAATCGAGCTTCTGGATCTCGCTCACGAGCGAGGAGAGCGTCGCCGGCTTCTTGATGAACGAGCTCGCGTTGCCGAAGATCTCACGCACCAGCATCGAGCCATTGGAGCCGAGGTGAACGAGCGCGAGCTTGTAGTGCTGAAGGCGCTCCGGCGCGGTCAGCTTCTCCAAGTCATCCCACCGGTACTTCTCTGGAATCTGGTCCTCGGTGCCCGTCTCCTTCGCCATCTTGAGGAAGAGCAAGTAGGTCAGCTCGGTGACGTACTGGTGATAGGTGACGCCATCGTCTTTGAGGATGTTGCAGAGGTTCCAGAGCTTCTGAACGATGTCGTGGGTCACGGTCATGGCGCTTGTCTTTTCGTTTGATCGCGGCTTACGTCCTCGTCGGTCGCTGCGACGTAGCTTCGCTACGCCTCACTCCCTCCTGCGGGCGCGCTCGCGCTGAAACGAAAATCCAGCGCGCCGGGATCGTGTCGGTGGGTTAACCAGTGGCGGACCATAGCGAATCGTTGAACGTTTCGAGCACCTCTTGAAGGCCTCCGTCGAAGATGCGGTTGAGGCGCTCGAAGCCGCCTCCTTCACGCTTGAAGATGAGCTCGGGGTCATCGAGCGCCGCTCTGTCGACGACCGTGTTGGCCTTGGTCTGAGCGGCGATGCGGGTCAGCCAATCTCGCTGGGGTGTGCTCCAGCGTTTCTTGGCGAGAATCTTCTGAAGCGCCGTCTCGACGCGCTGCTCGTAGGAGATGAGCGGGTCGCCGATGGCCGCCCTTCGGATGTAGCCGACGATGCGCGCAGCGACGTCCTGGTTGGTGGTCTCCTTCCACGCCGAGCCGAGCTTCGCCTCGGAGAAGCCCTCTCGATCGAGTGCCAGGGCCAGCTCGCGAAGCTGCTTTCGCGTGAGATCGCGAGGGCGCGTCAGCACGGTGATGAGCGCGGGGATGCGGTTCTGCTCGGTGCGGATGAAGTCGGCGAACTCATCGAGAAAGTCTCCCGGCTTCTGTGCCTTTCCGTAGCCGCGATCGATCGAGACAAGCCCATCCGTGCCTGTGTAGACCAGCGTAGGAGGGCGCTCTCCCTCCTTGCGATCGAGGATCTCCCCAAGGCCTGCATTCGAGGTGAACCATGCGGCGACCTCGGAGAGCGGCATCGCTTTGAGCTTCTCCACGAACGCCTTGGGGGACATCCCCGCATGCGCCTCGAACTCTGCCTCCTGCCGCTCACTGAGATGACGCTTCTTGCGCTGAAGCTTGGCGATGAGCTGCTCGCGCACGAGCTGCTGCCCGTCTTCTTCTTTCACCCGCGTGAGCTCCTCGGCGAGCTGCACAAAGGAGAGCTTCGGGTTCACGACGACCGGCTTCATCGCCGTGAGGTCGCTGAGGGCCTCGTAGATGCGCACCGCATCAAAGATGCGGAAGGTCTCCTTGCCGATGTCGCTGCAGAGGCGTGTCGCACGCCCGAGCATCTGGTCGAAGAGGATTCGGCTGCTTACCCGGCGCAAGAAGACGATGTTGCAGATCTCCGGCACATCGATGCCCGTGGTGAGCAAGTCGACGGTGACGGCCACATTGGGCGTCAGCTCGTTCTTGAAGCGCTTGATGAGCTGCAGGGGCCTATCGGCGGCACCGGTGATCTTCATCACCGCGTCGTCTTCCACGCTCCCGTACCTCTTCGCGAACGCCTTCTTCAGCAGGTCGACGACGATCTCGGCGTGCAGATCGGTGGCGCAGAAGATGAGCGTCTTCTGCTTCGAGGACGGGTCGAGCTCATTGGCGAGCACCTCACAGACCACCTCGTTGAACGACTTGGTGATGACCTGCTTGTTGAAGCCCTCCACCTCGATGCGAATCTCATCCGGCGTCCGAAACAGCTCAAGCTGAGTGACCTTCGGATTGTAGACAGGGACATCCTCTCCGGCCTGCCAGACGATGCCGTCTCGGGAGAGCTGCGTGTGAATCACGTAGGGCGGCTCGTGGTCGACCAAGAACTCATCGATGACGGCCTCTCGGTAGCCGTACACGAACACAGGCGGGCCAAAGATCTCCGTCGTGTGCAGCGCAGGCGTAGCCGTCAGCCCGACCTTCACCGCATCGAAGTAGTCGAGCACGCGCCGGTACTTGGAGATGTAGTCCTCGAAGCCTCGGAACCCGAACTCCACCTCCGAGAGCTCACGGTCGAGCAGGTACCCGCGATGGCACTCATCCACGATGATGCAGTCGTATTGGTCCACCGAGGGAGGTGGCGTGCCCTGCGGCGCAAAAAGCACGCGCTTCACCAACCCCTGCACTGTGGCGATGTGCACTGCCGTCGCCGTCTCGGGCTCGGGCTGATCGATCTCCTTGATGCCGAAGGCATCCGCGAAGGTCTGGAGGTTCTCCATGCGCGTGTCTTTGAACGCGCTAGCGGCCTGATCACCGAGCGCTGACCTATCGACAACAAAGAGGATGCGTCGAAAGCGCCCGACCTTGAGCAGGCGATAGAGGAGCGCGATGCACGTCTTGGTCTTGCCGGTGCCCGTCGCCATCGCGAGCAGGATCTCGCGCTGACCGCTGCCGATGGCCTCCTCCACCGCGTGGATGGCCTTCTTCTGGTAGTCGCGAAGCGGAAAGCCGAAGTTGAAAGGCTCGTCTTGAAGCTTCGCGTGCGCGAGTTTGGTCTCTTGCTTGAGCTTCTCCTTGAGACCTTCAGGCGTGTACCAACCATCCAGCGCGTGGCCGTGGTTGTCTGGGTCGCGCAGGTCGCAGAACCAGATGCCGCTCAAGGTCTCGATCTGGCGCAGGTACGGGCG
>JBILQT010000535.1:0-3354 GCA_044373065.1 Sandaracinaceae bacterium
GCAAAGGGGATGCGGAAGTCTCCCGGCGAGGCTCCCGACCCAGAAACCCAAGGCCCGCCAGGTGTGAGCAGATCCGCCGTCACCTCGAATCCACGGCTGTAGCGCTTGGCCTGCTGGAGCGTGGCCGAGACATTCTTGTTGCGACGCTTGGCCTCGACGACCGCCATCGGCATCAGCCCCACAAAGAGCACGTAGTCCGCAGGGCCGTTCGCGGTGGGCCACTCGGCGATGGCGAGGTGCCTGCCCCTCTGAGGGCGTGCTCCCTTCGCGTAGGAGAGACGCACCGTGTCGGCCGTCCACCCGGCCTCGCAGAGCTGCGCATCGATGAGCTTGCGCGTGTCCGCCTCGCTCAGCTCCACCTGGTCGGCCGCGGTGCGGGCCGCTGTGACGAAGGCCGCGAGCGTCGCCTTCGGCATCGCGAGCGAGAGCTGCTGTGTCGCCTGCAGCTCCGCTGCCTTCCGCGCGTCGGCCGCCTTGGCCTCTGCCTCGGTGGCCATCTGCTCCCAGAGCGCTTGCTCCTGCTTGGCTTGCTGAAGCTCCGCCTCGGTCATCGTCAGCTTCGAGGCAGCCTCATTCAGCTTGGACGCCGCCTCGTCATGCGCCGCCCGCAGCGCCGCCAGCTCCTTGCGAAGCTCCGCGGTCTCGTCCGACTTCTTCGCGGGAGGCGCGGGAGGCGCAAACGCCCCCGACTTGAACGTCTTGTCGGCGAAGGTGCGATGGAACCAAACGCCTAGCTGCCAGCTCACACGCAGCGCACTCAGCGCGGTGCGGTGGTCCCCTTTGCGTTCATGGGTCGCCGCGTTGCCCTCACGCCGCACCTCCCCAAAGAGCTGCGCAATCTCGCGCGGGAGAATTTGGTTCTCCTGAAGGCGCCGGAGCAGGTCGTACTGCGCCTCGTCGCACGAGGTGTAGATACCGACCTTCGCCGCGATGAGCTGCGCGAGCAGCTCGCCAAACTGTCGCAGCTTGATGAGCGAGGTGTTCGGGTCATCCGCGAAGTAGCGCTCCGCAAGCACCCCAAGCCGTACAAGCTGCGGGTCGTGCCCCAAAAGGTGGCCGAAGTTCGTGGCGGCGTGCTGCGTCATCCCTCGCTCCCAGTTCGGTGATGGCGGCAGGCTAACACCCCTCCGCGTGGCTTTGGTGCCTCTCCGCGCTGCAATTTGTGATCGGACAACTGTCCGGACACGAATTCACATCCGATCCAAGTGTCCGGACACGTGTCCGATCGGTCGGATCAGTTGGATCCAAGTGTCCGGACACGTGTCCGATCGGTCGGATCAGTTGGATCCAAGTGTCCGGACGCGTGTCCGATCGGTCGGATCAGTTGGATCCAAGTGTCCGGACGCGTGTCCGATCGGTTGGATCAGTTGGATCCGAGTGTCCGGACACGTGTCCGATCGGTTGGATCAGTTGGATCCAGGGGTTCGGACACTTGTCCGATCACTTTTGCAGCCCGCAACGCCATGTTTTGACGGCTGCCCCGTGCTGGGAGACGCGGTAGAGCCGCGCGGTGCGCCACCGTTTCGCCCTCCAGAATCCTCAGCGAGACGCAAGCCAGTGGATCCGTCTGGAAGTGCCGCCCAAGGGCACCAAGTGTTTCCCCGTCCTGCCTTTCCGAGAAGACGTGGCGCGCGCCCAAAAGCTAGCCCGCGAAACGCTCATGCCCATGCTCCTGGCGCGCGAGTCCTTCGAGCTGGATTTCGTCAACGTGACGTTCTGCACGCAGAGCTTTGCGCATGCGCTGCTCTTTGAGGTGAGCCGCGTCTCTTGGGCGTTGAAGGTGCCCATCTACGTGACCAACGCGGCCCCCGCGGTGACGACGGCGATTCGCTTCGTGGACAGCTACGCGCAGGGCGGCTGAGCGCGTTCCCCAAAAAGAAAAGGCGAGAGCCCAAGCCCTCGCTCCCTCCCCGCCAACACAGCCACCTCAGCGGATGCAGACGCGGGCTTCGCCGTCGCGGCCCTCGAGCGACTTGCTCGCGCAGTTGTAGCCGTCGCGGCAGTCGCTTGCGGAGCTGCAGGGGAGGACGCAGCGGCCGCCGCCTTCGCTGATGCAGGTGGAGCCGGTGGGGCAGTCTGCCTGCGCGCTGCAGACGACCGAGCACATGCCGCCTGGGTACATCGATGCGGTGAGGCACTCGGAGCCGGATGCGCAGCCGCCGCTTGCGGTGCAGGTGCCGCCGACGACGTCGCCGTTGCGTCCGACGCTTCCGCCGCCGCTGGCGGTGCAGCCGAGGCCGAGGATGCTGAGTGCGAGGAGGGAGCCGAGAAGGATGGCGCGCATGGAATCTCCTAAGAAAACGCTGGGAAAACTAGGAAGATTGTACCTCCCCGACGCATGCGCTGTCTCGCTTGGTTTCAGCGCAAGCGCACACGCCCCGAGGTCGCCGGTGCGACCGCATGCCGCAGCGACACCGCGCGCCGCGTGCTCATGATCGGGTGATGCGCTCACGCCTCGTGCTCCTCGCAACGCTCCTGCTCGCTGCCTCGGCGCATGCGCAGGAGAGCTCCTCGCGTGATGCGCTGCGGGGTGTCTACGCGCACTTCGTGGCGCCCTGCTGCTGGACGGAATCCCTCGACGAGCACGACTCGCCG
Source organism: Sandaracinaceae bacterium (assembly GCA_044373065.1). Classification (GTDB taxonomy): domain Bacteria; phylum Myxococcota_A; class Polyangia; order Polyangiales; family Sandaracinaceae; genus JAFLCL01. The sequence goes on from JBILQT010000535.1 coordinate 2,596, forward strand.
CTGGCGACTTCACTGCGCGAGGAGATTGCGTCGCGCATGGCTGCGGGCGAGACGGTGGGGCAGGTGGAGGAGGCGATGGTGGGTCGCTACGGGACGCGTGTGCTCACCTCACCGCCGGGCTTTGCGTGGCTTGCGTGGACGATGCTCGCGCTCATCGCGCTCTCGGGTGCGCTGCTTGTTCAGCGGCATCAAAGGCGCTCGAAGGCGGCGCCTGCGCTGGCGGCGGAGGCACCGACGCGCGATGCGCTGGATGTGCGGATTGATGATGCGCTGCGTGAGCTGGAGGATGCGTGAGGGGAGCCGCGCCAACTCAAGCTGGCACGCCACGTGGATAGACACGCACTGTGCGCCGCTTCGGGTCACTTCGGTCCCGCGCCGCGCACGCGAGAGGATGTCCCCATGCAACTTGTGGCTCAGATGACTGCGCTCGCTGTCCTCGCCTCGCTCGCGCTCTTTCAGCTCTGGTGTCGCATCGAGGACCAGGCTGTGCGCGGGCGCCTCAAGCGGTGATCGCGGTGCTGCCTTAGCGGCGGAAGAAGGTCGGTACCGAGCAGCGCAGCGCGAGCGCGTTGACGACGGGGCCTGCAGTGCCGAAGAAGCCGCGGCCGATCAATCCGGCTGGGCAGTCGAGGGCTGGTGTCAGGGGAGGGCTGAGGCGCGTTCCCAAGGCGGGGAGCGGCTCGGCTCCGACGAAGGAGAATGTCGGGGCAGCGCCCGTCGCGGTCACCTGTGCGCAGCGGATGACGAGCCGTGTCATCG
>JBILQT010000378.1:0-6197 GCA_044373065.1 Sandaracinaceae bacterium
GGCGTGCATCTCGATCAGACACTCAACGTGCGAAAGGGCCCGACCTGAGACCTGTCACGCGCAGCCTGCAGCGAGGATGCGAGCACCCTTGCGCTCTCTGCATCGGTGCACGTCAGCTGCAGCTCTTCTTCCACGAGAGACTCATCTGCAGCGACCCGCAACGACACAGAGCCACGATGCAGAACGTTGGCCTCGATTCCGATCACGCGCGCCCATGCGATCAGACGCGGCGGCAGGCCGTGAACAAGGAGCCCGTGCGGCAAGGCCTCGACGCTGGAAGTGTGACGCGGCGTGCGCAGTGCGGTGACGAGCCACGCGATCACGAGCACAACGAAGAGCGTGCCTATCTGCGGCGTAGCCGGGCCGAACGTCGAGTGCGCAAGCACGCTCACCTCTTCGAAGAAGCTGCCCGCGAATGCGTCTGGCATGAGGAAGCGCGTGGGCTCGTGCGGCCGACCGAGGAAGGGGCGCAGCACCCAGCTTATCTGGGCGCCCACGAGGAACTGCAGCGCGAGCCAAGAGACAACGACGCGACGCACGACGAGGGCCGGATCGCCGAGGCGCTCAAGCAATGCGAGCAAGCGCAAGACGCCCGCGATGCCTGCCATCGCAATCACGAATGTGTGCATCAGCACGAGCGTGCGCGCGACCGCGAGCGAGGGAACAACGCGCGGATCGGAGGGATCGAGCCCAAGGCATAAGGCATCCACGCGCGGCGCACATTCGACGAAGAGAAGCGCGATGGGAGCCAGGGCGCCGAGGATGGCGGAGGTCACTGCGAACGAGATCAGAATGCAGACGAAGGTCTGCCCGGAAGAGAGCTTGGCGCGAAGCAGTGGCGCCAAAATCGCGCTCGCGAGGCTCGTCAGAAGGGCGACGCCAAGGAAGACGGCGGGCAGCTTGATGGCTGCGTAGAGCGCGGCCTCGGGCGCGCGCCAGATGCCGAACACGGCACCGTAACTCCCAGCACCAAGCACGATGGTCAGCATGCAAGCGAGTGCGATCTCAAAGAGACGCTCTTCACGCTGAAGGCGCGCAATGAACGCTGCGTCGTGCCGCAGATGAGGGAGGCCCACGAAGGTTTCAAGCGCGCGTCGCATGGTGCGTTGTGGGCCAGCGCGCGGGCCGAGGCCGCGGCACTTCGGTGAGCGGTCGAAAGTGCAATGTAGGCGGCGCCAGGCGCGGCCTCTGTCGGTACTGCGGCGCTAAGGTGCGGGCATGAACAAGGGCATTCCGTTCGACACGTGGGAGACGACGTTTCCGGAGCCGATAGAGCGCGTCACTTGGAAAAATGAGGTTCCCTTGTTCACGAGCGACATCGACCTCTCGCTCGTGGTGAACCGATTCGGGCCGCGTGTGCCAGGTGCTGACGAACTTGATGGCTTGGGGCCAATGCAGCTCTGGCTCAGCCGCTTCCCGTGCGGTTGTGAACTTGCGCTGGTGCATCTTGAGTACGCACCCGACGGGCGTCGGCTGGGTGTTGTCTCCAACGACCCTGATCTCGATCACGTGCTCCATCACTTCGCGCTTCCCGTCACGTGGCGCATCGAGCCGAAAGACGCGCCCTTTACCATCGAGCGTTGGTCCCTGTTTCGCCAGGACGACAACGGCAACCGCTTCCACATCCGCGACTTCGATTCGATGTTCAGCGCGGAGTGTGCGCGCCGCGAGTTTGAGGGCCGCGGGCACAAGCAGCTCTACACGATCGAGAGGGCGTAACGCTTAGCGACGTACCGGACGACGTCCGATTCGCTTCCTTGCATCGATGCCCCGCGCGACTCAATCCGCGATCATGAATCGTCGATTTGTAAGCTCGTGGCTTGTTCTGTGCGCGGCGCTGGCAGGGTGTCCTGAGACACGTGCCGACGAGGATGCCAGTCTTCTGGGCGATGCCTTCGCCGAAGACGTGCAGGGCGATGCAGGTGTGGGCAATGACGTCGGCGCGATGGATGCGTTCGCCACGCGCGAGGATGTGGGCGCCGATGCATCGATGAGCCTGGACGACGCGGCGCTGGGCGATGTGGCCGAGCTCCCCGATGCGCTGGTGGATCCGGATGCAGTGGTCGCGCCCGATGCGTTGGTCGATCCAGACGCATTCACCGCGCCCGACGCGTTTGCTTCACCCGACGCATTCGTGATGCTCGCGCCCGACGCATTCGTTTCACCCGATGCGTTCTCCGCACCCGATGCGCACGTCGCGCCCGATGCATTCGCAGCCGATGCATTCACACCGCCCGATGCGTTCATCGCGCCGGATGCCTGGGTCAGCGCAGGCTGCGCGCAGATCGCCAACATCCGCACCATGACCGGCACATTCGCAAGCCCGCTCGTGGTCTCGGAGGCCATCGTCTCGGCCATCACACCGGCCACACCCACGTCGACGCACGGCGTGTTCGTGCAGTGCATCGGCGCGGTCGGCCCTGCGCTCTTCTTGGCCATCCCTGCCTCCGACCGGACGGCATTTCCGGTCGCACCTGCAGTGGGTATGCGCGTGAGCTTCGAGGTCACCTCGGCGCTTCGAAGCAGCCGGCAACATCGCGTCACGGGCATTCGCGCATGGACAAGTGGCGCGGGCTCGGCCGTGGCGCCGCAGGACATCACCGCGATCAACGTGCCTCCGATGATCGATGCGCTGGAGAGTGAGCTGGTCACCGTCACGGCGACCCTCGTCGGCGGTCGACGCTCCTCGGGCACGGGCTTCAGCGCCTACGACATCGTCACGCCCGGTGTCTCGAGCGCAGCGGGCAACTTCCTCCTCCGCATGCCCGATGACCTCGCCGTTTCCCTTGCATTGCAAAGCGGTTGCGAGGTCACGCTGCCCTCGACGGTGGTCTGGCGCTTCAACACGCAAGCGCAGTTGCTCGCGTTCGCACCGAGCGATGTGCAGGTCATTCGCTGCCCCGACGTGATCATCAACGAGGTCGACTACGACATGCCTGGGCCGGCCGATTCGGCCGAGTTCATCGAGCTCTACAACGGCACCGAGGTGGCGGTCTCGCTCACGGGCTACAGCATCGTGCTTGTGAACGGCACGCTGCGCGGCGTGCCCTCCGCCATGCGGGAATACGACCGCATCGCGCTGACGGGTTCAATCGCTCCTGGCGACTACGTGGTGCTCACGGCACCCGCGCGTGGCGATGGAAGCTTCGCGGTGACCCTGCCAGCCAGCGCGCGTCGCATCGTGATGCCAGGGGCACTCACCGACCGCATCCAGAACGGTTCACCCGATGCTGTCGTGTTGATGCGCGGCACCACCATCATCGACTCCATCGCCTACGAGGGGGTCGTGCCCTCCTTCTTGCCGCCCGAGCCCGCGATGGGCCCGGTGACGGTGGTCGACTACGGTGCCACCGCACCCGTGAGCGATGAGTCCTCCGCGAGCTCGCTCTCGCGCACGCTGATCTCGATGTTCGATTGGGCACTTCTGACGCCCACACCGGGCACACCGAACTAGGCAGGTTTCGGGGTTCGCGTCCGCGGACTTCCAGGTTCGCGCCGCGGACTTCCAGGTTCGCGTCGCGAACTTCTAGGTTCGCGTGCGCGGACTTCCAGGTTCGCGTCGCGGACTTTGATTCAGCGAAGCATCGCTGCGAATGCGCTCGCGGCCGGCGAGAGCGGGCGCCCGAGCTTGTGAATCACGGCCAAGCGTCGCTGAATCGAGAGGCCTCGCACCTCGAGCACACGCACGCCGAGGTCGCGTCCTTCGACACCGAGCTTGCTCACGAACGCGAGCATGTGCGTGTGCGCGACCATCTCCAGAATCGCGGCGATCGAGCGCAGCTCCATCTGCACGTTCATCTCGATGCCCGCCTTGTGGAGCGAGTCATCGATGAGCTGCCGAATCGCGCTCTCGCTATCGAAGCCGACAAGGCCGCGGCCTTGAAGATCCTTGGCGCCCACGCTCTTGGCTGCCTGCGAGAGCGGATGATCACTTGCCCCGATCAGCACGATGCGATCGCGACGCAGGGGCCTCACCTCGAACTCGCGTGAGTGCGTCGGCAGCGTGACGATGCCGAGCTCAAGCCGCTCACTCAGGACGTCCTGCTCCACATCGCGGCTGCCCTCCTCGCGCACCTCAAAGCGCACGCCTGGAAACTTACGGCTGAACTCTGCGATGGCCGGTGGCACGACGAAGGAGACGGCGGTCGCTCCGCCGCCGAGACGCACAAGGCCCGCATCGAGATGCTGTGTCGCACGAACCGTGTCGCGAAGCCGCGCGTAGCGCTCGACGAGAAGCCTCGCCTCACTCGCGACAAGCCTCCCGGCCTCCGTCAGCTCCGCGCCCCTCTTGCTTCGTAGAAAGAGCGGTGCGCCCATCTCCTCCTCAAGCAGTTGAAGACGCCGCGTGAGCGCGGGCTGCGTCACAGCGAGGGCCCGCGAGGCCCGGGTCACGCTCTTGTGCTCGGCGACCGCGAGGAGCGACTGCAGGTGGAGAAGATCCATGCGCGCCGATGCTCGCATCGAATGCGCGCGCCGCACCATCGACACACGAAAACGAAAACCGGAGGCCAGCAGCTGCCAGCCTCCGGTCTCCTTTGAACGTGAACTCGCTCAGCGTGCGCGACGACGACGCACCACGAGCATCGCGAGCACACCGATCATGAGTGCAAGGCCGCGTGCGCTCTTCTCTGTGTTCACCGCGCATCCGCATGCGCCACCTGCCAGGCCTCCGACGGTATCGCCCGCGTCGACGCGCCCGCCTGCATCGATACCGAGGATGCCCCCATCGACCTCGCCCGCATCGCTGCGGCCGGTGTCTGTGCGTGAGCCAACATCGATCAGCATGCCCGCGTCAGCGAGAAGGCCACCGTCGTTCATCACGCCGGCATCCGTCATCACGCAGGTGCCTGTGGGCACGTTGCAGACGCGACCACCATCGCAGTCGTCCGCCGTATCGCACTCGGCGCAGAGGCCGCTCGGTGCGCAGATCGCTGAGCGACAGACGCTGATGCCCGTGCAGGGCTCGCCGTTCGGAAGGCCGCAGAGGTCGTCTGCCTCAAAGCACACTTCGCTCACGCAGACGCGCATGCCGATGCTCGGTGTGCACATGCCGTTGGCCGGGCCGACCTCGGGGATAGGCGTGCCGTTCGGGACCGTCGGTGAGCAGACGCGGCTCGCAGTGCACCACGCGTCGCCAGTGCAATCCGTGTCTCCGTTGCAGGCCGTTCCGCACGAGCCCGTCATCAAATCGCAGAGCGGGCCGCTTGCGTTTCCGGCGCAATCCGCGTTCGAGGTGCAGCGGATGCAAGCGCCTCCCGTGGTGCAGAGTGGTGCCTCCATGGGGCAGGCCAGGCCGTCGGCACCGAAGTCACCCATGCAGGCCACGCATGCGTTCGAAGCGGTGTTGCAGAGCGGTGTTGCGCCGCTGCATTGCGCGTCCGTCACGCACTCGACGCACGTGTTCACGGGCGAGCCCATCGGGCCCGAGCAAACGTTTGCGCCCGAGCACATGCCGGGCGTTCCAGGCTCCACCGCGAAGAGCGCGCAGTTGTTCGCAACGCAGGCCTCGGTCGTGCACGGGTTCGTGTCGGCGCAATCCGCGGCCGTCAGGCAGCTCACGCACATCGGCAGGATGGGCGCGCCATTGCACACGCCGCCTGCGCAGCTTGCGCCTGCAGCGAGCGAGGTGTTCGAGCACGTCGAGGCCGTGCACACGTCGGACGTGCACGCGTTGTCGTCATTGCAGTCCGCGCTTGTGATGCAACCGACGCACTCGTTTGTCATCATATTGCAATAAGGTGTCTCTCCGCTGCAGTTGCCGATCGTCGCGCAGCCGACGCAGAGGTTCGTCGGGTCACCCGAGCAGGCATCGCCATCGGCACAGAGGCCGGTTGTGCCGGCAGGAACGCCGATCGCCGAGCACGCACCCGCGCGGCATATGTCGGTGGTGCAGACGTTGCCGTCGTTGCAGATGGGCGCGCTTCCAAAGAGCACTTCCATGAGGTGTGCGAAGTTGCCGTTCTCGCTCGCGATGATCCGGAGATCCACCGAGGTCACACCCGCCACGGCGGGGAAGGTGAAGCGCTCGCTCGGGACGCGCGTGCAGTCGCAGTCGTCCGTCGTGAAGGTGCGCTCGGCGCCGATGGCGGTTCCGTCGGCTGCGCGGAAGGTGAGGCCGAACTGCGTGAGCCCCTCGGTGTCGGGGTTGTAGTTCTGCCAGAGGTAGAAATCGCTCAGCGTGCGCGGGCCCGCGAAGT
>JBILQT010000084.1:0-26367 GCA_044373065.1 Sandaracinaceae bacterium
GCCAAGGCGCATTCGGGTCGGCGATCACCTCGACACTTGCGATGGCCTCCTGCGGCCAGAAATCCTCGTCGCTTGCCTGCTTGGCCCTCTTCCATTCCGCGTACGCATCATGCCCAGGCGCACACGACTCCTCGATCAACATGCGCGCGAAGCTCGGGCCCACCGAGAGGCTCAGCGGGCCATGCCCTGTGGGTTGCACGCTGAGCTGAAGCTTCTTGGCTTTTCGGGCGACGACCGTGACTAGATACAAATCAGGCATGGGGCGCGCGAGCCTACGCGATGATGTGGATGCGCGCGGGCTCGGTCCGAACTGAAGTGCGTGATCCGCTGCGTCGTTTTCTGCGCACCACGTGAGTCATTGGCTTCGCGCCACGCCTTCGCAGGAGAAGTTGAGGTGCCTCGCTTCTCTTCGGCCACCTGGCCGAAATCGGGCCCGCTTTCCCTTCAAATTCAAGGCTTCCAAGCTTGACACGCCTTGGGCACCCGCCTACGAAGCGGCCGCCGATGACCGGGTATCCCACGACACTCGTAGCTGCTCTCGACCGCCTTCCAAGCGGCGACAAGCGTGGTTTTCGCTTTCTCACCACCGAGCGCGAGGAGAAGTACTTCCCTTACGAGGCGATGCGTGCGGAGGCCCATCGTCGCGCGGCCTTCCTCGCAGCCACGGGCCTCCAGAAGGGCGACACCGTTGCCCTCGTCTGCCCGGAAAATCACGAGTTCGTGCTCACCTTCTTGGGCGCATCCGTCGGTGGTTTTGTCCCCGTGCCGATCTTCCCGGGCGCGACGTTCAAGGCGAGCGATCACTACGTCGACACGCTCGAGCACATCGTCACCGCATCGCACGCAAAGGTGCTCGTCTGCATCTCGAAGAATGTCGATGTCGCGCTGAAGCTGCGTGAGCGTGAGGCCACCAAGGACCTCATCATCCTTCAGGCCGACAAAGACTTCGAGGGCATGGCGCCGCCGTTTTCGCCGCCCGTCGTAACGCCCGATGACCTCTGCTTCCTGCAGTTCACCTCCGGCTCTACGAGTCGCCCCAAGGGCGTGATGATTCGTCATCACAACCTCGTCGCGAACACGACTTCCTTCCTTGGCCCCAATGGCCTTGCGCGCACCCCCGACGACGTCGGTGTCTCCTGGCTCCCGCTCTTTCACGACATGGGCCTCATCGGCTTCGTGCTCGGCACGCTCATCGTCGATCTCCCTGTGGTGCTCTTTCAGACCTCGACCTTCGTGCGCTCCCCGCGCCTCTGGCTCGACCTCATCACCAAGCATCGCGGCACGATTACCTACGCCCCGAACTTCGCGTTCGACCTCCTCACCAAGCGCGTGACGGAGAAGGACCTCGCCTCGCTCGACCTCTCGAGCCTTCGCGTTGCAGGCTGCGGCGCCGAGCCGATTCGCCCCCGCACGCTTCAAGATTTCGCCGCGAAATTCTCGCGCTGCGGCTTCGACAGCAAGGCGCTTCTCCCCAGCTACGGCATGGCCGAGAGCTGCTTGGCGATCACCTTCCATCAGCTCGGCAGCGAGATCATCGTCGACAAGGTGGACGCGGCCGAGATGCGCAAAGGCGCTGCCGTTCCCAGTGTTGCGGAAGACGCCATCGAGCTCGTCTCGTGTGGCGTGCCCTTCCCAGAGCATGAGCTCGCCATCGTCGACGAAGAGGGCAAGCCCGTGGGCGAGCGCGTCGTTGGACAGATCCTCTCGCGTGGCCCCTCCGTCAACGACGGCTACTACGAGAACGCCGAAGCCACCGCCGAGTCGTTCAAGAAGGGCTGGCTCTACTCGGGTGATCTTGGCTATCGCGCAGACGGCAACCTCTTCATCTGCGGCCGCGCCAAAGACCTCATCATCATCAACGGCGCCAACCACTACCCGCAAGACATCGAGTGGGTCGTCGGCGACCTCGAAGGCGTGCGTCGCGGCAACGTGGTGGCCTTCTCCGTGATGAAGAACGGCCTCGAAGCGCTCGTGCTCGCCGCCGAGGGCAACTCCGGCGATGCAGCGCGCCTGCGCACCGAGATCGCGCGCGTTGTGCAAGAGACGTTTGGTCTCACGCCGATGCACGTCGCCATCTGCGCGGTCGGCGCCCTGCCCAAGACCTCAAGCGGCAAAGCACAGCGCCGCAAGACCAAGCAAATGTGGGAATCCAAGGAGCTCGAAGAGCACCCCATCCCCGAGTGAGCGTTTCTGTCCTATTCCAATAGGATGGCAATATTGATGTTTCGAAGTCGCGCAATGCGACGGACTGATGCACCCGAGAGGGTGCGATGGAGCGAGAGATGAATCGTCAGGATCTAGTCGGCATGTTCCGTAAGCTGGCCACCGAGATTGCAGAGAAGGACTTCAGCCACATCAGCGAAGACCAAAAGATCTCGGACCTCGGCATCGACTCGCTCGGTCAGCTTGAGCTTGTGGGCGCGATGGAGCGCGAGCTCGATGTCTCGATTCCCGATGAGGCACTCGTCGGTATCCAGACCGTGCGTCAGCTTCTCGACCTCATCGAAAAGCGAGCGAAGTGATGGCCGCCCCGGCGGACCTGCTTGAGAAGCTTCGCGCGATCGTGAGCGACGTGAGCGAAGTGGACGAGATCCCCGACGAGACGCCGTTCAAAGAGCTCGGCATCGACTCGATGATGGCGATTGAGATCGTCGCGGAGGTCGAGCGCACCTTCAAGCTGAGCATCCCCGAGGCTGAGCTTCAGAAGATGACGCACTTGTCGGCCGTCTACGAACTCGTGAAGTCGAAGCTCGACTGAACGTTTTCGCTGCTGCGCTTGGACACTTGAGCGACAAACTCGAGCCATGACGAAGCCTACGAGGACACCCCAAAAGATGGCACTCAGTGCCATCTTTTTCGTTTCCGCATGCACGTGCGGAGAGCCGCGTACAGACATCCCTGAGCTTCAGGTTCCGCGCGTGACGACGGCCATCACCATCGATGGCGATCTGAGCGAGTGGGATGAAGCCGGTCGCACAGAGGTCTTCGTCGACACGATGAGCGGCGCGCCGTCTTCCCTCGCACCAAGGGCCCGATTGCGTTGGGATGATGCGGCCATCTACGTCGCCATCTCGATCGACGACCCGCTCCTGCGCGCCCCGGGAAGGAACCAGGACGATCACCTCTGGGAGAACGATTGCCTTGAGATGATGATCGACCCGGATGGCGATGGTGAGCGCTACATCGAGCTGCAGATCTCGCCGCGCAACGTTGTCTTCGATACCTGGTTCGACACGTACCGATCGCCGCAGCCCGTCGGGCATGTGGAGTGGTCGAGCGGGATGCGAACCGCCGTGCATCTGCGTGGCACCGTGGATGATGAGAGTGCGGACGAGGGCTACGACGTGGAGCTCGCGATTCCGTGGACGGCGTTTGGCATTGCGGGGATGAGCGGCGATGCACCGACTCCGGGCACGGAGTATCGCTTTCAGCTCTACGTGCTCGATGCGCGCAGCGACGGGCAGCTTGGTGTGGGATGGTCCGCGCCACTCGTGGGCGACTTCCACGTGCCCGCACGTTTTGGACGTCTCGTCTTCGCGCGCTGACGTCTCTTGGAGGATCTGATGAATCGCTTCTCTCTTGTGTTGCTCGCCTTGGCCGGTCTCCTGTCGCTCAACGCCTGTCGTGAAAACGAGCCCACCTTCCGTCGCGCCGAGCACGCGGAACACGCAGAGGCTGTCCCGGCGCATGTGAATGAGGCCCACACCGATCAGCTGCCAACGCAGGCACGCAGGCCCTCAGCGCCGCCCTCACGCCCTGCGCCGACCATCACGCCTGTGGCGACACCGCCCGCGCTGCTTCAGCCAGCGAGCCTCACCGAGCAGGCTCCCGCGACCTTCAACGTCGTGCTCGATACGACGGCGGGCGAGATCCGCATGACCGTCACACGCGCTTGGTCGCCGAACGGCGCCGACCGCTTCTACAACCTTGTGCGCGCGGGCTACTACACCAACATCGCGTTCTTCCGCGTCATGGAGGGCTTCATGGGCCAGTTCGGCATCCATGGTGACCCGCGGGTCAACACCGCCTGGCACAGCGCGCAGATCCAGGACGACCCGGTCGTGCAGCACAACACGCGCGGCATGGTGAGCTACGCGATGGCCGGGCCCGGTACGCGCACGACGCAGATTTTCATCAACTTCGCGGATAACTCGAACCTCGACAGCATGGGCTTCTCGCCCTTCGCACGCGTCGACGAGGCGAGCATGGCCGTGGTGGATCGCATCTACTCAGGCTACGGCGAGGGCGCGCCAAGCGGACGTGGTCCTGCGCAGGGGCGCATGCAGGCGGAAGGCAATGCCTACCTGCAGGCTGAGTTCCCGCAGATGGACTACATCCGCTCCGCACGCGTGCTTTGAGCTGGTTTACACGAAGCGCGGATCGAGCTTCGTGAGCTGGCTGGTGAAGCCCTCTTTCTGCATCTGGGTGAACTCGTCCGAGTGCATCGCATCGAGCGTGACGATCATGCGGACTTGCTCACCGGCTTCGACAAACTCCACGGCGATGGTGCTCTCGTACGGCGCCACGCCGGGGAGAAAGTCGATCATGTTCGTGAGCACCAAGCGCTTGTGCAGCGTCACCTCGGTGAAGCGCGAGCTCGTCGGGTGCGAAGTCGGCTGACCCATTTGTTTCATCGCCGCGATCATCTCGAGTGAGCGCGCGACCATGTCGTAGCGAAGCTCGCCGCCTGTGCGGGCATCAAGCACGTGCACCTCGACGCCAAACCCCTCCGGTCCCCACCAGGATTCGAAGCCCTCTTGGGTTGTCCAAAGATCCCAGATGTCCGCGACCGAGGCGCGGTAGGTGCGCTCGATGACGATGCTCTGACCCCGTGCGTTGCTCTGCTGCTTCATGATCGCGTTCCCTTCTGCCGTGTGGCTTTTGATTTCTTCTCCAGCGCGACCCCGAAGCGATCGAGCCGCGCATCCCAGAGCGCGCGGTAGCGCCTCAGCCAGACATCGAGCGCTTGGAAGGGCTCCTCCCTGAGCGCGTAGAAACGTCGCTGCCCCTCTGGCCGCATCGAGACGAAGCCCGACTCGGAGAGGATGCGCAGGTGACGCGAGACGCCGGATTGGTGCACACCAGCTTTCTCCACGATGTCGCCGACGAGGTGCTCACCGCCACGCAGCGCCTCCAGAATGCGCAGGCGTGTTGGGTCGGCGAGCGTCCGAAAGAGGGCTTCTTGCATACGTGTGTATATACACGTGCATGTATATACGCGTAAAGGCAGAGCTTGCGCTGACGGAAAAGGAAGAGCCCCATTCCTTCTGCAAGGGACGGGGCTTTTCGCGCTTCGTTCGAGAAGCTACTCGGGTGCGATTCGGCTACTTCGCGCGGTAGACGATCATGCCGTGCGTCAAATCGTACGGCGAGAGGGCGACTGTCACGCGGTCGCCGAGAATCACGCGAATGCGGTATTTGCGCATGCGGCCACAGAGCTGTGCGCGCACGATTGCGCCTGCGTCGGTCTTCACTTCGAACTGCCCACCTGCGTAGACGTTCGTGATGACGCCATCGAGCTTAACGTGATCATCACGTTCACTCGACTCGTCGTAATACTCATCCTGGTTGCGCTTCCTTGCCACACGGCCTCCGACCCACGAACCAAACGGCCCGAAAGGTGCGACCTTCTAATGCGTTGATTTCGAAGTGGCAATGAGCGCATCGAAAGTGTCTGCGATGAACACCCAATTCGTGGTCTGCGCGTCGGAGTGAAGATGAGAGCTTTTCCAGCATTCGCCCTGATTCTCTGCCTCTTGGGTTGTGGTGCGACGCAGGCTGCCCGAACGACGGAGTCGCCCCCCGCGGAACGGGTGCCCGAACCCCACGATCTCGCAACGCCCACCGATACTCCCACTTGTGCGGAAGACCGTGCGGCGATGGACGCGTGCGCAGAGAGCGACCCGAGCCTTGGGTGCCAGTGGACTTCGCCTCCGCTCTGCATGGGCACAGCACCCTCTGGCCCCATGCCCGCCGCTTGCCCACGCTGCGTCTGTGCTCAGGAGGTGCTCGAGTGCTCGATGGTTCCGTCGGCGGCGCCGAGTCGGTGAAGTGGCTCAGTCTGGCAGCGCTTTGGTTGGCCTCTGATTTGCTCAAGGGCGCGTCATTCCAGAGGAGGAATGATGAAATCGAATGCTTGGATGCGTGTGCTTGGGCTTGGTGTGGCGCTTGTGGGTTGCGGGCCGGCGACGGCGCTGGACATCGCGTTGGCAGATGATGCGGCCGCGGTCTCCGATCGGCAGGGCGATAGGCTTTGTCGGCTGACGGTGAACAGCATCGATGCGCCGCTTGCGACCACCGAGATCAAGGTGTGGCTCACGCCCGTCGGAGGCACGACCTCGCAGATGCCCTTTGAGCTTGGCGACACGAACGAGAACGGCCTTCTCGATGCGGGAGAGACGATCACCGTGATGGAGCCGCCCGTGAACCTCATCGGTAGCGCGCAGGTCGGGATGCCCTTTGCGATCGAGGTGCTGCGTGATCTTGGAACGAGCCGCGTGAGCTCGCTCTGGGAGGGCACGTGGACGGCGCAGTAGCGAGACGCGCAGGGCCGTCGGGGAAGCTCAGGCGGTGCGACGGAGCGCCCTCCGTGCGCGCTCCGGGTCGTTGACGATCACGCCATCCACAGAGTCTCGCGCGAGGCCTTGAAGACGCGCTTCATCGTCGACGGTCCACACATTCACAAAGTGTCCAAGCCGCCTCCAGCGCGCGATGGATTCACGTGTGGCGAGCGTGTGGATCGGGTGCACGCCATCGGGTTGCAACGCGAGGCGAAGCGCTTCGGCGCGTGCGCTTCCTGTGTTCTTGGCGTCGAAGAGAAAGGCGACGCGGATGCCGGTTTGAAGCGCGCGCAGCATGGCGAGCATCTCGGGTCGAAACGAGCTGACCATCATCGCCTCGCGCTCGCTTGCGGAGCGCCTCTTGAGGAGCGCGGAGAGGAGACGTGATGCGCGCACGCGGCTCGGTACGTCGCCCTTGAGCTCGATGTTGAGCTGGAGGTTTGCGCCGAGGGTCAGGTCGATTGCGTCGTCGAGCTTGGGCATGCCGCGCGTGCGACCTGCCAGGGTCTCGACATCGAGCTCGGCAAGCTCCTTTGCGCGCATGGATGCAACGACACCGGAGCGGCCCGCGAGCCTGTCGATGGTGGGATCATGTGCGACGACGATCGTGCCGCAGGCTGCAGCGCGCACATCGAGCTCGATGCCGTCGGCGCCGTCTTGGATTGCGCGCTCGAACGCCGCGAGTGTGTTCTCGGGGGCGTGTGTGGAGGCGCCGCGGTGGGCCCAGATCAGAGTCGTCACACGGGCATCTTACGCGAGGGACCCCTCATCGCGTTGCGGCTCGCATTGCCTCCAGCGTCTCTCCTTGAAAGCGCACTTGGTAGCTCCGTGTGATGCGTGCACCGAGGCGCGCGAGGAGGCCGTCCGGGCGCGAGAATGCCTGCACCTCGTAGCGCACCTTGGTGCCGTCCATGCGCACGGTGAAGCGCTCCTCACCGCACTCGGCATGGCCGGGGAGGGTGCCAAAGCCGAAGCCGAAGCGGTCTTCTTCGCGCAGGACGTAGAGCACGCGACATGGATGCACCGATGCGAAGCCGAGATGCGTTGCGACGGTTGCGAAGCGATGCCCCGGCTCGAGCGCCTCATCTTCACGCACGACGCGCGTGAAGGAACGTGGGTAGTTCTCGAAGCGGGCCAGCGCGGCGCATGCACGCTCAAAGACGGCGCGTCCCTCGCCGAGCTCGGTGCCGTAGCGATCGAGCGCAAAGCCTTTCGGAGCATGCTCAAGCTCGCGCGCAGTGAGGCCTTGATCGGCATGCGTGCAGGGAGCATTCGCGAGCCTCTGCAAGAGCGCGCGCACTTGATCGTCTTTGGGTGCCGAGACGAAGAACATGCGAGTCGCTACCACGGCCCGCCGGACGCCGTCCGATTCCACGGCTGCCTCCGTGGCCCTTCGCGCGCATGATCGCGCCATGTCCATTCAACGTCGTGGTGCTCTCACTCTCTTCGTGCTCGCGGTGGGTTGTGGTGGCGGTGAGACCGCTCCGGATGCGGCGGCTTTGCCCGATGCCTTCGAAGTTGATGCGCTCGGCGATGCTGCGCCGCTCGATGCGCTCACGGTCGATGCCTTCGTCGCGCCTGGGACCGATGCAGGGATCGATGCCGCGATGGAGCCCGATGCGTTTGCAGGAGACGATGCGTACGCCGCGCCCGACGCGTATGTCGCGCCCGATGCCTACGTCATCCCTGACGCGTATGTCGCGCCCGATGCCTATGCGCCCGATGCGTACCTCGTGCCCGATGCCGCACCTCCCTGCGTTACGCGCCCAGAGTTCTGTGGGCTGCCTGCCGATGAAGACTGCGATGGCCGTGTCGATGAAGGCTGCGGGCCTTGCGCTGTCGGTCGCGTGTCGTGCGCTGCGGGATGCTGTGCTGTGCCCGAGACGATGCTCGCTGCGACGGGCGCGTATCCCGACATCGATGTGGATGCGATGGGCAATGTGCTCGTGCTCTACAGCGTGCCAAGTGGTGGTGTCTGGCAGACGCGCCTGCAGCGCTACGACGCAGCGACCTCACGCTGGACAGACCGCGAAGTAGGCACCTCCGAGGGCGGCTATCGCCCGACCTTGCGCATCGATGCCGCAGGCGGCGTGCACGCGCTCTCGGGACGCGACTTCGGCAGCCTTCGGTATCGCTACTCGGACAACGGCGGCGTGAGCTGGCGGACGACGACGCTTGTCACCTCGCAGCAGGGCATCGGTGCCGACTCGGACTTTGTCGTGGCCCCCGACGGGACGATTCACATCGTCTTCATGGAGCACCTCACCACCACCGCGTTCAACGCGCTCATCTATGCACGCGGGCCCGGCACGGGCTCGTTTGCGCGCGAGCGGATGGACTCCGATACGCGTGGCCCGAGCCATCCTCGCATTGATCTCGACTCATCCGGACGCCCTTGGATTCTCTATGAGGCCTATCAACCCGATGGCCGCACGACGACCTCCGTGCGCTTGGTGCATCACGATGGCGGCGCCTGGCGCTACGAGGACATCCAAGAGGGCACCTCGCTCGGGCTTGGTCGTGGCCGCGAATACTTCAACTACCAGCAGCTCGATGTGAATGCAGCGGACGAAGCGCGGGTGCTCTACACGCGTGCGACGGTGCCTGAGGTCGTCATCGCAAGGCGCTCGGCGCTCGGTGCCTGGTCGAGCAGCGTGGTGGCTGTGGATAGCTCGGCTTCGTACGACACGGAGGAGGCAGAGCTTGTCTTCGCGGCGAGCGGCGTGCGCACCTACACGGGCGCCCCCTTGCGTACGTACACGTCGACGACGCAGCGCGGGAGCAACGTTGCGCTGCGTCGTGTCGGCAATGAACTCTACGTGGCGTACGAGTCGACCACGACACGCGGGAACTTGATGTTCGCGCGCGTGCCGCTTCCCTGATCAGGCCGAAGGGTCGGAGTTGCGCGGCGAGTCGTCCTCGACATCGTCATCGCGTACCTGCTCGTGCGCCGTGTACTGCGGCGCGGTGTGCTGCGGCCCAGCGAAGGGAGGCGCGGGTACGAACGCTTGCCCTGCACTCGCTTCCACCGGTGCTGCGGGCGAGGCGACGCGTGCACGCAGTGAGCGAAGGCCTTCCGCGATGCGCTTGCGGAGGGCGAGCACAAGGCCTGCGCTGACGACGAGACTTGCGAAGACGGGGCCGAAGGGGCTCGCGCCAAACCAGAGGAGCGCGAGCGCCACGAGGGCCACGCCGAGTGCCAATGTTCCAACGAGGCCGGCGACACCGCGACGGGTCACGCCAACTTGGCGTGCCGCGGTGGCGAGTCGATAGGTTGCGAGCTCGAAGGGGCCGCCCTCGGGCATCACCACAAAGCCACTCCTGGCCATCACAAGGCCGAGCAAGCCGAGCCATGCGAGGAGCGCACCGAAGAGGCCAAGGCCCCAGCCGATCGCGATGCCCCAGCCCGAGGCGTAAGGGAATGCTGCGCTCACGCCTTCGCCATCTCGGCCCACGTAGACGTCATCAAAGACAAAGCGCGTGACTTCGTTCGGGACGCGAATCGCTTGCCCGCCTGGGGCGCTGCTGAGGCCCGAAAGGGCGCCACTCATGCGCTCAGCACCGGTGAGCAATGCGAGGTCGCTTGTCGGCGTGCTCCAGCGTGCATCGGCTGGGAGGTAGACCTGCCACTGCGCATGCGAGACGACGAGCTCGGGCCGCGCGAGTACGACTTGAAGGCGTCCAAGAAGGCCCATGCGTGCCACGGGCGTGGCGTAGGTGAGCTCGACCACGAAGGGCTCTGTGGAGCGCAACACGCCGAGCAAGATCACGGGCGCACTCTCATCGGCATCGCTTGCAAGCGCAGGCGTCTCCGGCTGGCCACCGACACGCGCCGACCAAACCTCAGCACCCTCGGGAAGCGCGATGCGAAGGAACTGCGCGCCCTCGTTGCGCACCGTCCACGAGGCCGTGGTGACGGCGAGGCCATCGTCCGTGACGAGCGTGGTGTAGGTCGCCTCATCGATGCTCGCGTTGCGCAGCGTGACCTCGCGATGGCGTGCAACCGAGAGCGAGAGCGCAGGGGCTGGTGTGGCGTGCGCATAGCGGAAGGCGAGGAGGATCGGGTTGGTCGAGCGAAGGACGAGCTCTTCGGGAAGCTCGGAGAGATCCATCGGTGAGAGGCCCTCGGCCTGACGCGCTGCCACTTCAACGGCGGCCGTCGCCTCAATCGCGATGCGACCTTGCTCGACATCCACGCCTTCGACGTGCGCCATCGGTGCAGGCACATCGGCTTCGTTCGCCGCTGCAATGCGCTCCCAGCGAAGCTCGACGCGCACATCGCCTTCCATCTCTTGCGTGAACCACATGTGCACGCGCGGGTGGCCATCGACCTCTTCCACGCGGTGCTCACGCAGCGAAGGCGCAGAGACTTCGAGCACGCTCGCGCCTGCGGGCAATGCGATGGAGAGCTCCGAGAGAGAGCCGCTCTTGATGTGCACATCCACCGCGGCACTGGCCGTTGTCGTCACATCCCCGAGCGAGACGAGCGTGTCGATGCGCGCATCAAAGCGGCCTGCCTCATGCGGGCGGGTGATCGCGGCGGCGCGAAGATGCGGAGGCGCGTCTGTCCAACGGAATACATGCGCAATCGTGCGGTCGATGGCGGCGCGTACTTCGGCCGGGAGCTGGTTCTCGCCCACGCGCGCAGCGGCGTCGGTGGCCTCCGGCTCAAGCACGAGATCGTGTGTCGCAAGGAGCGCGAGCATGCCGCTCTGTCGCCACACATCACGCGCCGAGAGGAGCGGGATATCGAAGGCTTGTGTGCCGTCGCCTGCATTGCTGCGAAGCACCTCGAAAGCGATCGTCATCTGCGCGGCGCCCTGCACCTCACGATCGAGGAAGACCGAGAGCACGCGCTCAGCGCCCTCACCCGTCACGCGCCAATCGGCGACGGTTGCGACATCGACCACGACCGAGCCGACGTCGACGCCCACGGGCAACATCAAATCAAAGCGTGAGGCCGCGCCATGCGCGATGTCCCACGTGGCGTGCACGGTGCCGCGCAGGAGGCCCTCTTCGGCCGAGAGCACATGCACAAGCGTTGCGCTCGCACGCACCTCCACGGCGACTTCACCTGCGGGTGTTGCAGGCTCGTCGGGAAGCGCCTCGGGCCACTCGAGCGCGATGTTGTCCGTGAGCGGCACGTTGAAGACAGCGACAGCCGCGGTTCTGGAGCGTGTGCGCGTGATCGAGACGACCGGCGTGACGCGCAAATCCTTGCCCTCGGGGAGCTCAATTTCGAAGTGCGAGACGGGCACCTCGGGGATCTGCACCTGCGCACTCGGCAGGCCGCCATTCTCTTGCAGTGGGATGTCGATGCTGACGTGGATCGTGTGGCGTCCATGGCCTGCAACGACCGCGGCGAAGTAGTCATCGACCACGCGGATGGGCGCGTCTTCGCCATCGACGGTCACGCCGCCAAGGGCGACCTCGGTGGGGAAGAGCGCGATGGGCACAGGCGAATCACTCGCGAGGTCGACGGAGAGATCGACCTCGAAGTGCACCGCGTCGGTGCCGAGCACCCCGCGGTAGGAGGCGCGGCTTGGCGATGCGGACTCGACTGCGCTGACAGAGCGCCACGCAATCTGTGTGGCCGTCCCACCGGGCACCGTGGCTTCGAGCGTGGGCACGCCGCCCGTGCGCACGGTGCGCGTGCCGATGCCAGGCACCATCGCGCCATCGATGGCTTCTGGAGGGAGCGAGGCACTCACCACGACCGAGGGCGAGGGAGGCAAGGGCAGGCTCAGCGAGGCGCCGTCTTCATGGCGCACGGCCTCCAGCTCGTACTGAATCTCAAGGCGATGCGTGCCCGCTGCTTCGGCGACCCAAGCAAGGCCGCGTGGCGTCTGCACGAGCGTGATCTCGGTGCCGTCTGCCGTCGCCGAGACGATGGCCGTGCCCGAAGGCAAGAGCAGCGCTTGGGCGCCCTCGGCCGAGGCGCGTGCACTCATCGAGGCCGTCGCTGAGACGACGATGCGGCCATCGCGATCCGTGACCTCGACCTCCACCGAGGCGACACCGAGCGCGGCATTCGTCGCACGCCCCGAAGGGTTCGCCGACATCGCCTGCCATGTGGCCAGCGGCACCTGCACGGTCGCACCTTCTTGCGTGTGCCCCTGCATCGGTAGGAAGAGCGTGGTGAGCAGGCAGAGCGCTGCCGTCATCCAGCGGCGTGAGGACGTGGATTGCATCATATCGATTCACCTTCGGGCGCTTGGCCCGCTATTCGATGGTTGCGAGCTGAGGGAGCAGAAGGCGCCTGTGCGACGCGTAGTGGAGGGAGTCCGCGACGTGCTGCGGCTGGAGCCCGCCGCCGACGCTGGTGAGGTACTGGGCAAGCAGTGCCTCATCGGCTTGAACGCTCGGCAGGGCGGCCAGCGCGGGCACTTCGCGACGTGCATCCGCAATGAGCGCGCGCGTCTCCTCGATGCGCGTTCTCGCGCCGGACCAATCCCCGTGCGATGCGAGATCCCCCGCTGCCGCAAGGCCCATCGAGACGCGGTGCGCGATGTAGCTCGCAAGCACGCGCTGCTCGCGCACACCCCGCGCGGCCGTGCCGGAGGGCAGTGCGAGCGCGGCCGAGACGTTGCCGTTGCCAAGGCGCACAAGGTCTTTGAACTGCACGTCGACATCGACGACGGGACCAGGCCGCGAGACGAGAAGGTCGAGCACGACGGTGTGCGAGTCGCCTGCGTAGAACGAAGGCAGAAGGATGCGGATGCCGTCTTGATCGTCATCACGATCCGAGGCGATGCCCAGGCGTCGTGAGAGCTGCTGATCGATGGCCGTCTCGGTGGCGCGCGTGCGACGGCTCTCCTCCTGGTTGAGCGGATGGCTACCCAGCACCTCGATGAGCTCAACGCCGGGAGCGAGGCGCACACGAAGGCGAAGGGCACGTGCGATGAGGCGGGCTGTTGCGGTCAACTCGGAGCGCACCACACGGTTTGCATCGGCATCGTTCAGCACAAGGCCGCGACGCCCCTGTCCGGCGAGTGCAATCGCATCGAGGTTGGAAGTCGCGCTCGTCGCGATGCCGATCGCACTCGTCACCACACCGCCAAGGGCACCTTGCCGAATCACCTCTTCGAGCGCCGCATCGTGCACACCATCTGGCGTCGCGAGCAGCACAAGGCCTGCGCCATCGTCGCTTGTCACGCCTTGCACGGCGGCACTCACAGCCTCGGTAAGCGAGGTGCGCGTCGCACTGCGATCACCCGAACCAAAGAGATGACGCAGCGCCACTTCGACGGCGCCCGCGCGCATCGCACCGAGCGGAACGAGCGTGCCTCCGTGGGCACCCGCAGCAACAAGCATCACGCGATCACGACTGCCTGCCGAGCGCGCGAGGCTGTTCACCAAGGAGCGAATGCGTGCCTGTGCATTGGCATCGAGGGCATCCTCGGCATCGATGACGAGCGCGATGCGGAGTGCACCACGACGTCCTGCCGCCTGCGCGATCCCACGCAATCCGACCTCGACACGGACACGAGTCGGGCCCTCGATCGCAGCCCGGTCTGCATGGACACCGACGGCCATCGCGCGCTCCGTTGGAGCCGCCACCGTGGGCACCGTCGGGGAGGCGAGCTCTGCGTTGGAGAGGTATTGGTGACCCGAACTCGCAACGCGTGCTTGGAGCATGCGAATCGCGGAGTCGCCGGGGACGTAGGTGTTCTCCCACCAGCCATCGTGGGCTGCGAAGGTGAGGCCTGTTGTGCGCTGTGCATCGGCCCACATGGACGACACGCGGCTGCGGTCCACGTCCGCGTTGGTTTCGTCCACGTACCCGCCCTGACCCGAGTAGCCCAAAGCCATGAGCTGCTGGCGGAAACGTTCATCGATCACCGTCTCCGTGGTCTCGCCAGTCTGATCCTGTTGCGCGGCCTCCGGCACCTCGCCCTGCGCAAGGTCTCCCCATCGATTCGCACTCTCCGCGCGATCGACGCGCGCCGCGAAGCGTCCCTCGTCCTCACGGCCACTGCGAAAGTTCTCTGCGGGCGCTTCATCGACCAAGCCGTCGTCGAGGCCACTGCTGCGACTGCTGATGCGCGCCGGAATACGCCGTGTTGAGCTGGCCTCCGTGGTCGTCGCACGACGTGCCCGACGATGCGCGACAGGTTCATCCGCGGGTGCGTCGGTGCTCTCCGCGCCGTGACCAATCGTCCCGCGGTTGCCGAGGCCGATCGTGCCCTCGCCTGTGCCTCCGCCGCCGCGTCCCGTGCCGCGCAAGCCAAGCCCGCCGAAGCCGCCGCCTGCTTGGTCGCCCATCAGTGCTGCGAGCGCAGCCATCGGGTCTGTGCCGTTGGCGTTCTCACCACCGGACGCGACGGAGGATGTCGCGACTGGGGCCGAAGGTGTGGTCGGGGCGCTCGCGGCGGGCGATGCGTACTGGGGTGCAGGTTCGTACTCCGCCTCCTCGAAGCCGCCCATGCTGCCCATCGTCGCGTTGGCCTCGGACATGCGCGAGTACACCTGCGACTGTGTTCCGTAGAGCACGAGCCCACCTGCGGCGCAGACACCCGAGGCGAGCACGATGGGAAGCGTCCAACCGTGCTTGTTCTTTTGCAGCGTCGCGATGTCTGCAGACAACGCAGCATCCTCTGTCGCAGCGGGGGCCGTTGCGGTCTTCGTGGCCGTCGTCTGCGGAAGTGCAGGTGCCTGTGCACGGATGCCGAGGACCACATCGCGCACCCAGTGGAGTACCGTGAGCGGCAGAAAGACGAGCGCACCGACCGCGGCGATCAGCATCGACAGTGCTGCAAGCAGCAGAGCGCCAAGCCCAAGGGGCGCGCTATCCACGGGCGCAGTCGGGCTCGTCTCGCGTGCCTGCGGAGCGGCCTCGGGTGGGCTCGCAAACGAGGCTGCGGATGCCTGCACAAGATGCAGACCCGCATCAGACGACACGCGCGCAAGGGTTCGCTCCACAAGGAACTCAGGCGCATCGATGCGCGGCAATGCAGCGAGGTCCGAGTCGATCGACTCAAGCTCAAACGCAAACGACCGACACGCCTCGCAGGTGCGGATGTGCTCGCTCAGTGCCGCATCGACGACGCCTTCGAGCAGGCGCTCGTGCGCAAGTTGGCAGGTGAGGTTCATGGTGACTCCTCCGTCTGTCGTTCATCTCGACCTTCGCGGGCAGTTTCTCCGCCACGACCTTCGCGGGCTTGGAGCGTGCTCAAGCGCGTGCGGGCTTCGACCAACGCCAGACGCGCGCGGCGAAGTCTTGTCTTCACGGTGTCGATCGGGATGCCGAGCGCCTCGGCGGCCTCGGCCACTTCGAGGCCATCGACCGCGCACAAAATCAGGGCCTCTCGCTGCTCCAGAGGCAGCCTCAACATGGCCTCCTCCAGCCAGGTTGCCGTCTGCTTTGCGTTCAATGCGCGCTCGGGGCCTGTGTCGCTTGAGGCCACACCTTCATCGGGGCTCGCCTCCAGGAGGACGACATTTCGCACGCTCACTTTTCGGAAATGGCTGCGCACCACATTGACGGTGATCGCCATGATCCACGGCGCAGGTGCGCCCTCTCGTTGTGCCGCATCCGAGCGGTGCACACGCAGGAACACCTCCTGAAAGAGGTCGTCTCTATCGGCGATGGGCACGCCACAACGCGTCAGGTAGCCAAAGACACGCGCGCGAAAATCACCGATCAGTGCAGTCGTCTGTGCCGTATGTCTCTGCCGCTCTGCAGCAATGCGAGCGGAGTCGAGGTTCACCCGCGGCTCCGTCTCTGTTGCTGGTCTCATGGCTGCCATCATCGTCGTTCTTGACCAGAGAACGCGGCAACCGTTCCGTCGGGTTCAAAAAAGAACGCGTCGGGTTCAGAAAAGAACGCGGGCTCGACCCGTATCGTTACGCACGCACGTCGATCACGATTTTGCCGACCGAGCGGCCACGCATCGAGTGCTCCCAGGCGTCACGCAAGCGCTCGAGGGGGAAGTGCGCGTCGATGACCACGCGGAGCTTGCCCTTGGCGAAGAGGTCATCGAGCACCGTCAAATCGGCGGCATTGGCCTTGAGCATCACGGCGCCGACGTGCTTCTTGCGAAGGAAGTTGAGCCCGGCGTAAGCGAACACCGAGGGGCCCGGCACGCACGAGAGGTAGCGACCCTGGGGCGTGAGGTGGGCGTTGTATTTGCCCGGCTCTCCCGCGACGCAGTCGTAGATGACATCGAAGGGCGCCTGCCCGGCAAAGGGCTCGCTCGCGTTGTAGTCGATGGTCTCGTGTGCACCGAGGGAGCGCGTGAGCTCCGCATTCTTCGCACTGCTCACCGAGGTCACGTGCGCGCCCATCGCACGTGCAATCTGCACCGCGAAGTGACCCACGCCGCCGGAGCCTCCGATGATCAGCACGCGCTTGTTCGTGCCCTCGAAGAAGGTGAGCTTGCCGCCATCGCGAAGCCCCTGAAGGGCTGTCATCCCTGCGAGTGGCAAGGCCGCGGCATCCGCGAAGCTCATCCCCTCGGGCATCTTCGTTGTGACATCGACACCCGCGACAGCGACCTCGGCCGATGCGCCGCCGCTCATCTCTGCGATGCGCGCATGCACGCGATCGCCGACTGCAAAGCCCGTCACGCCGCTCCCAAGTGCCATCACTTCGCCCGCGATGTCGTAGCCAGGGATCGACGGGAACTGCACCGGCATGATGAGTCGGTACGCACCGCTCGCGCGCTTCCAGTCGATCGGGTTCACGCTGGAGGAAAAGACGCGCACCGCGAGCTGTCCCGCGGCAGGTTGGGGCTCTTGGATGTGGACGAGCTGGAGCTTGTCGGGACCGCCGTAGGAACGGAGATGGATGGCGCGCATGGTCGTGCACCGTCCCATGCTTTCGAGGGCGCACTCGCCGATGCGCCTACTTGTTCACATTTGCGAATGCCCCCGCCCGGCTGTGCACGTCGCTGCACACACGCGCTGCACTTCGCTGCACAGGCGTCTCAAGTCACTTCGAAATGCATGGAGATCCGCTCGGAACAGCGTCTGCATTTTCACCCGCATGCTCCGCCCGCTCGCCCTTGTGTTTGCCCTCAGCCTCCTTGCTGTACCCGCCCTCGCGCAGTCGACCACCGAGTCGCTTGAGGCCCGCCAGGCCGTGCATGCCGAGTCGAGCGCCTTCGACGTCGATGTGGCGTTGGGTGAGGTTGAGCAGAGTGTTCCTGCCTACGGCATCGCGGCACCGCTCTTCGCCGCGCAGCTCTCGGCCTCGGCCGAGTCACGCTGGTTCAACCGCAGCTGGGCGAGTGTGGAGATGGCCATTGGCACGATGGGCTCGGCCTATGCGGCCTGGGTGCTCTCCTCGATCGATGAGAGTGAGCAGGGCTATGCGAGCGCGTCGACGAGCATGGCGCTCGCGATCAACCTGCGCCTTGTCTCGCACGGTGCCCTGAGCTGGGCGCTCTACTCGGACGGCGAAGACGTGCGCGCCGCGCGCTTGGTCCCCTCCGTCTCGGTCTTGCCCACGATCACACGCACCGAGCGTGGTGCGACGGTGACAGCGCGCTGGGCCTTCTGATTACTCGACGAGGCGCAAGGTGACGCGTGCATCACGCACCTCGCCCACGCGTGTGGTGAAGCGCGAACGCGAGGGCCCAAGCACGGCGATGAGCCCAGCCGCGCGACGTGCGCGACGCTCTGCAAGCGAGGCAACCTCACCCTCACAGCGCGAGGCTGTGACCTCCAGCTGTGCGCGCGGATGAGCGCGCATGGCCTCCACCCAGGTGCGCAGTGCAGCCGCATCGACTGAGACCTCATGCGCGCTGCCACAGACGAACTCGGTCGCCTCACCCTCGCGCATCACGTGCGTCATCCTAGGCCGCGCAGGCGTTGGCGTTGTGGCTGGGACGGGCTCTGCGGCCGCGACTGCGATGGGCGCGCTCGCTTGCACCGGATGCGCCTCGGGCGTCGCTTGAAAGAGCCCGGCGAGCATGCGCTCACGCTGCGTCAGGGCTGTGTGCCGCGCGCGACAGGATCCACCGCAGGGCGTCGGTCTCTGGCTCAAGAGACGTGCAAGCGAGAGCGGGCGGAGGAAGGCCACGCCGCGAGGCGAGCGCTCATCGTCGATCCAAAAGGGATGCGGCGTGATGCGCGCGGACTCTCCGACGTGGCCCGCATCGATGCGCAGATGCACTTCCGCCAGCACGGCATCACGCACATGCACCGCACGGGTCCTCTCCGCATCGTGCTCGGCCTGCATGCCTGCGAGCATGTTTCCAAGGGAGGTCACCGCCGGGATGCTTCGACCCTCGCGCGCAAACGTCATCATGCGCGAGGGCACATGCGGGCCGTGCCCGACGACAAGGTCTGCACCCGCATGCGCTGCGCGCTCACACCAGCGCCGCATGCCTTGGGTTGGATAGGCATCGCCTGTGTCGGTGAAGTGCAGCGCGACGATGACGATGTCGGCATGCGCGCGCGCCGCTGCCACCTCGGAGGTGAGCGTCTCTTGATCGAAGAGCAGCACGCGCGGGCTTGCGGGCTCGTCATGCGCAACGCGCCAGTTCGTCCCCTGCGTGAGCGAGACCACTGCAACGCGCTTTCCATGCACGCGCACAAGCGCATACGAGGGGCCCGCAGCGATGGCGCCTGCCACGTGGAGATGGAGTGATGCCGCCGTCTCAAGCGTCGTCTGAAGGCCCTCGATGCCTTGGTCATACGCGTGGTTGTTCGCCACGGTGACGACATCGACACCGGCCTCGTGGAGCGCTCCGAGAAACGCCGGGGGTGCAGCGAAGGTCGGCACATCGTGCTCCTCCGAGCGTGAGCGAAGGCGCGGGCCCACGGGCGTCTCGAGGTTGGCGATCGCGAGGTCGGCGCGCGTGAGCAAGGGGCGCATATCCTCGAAGAGGTCGGCGTAGCTCGCGGGCAGGCTGGGGTCGTCACCGCGCGTGCGCACCACGTACTCGATCGGCGCGTCGTAGATGACGTCCCCACCGAGCGCGAGCACGAGCTCTTGCGGTGGAGCCACACGCGCCTCGGTGCTCGCGGCGACAGAGAGCATCCCCAGCGCGAGGAGCGCGGCTTGAGTCGAACGCGATGGGCGCACTGCGATCAGTAGGGCAGGCCGTAGACATCCGAGGCGGCACGCACCTCGAAGACGAGCTTCACCTTCGCGCGGCCGCGGCTCGGCAGGCGCATGCGGAAGGTGACGATTCCGTCGCCGTCCACGCTGTAGCCAGGGCTCGTCTGCTTCGCATCGACGGTGACCTTCACCTTCTCGATCTCGCTCACAAGGATGCGCTCGCGCAGCTCAAAGACGTGCTCCTCGGGGCTCAAGTTGGAGAGGCGCAAGGTGCGCTCGATGATCGACACGCGCTGCGTCGACATGAAGCCCGCGTCGCCTGGACGCACCTCTTCCTCGCGGTGCACACGCAGCGCACTCTGCGGGCCCCAGCTCAGCTCGAAGCTCTCCTCGGGCGCGACATAGGTGGTCGCAGTACGACCCATGAGCGCGCCCTCCCGCACGAGCTCCACGGGCCCGGCCAGGATCGGCATCGGCGAGGTGTTGCGCTGCATCGAGCGACGCAGCACGGCTTGAATCAACTCAGGCGTGCACTGCATCGAGGTCTCGGCCTTCGTCTCAAAGCTCATCACGCGATGACGATGAAGCCGCCCGTTGTTCGCGATCGAGACCTTGCCCGCCGTGCGGAAGACGCGCGTGATGCCGCCATCGTCGACGCCGGGAAGGCCATCTTCCTCGTTGCTCGTGCCCTCGCCCGTCGACTCAATCGCCTGCTGACGCACGGCGACCTGCGTGTGCTTGGGGCGCGGCCGGACCGCGAGCACATCGGTGGAGAGCAGGGGAGGTGAGGCATCGGCTTGGGAGCGTTCCGTCGAGAGCACGAGCTGCACGTCGTTCCAGACCTCGCCCGTGTGCTGCCAGACGCAGGCATCCGTATGGAAGGTGAGTGCCTCGCCCCTCAGCTCTGCGCGGTGCATCGGGCGCCAGCAGGCATTGGCCACGACGTACTCGACCTCGATCACGACCTCGCCCGCCTGCGCTGCGGTGAAGGCGATGTGCAGGGTCGCGACATCGCGCGCCGTGGAGGTCTGCTTCTCGCGCAGCAGCTGCGTGAGCTTGCGGAGCTCTTCGTTCAGAGGAACGAGCGCGCTCCGGATGCGCACCATCTCGACGGCATAGGCCGCGCGACGCGTCTCGATGCGTGCGAGGCGCTCCTTCCAGAGCTCGACCGAGCCGAGGCCAAACGAGGCATCGAGCATCGTGTCGGTGATCGACCTCTCACCGATGACGGCGAGCGAGCTGCGATGCGAGGTGAGCTCGCCGAGGCCTGCCTCAAGCTCCGCCTTCTCGGCGTTGAGTGCCTCGATGCGCGTCGTGATCTCTTGGATCTCCGCGGGCAGCGCGCTCGTCTCAAAGCGACGCGTGCGCGCCACGCGCATCATGTGGATCGGCAACGAGGCCTCGCCCGACAGGCGGAACGAGCCCGTCAGCGTGCGGTCGACGACGAGCGGCGCGATGCCCTCGAAGCTGAGCTGCAAGGCACCAGCTGCGACCTGCACCACACCACGGCGCCTCACACGCGCGCGGTCCTCAAGGACCGTGACTTCCACAACCGGGAGCGCTTCTGCGATGGACGTCGACATCAATCTCTCCTGTTTCCACCGACGAGCTCATTCGCGGTCGCGATGCGGATGGCGTAGTCGTAGCGAACGGTTTCCACGGCACTCGGTGCGAGGTCGATGCGGGCTTTGCGCCCGCCCTCAAGCACCGCGGCACCCTCGGGCTCATGCGCTTGCTCAAGGTCCGTCCAGCCGACGGTCGATGCGCCATAGCGCAGCTCGATCTCCTTCTCGCCCTTCGACGTCACGGGCACGCGCTCACGCAGCTCAAGGGTGACGGGCACTGCGCTGTTGTTGCGCAGCTCGATCTCGATCGCGTGCTGCAGGTGCGTCCAGCCGCCCATCAGGCCCGAGGTCTCCTCGCTGTAGCGAACGTTGCGCGCGACGCGCACTTGCTCGTCGATGCCCGCGCCGATGCGCAGCGTCCCTTGCGGTGGGGTGGGGCTCAGCGCGCTCGTCAGCGCAAGCACGCCATCGAAGAAGATGTCGACGGGCCCGCGCAGCACGGCGCCCTCAAGCGGGCAGCTGAGCGTGAAGGTTCGGTAGACATTCACATCCTCGCGCGGCACCGCGACGTGAATGAGCTGCGCGCTTGCGCTTCCCTCCGCGACGGCGATGGCGTGGAAGGTTCCGTCGCGCGGCACATCGGTGCGATCGATGGCGTCATATTGAAAATCAAAGCCGTAGGCGTCCTCAGGGAAGCTGAGGCCCGGAGGGGGCGCGAGACGATGGAGAAAGCGGCCCAATCGAATGTCGAGCAGCGTCTCGTGTTCGCTCTCTGCCGAGCCTTCACCGAAGGTGCGCTCATGCTGAAGTCGACCGCGCCGTGCCCCGTTTGGAGCATCCAGACGCAGGTGCATGAAGTCGAGGTTGGGCCGTCTCACACGGCCACTTGCGGGGGCCTCCTCCGGCATCGCGCCGCCCTCATCGCCGTAGCTCGCGGCCGACTCCATCATCACCTCCGCGTCCTCCATCTTCGAGGCGCGCATCCGCGCTGGTGCCGCTGCGGCAGGCGGGGCCATCTTCGCCATCGGAGGGCCTGCACTCATGCTCGCCAGAGGCGCAGCAGGAGCCGCACCGCCACCGCCGAAGAGACCGCCGAGCACGCCGCCTCGGGATGCTGGCGGAGGTGCTTGCGGCATCGGTGCACCGACGGGCATCGCCGTGATCGGCATGGCCCCCGGAGGCATCGGCGCGCCCGGAGGCATCGGCGCGGCAAGCGTGATCGCGCGCGGCATGGGGATCGACACCGAAGCGTAGTCACTCGACAGTGGCTCATCACGCATCGCAGGCAGCGCGCGGTCGTAGTCGGCAAAGAGCGCGTTCGAATCGGCGGGCAGGGTGCGAAAGCCGGAGGCCTTCACGGGCGGCTGCGCACGCCCCACACGCAGGCTCGCAAGCTCGGGCAGCTCGGCCCACTGCGCGGGCATGGCCGTCGAGACGGAGATGCGTGCGGACGTCCAATCCTCGCCTGTCCGCTGCGCGACAAGCGCCCGCATCACGAGCACGCCGCGTGCGCTCTTGCGCTCGTAGAAGAAGCGATACGTCGGTGCCCACTTCGCAGGACGCACGCGGTAGACGAGGCGCAGCGTCGTGGCGGTAGACGCATCCAGCTCGACATAGAGGCGCTGCGTCACCTCACCCTGCGGATGCCCCTCCGCATGCTTCGCCGCGTTCAGCGTCTGCACACGACGCGTGAGCGTCTCGCGCTCGCGCTGCAGCGCTTGGATGTCCTTGCGCGCCTTCGTGTAGAGGTCTGCGCGCAGATCAAAGAGCTCAAGCCGTGCGAGGTCGGGCGCAGGCCGCGGCGGGCTCCCCTGCACGGGCGCTGGGCGCTCTGGAATCCCGAGCGCACCGATGCGCGCTTGCAGCGACTGCGCATCTTCCACCGCGAGCTCAATCGCCCGCAGCCTCTCGTGTGCGGCATCGAGCTCTGCTTGCGCGGCGAAGTGCGGCGCTGTCTTGTTGTGCTCCTCGGCCTCGAGGTGGAAGGCGCGCACGCTGCCGGCATCGACCTCGAGGCGCACCTCATGCGCGCGCACATCGAGAGGCAGCCCGCGCACAACCACGCGCGTGTCGCCCGCCTCCAGCGCCACCACGCGTGTGACCTCGGCGCCCTCGCGAAAGACGCAGACGTGATCGACGCGACTCTCGCGAAGGGGCCAGCTCGTTGCGGAGACGGAGGGCGCGAGAGGGACCGACGTAGGTTGCGGCATGCGGAGAATCTACCGTGTTGCGCGCGGCCACGGACACGGTGTCTCGCGCGTGCCCTCACGGATCGCGTCCATGCCTGTGGCCGACGACATCCCCTGCTGCCCTCGGTATGCTGGTCTCTTGGCCACTCCAAACGACGCGAGGTGTGCGTGATGCGCAAGGTGTTCTCCGGGACGGTGCTCACCCTTTGCCTCGCGCTCGCGGGGTGCCTGATCGATCGCCGTGAGCTCAGCCCTCCGGTTGCGGCCGACGAGGACGCGCCCGTGGACGCGCGCCGCGCGCTCGACACCGCGCTGGAGGTCGATGCCTGGAGCGAGGCAGACAGTGCGCGTCCCGATGCCTTCGTGGCCATCGATGCTTGGCGCGAACCTGACGCTGGCTCCGATGCGGGGCCCTGCCCCGATGGCGCGACCGGCAGCGCTACGTGTCCCTTCACGACGCTCGCGCAGTTGCTGGACGTCGCCAGCGGCACCTACAGCTTCGCGATGGGCGGCCGCACCTTTCAGGCGCTCGTCGAAGAGAACGAGCTGGGCGGCTGGATGCTGATCGCAAGCGCGAACCACGAGACGACAGGCCGTGTCAGCTTGGTTCGGTCGATGATGGGCCCCGTCACGCGACAGTCGCACACCATCTTCGCGCCCGAGGTCGTGGCCGTGCTGCCGGACGCGCGTGAGGTTCGGATCGACTCCTCGCCGGGCAGCAACGTGATCGCCTCGGTCCAAAGCAATGATGCCTACGTGCTAGGCCAGTTCCGGGGCTACCTCTCCCTCCACGCCTCGGTCGACTTGGGGGAGGCTGGCACGGTCCGCTGGCGCGGCGACGCCGACCGGATGAGAAGCACCTGCCGCAACACCGCGCCCGAGTCGCTCGACCGGCTCATCTTCCAGACCTGTGGCGCAAGGGGAGACAACCTGCACTGGGGCCCGAACCCCACGCGGCTGGGCGACTCACCCGACTCGCTGAACCGGTGGGTCTATGACACCGGCCCACGCGACCGGCTCAACCTCTGGGTCCGCGGGTGAAGGCCGAGTATCGAGACGCTGACGGCGCGTCCTGCGTGGTCGAGCTCCATGCCGGGGAGTCGCTGCGCGATGCGCTGATCAAGGCGGGCCACGCGCCGCACAACGCGAGCCGCTTCGCGAGCTGCCAGGGCTTCGGCACCTGTGGAACATGCGCGGTGCAGATCGAGGGCGAGGTGGAACCGAAGACGCCCGGCACCATCGAGGCATGGCGCCTCGGCTTCCCACCGCACACAAGGCAGAGCGGCCTGCGCCTCGCGTGTCAGGTCCGGCCCGCTGGTGACCTCAAGGTGATCAAGCACAAGGGCTTCTGGGGCGAGCGGTAGGCTCGCGGACAACGCCTCGCATCTTCCTTCGTGATGCAAAGGAGTCCGGGCGTGATGCAAAGGAGCCCGGGCGTGATGCAAAGGAGCGCGGGCGTGATGCAAAGGAGTCCGGGCGTGATGCAAAGGAGTCCGGGCGTGATGCAAAGGAGTCCGGGCGTGATGCAAAGGAGTCCGGGCGTGATGCAAAGGAGTCCGGGCGTGATGCAAAGGAGTCCGGGCGTGATGCAAAGGACAAAAGCGAAGAGCCCGACAGACTGATCCGTCGGGCTCTTCTTTGTGGCGGTCGTGAACGCGTCAGGTCGGCGTGCTGGTTGGCTGCTTGGAGGGGCGCACGAAGAGGTGCCGCGTCGCAGGCCCCGGCACCAGCTTCTCGCCCACACCACGCGCCGCCGCCGCGTTGAACGCGCGCATCGCGACGGCCATCTCAAACGTCACGCGGCCCTCGAGACGATTCACCTCGGCCGAGTCTGTCTTGCGCTCCGCGCCCGTCACCGTCTTGCCCAAGAGCGACGCACCGAGCGCGTCGGCGGCCTCCTGCGCGGTATCGACATCGACGGCCGTCAGGCACGCCGACTCGACCAGCGCGATGCTCCGATCATCGCTCTTCGCGAGCCACGCCTCGGCGAGTGCGAGGAGGCCGCGCACGGATGCGAGCACGTCGTCGGCGTGGTCTGCAGAGCCACGCTTCTCGGCGAGCTCCGCGCTCGCTTCCTCATTGCCGAGCACAAGCTCCTCGAGCGCCTCAAGCAGGCCATTGCGCGCCGCACGCGCACGCGCCTCGGCCAGGCTCAGCACCTTGCCCGCACCGCCCTTGGCCGAGGCATCGAGCCCACGCGCGAGCGCATCGATCGACATCAGGAAGAACACAAAGCGCGCAGGCGTGTAGCGCACGTTTGCCCCGCTCCCGAGCACACGATGGATGATCGAGATCCAGCCACGCACCTCACGCAGCGTGTCCTTCGCCTTGGTCCCGTGCCCACGCTTCTCGGCATCCGCAACACTGAGCTGCGACGCGTACGCCGCCGCCTGCGCCTCCGTGATCGGCGCGTACTGCGACACCGTCTCCACCTCCAAGCGCTCGCTCTCACGCAGCGCAGAAGACGTTGATTTGGGAGCCGCCTTCGCCTTCGTCTTCACAGGCTTGGCCGCAACCTTCTTGGTCGCAACTTTCGAACTCTTCCCAGGAGCCTTTTTGTTTGCCATGCGGGGGATTGGAAGACGAAGGGAGGGGGCGGGGCAAGGGGGAAATGACGGGGGTGTGGCTGAGGCAGCGACGGCGACCGATGCGGAGGCAGCGACGGCGACGGATTCAGCGACAGCGACAGCGACCGGTCCAGCGACAGCGACAGCGACGCGACCCAACCGAGACGAAACCGATCGCCGAGACCAGACGCAGCAAGCACGCAATCGCATCAACAAGAGAAGCGTCAGCAGCCGCAAAGTCGACTCCACGCGCAAACCTCCGGTCGGCAAATAGAACCTCTGCAGATCGAAGCCGGAGCGGAGGAGTTCCTTGCAGCGCGAAGCCAAGAGTCGGCTCGATTTGGTGAGGACCGGACAAGGGCGATGTCGCGCGCCAGCGCAGAACTACCGATTGTTGCGAAAGCGGCGGGAGTGCAGAGGGCCGTCCGCCCACGGCCCTTTGCGCCCGTCCGGCGAGGACACCCACCAACCAAACAA
>JBILQT010000379.1:0-6180 GCA_044373065.1 Sandaracinaceae bacterium
GCTCGGAGACGCGATTCTTCACCAGCGCGAGTGCGTAGGCCGGGCCGTAGACGGGCACGTCGAAGTCGCGCAGGAAGTAGCTGACCGCGCCGATGTGATCCTCGTGACCGTGCGTGAGGATGAGCGCATCGACATCATCCGCGCGGTCGAGGAGCCACTCCCAATCGGCGTGAATCACGTCGACGCCGAGGCCGCGCTGGTCGAAGAGAACACCGCAATCGAGCACGACGATGCGGCCTTCGCATTCGATGGCCATGCAGTTCATGCCGATTTCGCCGAGCCCGCCCAGCGGGATGAAACGAACAGGTGAGCGGGAGTCGGTCGGCATCGGTGACGTGTCAGCCTCGAAGGTGGTGGAGTACAGAACCCGCAGGGTGCGGGACAGAATCGCTCAGTAGGTCACGCCGAGGTTAAGGCGGAGCGTCTGCGCGTTCTGGTTTGCGCCCGTGCGCGTATCGTTCGGGGGATAGCCGAGGCCCTGGAAGGGGAAGAGGATTCCGTACTGGAGCGAGATGGTGAAGCCGTCGAGAAGGTCGGGGCCGTCCTCGCTGCGGTAGTAGGCCGCCACGTCGATCTCCACGCCGAGGTCAGCCGAGTTGCCCCAGGTCTGAACCGGCTCGGTTGCGCGGCTCCACACCACATCGGCGCGTGCGCCAAGAAGCTGACCGAAGCTGTTGCGGATGAAGTCGTAGGAGAGGCCTGGGCGGAAGTAGTAGGAGCCGTTCACCTGACCGAGGATGTTTCGGTAGAGGATCAAATCCTGGCGGTAGCCGGGGTGGAAGTAGAACGCTGTGAGGTTGCGATCCGGGCCACCTGGGCGGTTCTGCTGCTGGATCGAGCCGCCGCGAAGCGAGAGGCCCTCTTGGTCTGCATCACCGGTCGCGAGACCGAAGTTGAAGTAGATGCCGAGTTGGTCGTTGAGCAGATGGTACTCGGCCTCGAAGGCCAAGCCGAACTGCAGGACGTTCTGACGGGCCTGCGCACCCGAGACGAACGTGTTGCGCGTGGTCGGGTCGAACGAGAGGTTGTCGATCTGGCCGATGACCATCGTGCCTTCGAGCTCAAGGCGGAGGTCTTCGTAGAGGAACTGCACCCAGACGTCGGGGGTGTACGTCTCGAAGCCGCGGCGGAAGAACGTCGGCGAGGCGGAGATGCCGTTGCGGCTCGCGAAGGGGTCGGAGACGCCCTCGGAGGTGAGGTTCTGCGTGCGGTACATGAAGAGAAGGCCGGCGTTGAGCACGAAGTCGTGGCGCTCAAGGGCCTGCTGTTGCTCCTCTGGCGAGCTGCGGCGTGCGACGCCGAAGACCATCTGGTCGACGTCATCGAGGCGCACGCGATCGAAGCCGGGCGTCTGCGAGTTGTAGTTCGACGGGTCGACGTACATCAGGCCCTCGGATGCGAAATCCCAGGCGCCGAAGAGGTAGAGGCCGAGGATGCGCGTGATGCCCATCACGCGGTCGACGTCGGTCTGGTAGTCCTGATCGATGCCGCGGCCATCGTTGAACAAGATGCCGAGACCCCAGTGGGCGCCCATGCGACCGAAGCGAAGCTCGCCAAGCCCTCGGTTGCGCACTTCAGCCCAGGCGCGACGCACGACGATGCTGTCCGTGAGCGAGTTGCGGCCTGCGCTCGGCGGGTCCTGCGTGCCGGAGAGTGCGGTGTAGGGGACGTAGCTGCTGTATTGGCGCGTCCAGCTGTTGTCGACGCTGAAGCCGGCGGGCGTCGAGCCCATCACGATGTTGTCGAGCAGGTCGAGCTGCATGTGCACGCGGACGTCATCGGAGAGATGAATCGTCGGCTCGACGCGCAGGCGCATGTTCGCGTAGGCGAGCGCATTCTGATCGCAGCTGCTGTAGCCCGTGGAGGGGTTGGGGCTGACCTCGCGGCCGCCCGTGCATCCGCCGTCGGGACGCGCTCCGTCATCGAGGGGCTGCCAGCGCGAGAAGACGTCGTTGTCGCCGAGGAGGTCCAGGTCACGGCCCCGGCCGAGGAAGAACTGGTCTTGGAACTCGCCGCGCATGCGCATGTAGCCATGCATCTCAAAGACGGTCTGTGGCGTCGTCCAAGGGGCGACCGTTGGGTCGGTGCCCGCGCCATCCAGGCGATCCTCGGTACGCTCTGGGTCCGGAAGCTGCTCCTCGGCGGGCGTGGGCGCTGGGGCGCTCTCTTCTTCCGCTTCCTCAGCGTCGGCGGTGGCCTCTTCCTCGGCGGCCGTGCTTGTGGGCGCGTACGTCGTCAGCTCAGGCGCACGCAGCTGCGGCGTCTCCTCGCTCTCCTCGGCGGCGAGCTCCTCTTCCGTCAGCGCCTCTTCCTCCTCTTCGGTCGGGGTCGTCTGCGCATTCGCGACGTTCGTTCCACTCAGCAGGGCGAAAAAGCCACCAAGCGCAAGCACCAAGCTCAATCGGAGATGGGTGCCAGAAGGGAGGTCGTTTCGCCGACGGGCGAGGAGGGTTTCCATGCGGGGGCCGCAAGTAACATGCAGGTTTGGCAGCGGCAACGCGTCATCCGTTGCTTGTCGCGATGCGTGTGACGATCCGAAGTCGCCGATGCGGGGCGTCGAGGAGGTCTGTTAGCATCCGCCGCCTATGGCTGCGCTCTATGAGGTTACGCTTGAGCGGACGTTCGAAGCGGCACGCCCCCTGGTCTGGGCCATCGTCGCCGACACGAATCGCTGGGACCGTGCAGCTGGGCTTGCGGTGCCGACCTACGAGTGGGTGAACGAGGGCGGAAAGAACCTCCGCCTGGCACGCGCCAAAGAGCTGGGCATTCCGCTTGAGTGGGTCGAGCCGCCCTACCGCTGGATCGAAGGCCGGCACGTCGAGGGCGAGCGACGTTTTCGTTCAGGCCCTGTGGAAGGCGGCGGATTCAAGGTCACGCTCGAGGATGTGCCGGGCGGGACACACGCCAAAGCGACGGCCTGGGTCACGACGAATTGGGCCGTCGGCATGCTCCAGAAGGTGAAGTTCCGGAGTGGCCTGCAGGCCTACTTCGAGGGCATCACCGATCTCATCGGGCAGTCCTCCAAGGCGGGCGCGCTCGTCCCCAACAAGACCGAGCCCGCGGTCATACAGGCCCAGCGCATTCTTCTCCGCAGCTACTCGAAGCTCGCCTCGGGGCCGCGCAGCCTGGTCGATGAAGTCGCGATGGAGACGCGCCTCAAGCAGCTCTCCTCACGGGCCAACAGCGACGTGATGAAGCGCCTGGTCGATCACGTGCGGACGCGCGCCGATGACGATCTCGGCACGATGAAACCCTTCGAGCTCGCCAAGCTCTGGGGCCTCCCCAAGCAAGAGGTGTTGCGCACCTTTCTCTATGCGACCGAGTGCGGCGTCACCGACCTCAGCTGGCAGGTGAACTGCCCAACCTGTCGCGTCGGCGCGAATGTCGCGGCGCATCTCGGTGACCTCAAGGGCAAGCAGCACTGCGGGGCCTGCGAGATCGACTACGCGATCGACTTCGCGCGGCATGTCGAGGCTGTCTTCCCCGTCAACCGCGCGATTCGTGTCGTCGAGCCCAAGCTTTATTGCGCCTCCAGCCCGGCCTTCCTTCCGCATGTCTTCTCGCAGCTTCGCACCGCGGCCAAGAGCCAGAGCGAGCACGACATCGATGTGCCGCTGGGCGAGATTCTCATCCGCACGCTCTGGACCAAGCTCTCGGAGGAGCGTGCGCTCCATGAGGCGCCGGCACGGATTCAGATTCGCGTGGGCAGCACGCTTGAGGTGCAGATCGAGGGCGTCGCGGAGGCGGGCAAGCCGACGCGCGTCACGCTGGTCAACGACACCGAGGATGAGGTCGCTATCTTGATGGAGCGCACCTCGTGGTCCTCGGATGCGGTGCTCGGGACGGTCATCACCTCGATGCCCGAGTTCTCCACGCTCTTCGCGACAGAGGCGCCGGCCTCCGGTGTGGAGCTTCGCGTCGGACAGATTGCGCTCCTCTTCAGCGACCTCACGGGCTCCACGGCGCTCTATGAGCGTGTCGGTGATGCGAAGGCGTTTGCCATCGTGGAGAAGCACTTCCGCCTGATGGAAGAGGTCGTCGGCAAGCACGGTGGCGGCGTGGTGAAGACGATGGGCGACGCCGTGATGGCGAGCTTTCCGAGCCTCTCTGCGGCCGTCGAGGCAGGGCTTGAGATGGTCGAGGTGCACGATGCGGCGATGGGTGAGCTCAACCTCACGGTGAAGATCGGCGCGCACCTGGGCCCGTGTCTTTGTGTGCGTGCGAATGACAGGCTCGACTACTTCGGCACGACGGTGAACGTCGCGGCGCGTCTTCAAGCGCAGGCGGGGCCGAGCGAGGTGGTGATTACCGAGGCTGCGATGGGCGACCCGGCTGTCGCGCGCGTCATCGAGGGCACCGAGCGCACGCTCTTTGAGGCGCGCCTCAAGGGCATCAAAGAAGAGCAGCGCCTGGTCGCGCTCAAGCGCCCGCACGCATAAACCTGCCGCGTCTATGCAGTCTTACGAAGCCTCGCTCGCCTGGCTCTACGCGCTTCAGCCACGCGGCATTCGTCTTGAGTTGGATCGCATGCGGCAGGCCTGTGCCAGGCGCGGTCACCCCGAGCGCAAGCTGCGCGTCGTTCACGTGGCGGGCACCAACGGCAAGGGCTCGACGAGCGCGATGATCGCTGCGATTGCCCGCGCCTCGGGTCAGCACGTTGGGCTCTACACCTCGCCGCATCTGCACTCGTTTCGCGAGCGCATTCAGATCGATGGCGTGCCGCTCTCGAAGGAGGAAGTCGTCACGCGCGTGCAGGCGATTCGCGCGATGTTGGAGGAGCCCGGCGCACCGGAGCTGACCTTCTTCGAGGTGACGACGCTGCTCGCCTTCGAGGCGTTCGCGGAGCGCGACTTGGACCTCGTGGTGCTCGAGGTGGGCCTCGGTGGAAGGCTCGATGCGACCAATGTGATTGCGCATCCGGCGCTCACGGTGATCACGCGCATCGATGTCGATCACCAGAGCTACCTCGGTGACTCACGCGGGCAGATTGCGGGCGAGAAGGCGGGCATCCTCAAGGCGCATGTGCCCGTGATTCACGCGGCCGATGAGGGCTGGAGTGGGCCTCCGGAAGAAGCGGCGACGCCCGTCATCGCGCAGACCGCCGCGCGACTTGGTGCGCGCGTGGAGGTGCTGGGCCTCGATGTGATCGCCCGCGACGCGACGCAGGTGACGCGGGCTTCGCGCACGATCGAGAACCTCGCGCCCTCCTTGCTCGGGCCCTTTCAGCGCACGAATGTCGGCCTCGCGGTCGGTGCCGCGATGCTGCTTGGCTACGAGGACGAGGCGATTCGCGCGGGCGTGGCGAACGTTGTCTGGCCGGGGCGCCTGGAGCTGCTCAAGGGCACGCCGAGCGTGCTTCTCGACGCCGCACACAACCCGAATGGGGCCGAGGGGCTCGTTGCGTTTCTGCGCACGCGGGCGCCCGAGAAGCGCGTGCTGCTCTTTGGCGCGATGGCCGACAAAGACTGGCGCGCGATGCTTCAGACGCTCGCGCAGGTCGTCGATGCGTTCGTCTTTGTGGCGCCGGAGATGAAGCGTGCGGAGCGCCCGGAGCGCTTCCTCGAGGTGCATGCCGGGCAGGCTGCAGCGAGCATCGAAGAGGGCCTCGCGCTCGCGAGGTTGGAGGCTGGTGAAGACGGCTTGGTCGTCGCCTGCGGGTCCATCTTTGTGCTCTCGGAGGTGCGCGCGATCGTGCTCGGCGTGGAGCACGAGCCGCCGATTCCGATGTGACGCTTCGAGGCCGAGGCCTGCTATCAACGCGCGCATGAACATCGTCGTGCTCGCCTCCGGTCGCGGTTCGAACTTGCGGGCCATCCAGAAGGCCATCGACGAGGGACGCTGTGCTGCGCGCATCAGCGGCGTGGTCTCCGATCGCAAGGATGCCGAGGCGCTTCTCTTCGCGCGGGAGCGAGAGATCCCGACCGCCTCTGTGTCGCCCAAATCCTTTGCCTCGCGTGCGGATTGGGATGCCGCGCTCGCGCATCAGGTCGGCATGCTGGGCGCAGAGTTGGTCGTACTCGCGGGCTTCATGCGCATCGTCGGCGAGGCGATGATCGCGCGCTTTCCGCACCGCATCTTGAACGTGCATCCCGCGCTCCTGCCCTCCTTCCCCGGCGCGCACGGCGCACGCGATGCGCTGGCCAAAGGGGTGCGCATCTCGGGCTGCACCGTGCACATCGT
>JBILQT010000380.1:0-6176 GCA_044373065.1 Sandaracinaceae bacterium
GGATCACCTGCGCGACGGCGACCCCACCGAAGACGTACGCGGCCCAGGGAAAGAGCGGAAAGAGCGAGCCCGTCTCGTGTCCTACAAACGCCAGCGGGATGCGCATCCAAACGTCGTCCTCCGACACGGCCATCGGCGGCAAATCGTAGGAGAAGAGCACCGCGCAGAGCAGCGCGAAAGAGAACACCGAGCGCGTGCCTGGCGTGATGCCCACGAAGAGGTCGAGCATCAACAGCGAGAGGCCCACGCACTGGAGCACATCGATACGCAGTGGGTCGTCTCCGATGTGCATCAACGTGCCGGTCACGATGAGCGCGAGCGAGCGCAGCATCCGACGACGCCGTGCGCGGCCTGTTCGTCGCGCGAAAAATTTCGGTTCCTCCGAGAGCGACGCCGCGAGTGAAAAGGAGACGCCTGCCGCGATCAGAAAGATGGGTGCCGTGAGCCCGCGAATCCACGTCCACGCGTGAAAGAAGGCGCCGTTGCGCAGTGAATCCGAGAGCAGCGCATCGATCGTGTGCCCTTGAATCATTTGAAACGCAGCAAGCAGGCGCACCGCGTCGAGCATGTCGACACGGCTTTCGCGAGGAGCAGACAAGCCCGCGCTCATCGCATCTCGGGTGCAGACATGGCCGCGAGCGTGCGAACCACTTCCGCGAGCGCAGGGCGCTGTGTGGCGTCGTCCGAACGCATGCGCTGCGCGAGCGTCAAGAACGCCTGCGGCGCAGCACACCACGTCGCCATCTCTTCGAACGAAACGCCGAGTGCGAACACATCCATTGCGGGCTGCGCAGGCTCACCACGTCGTTGCTCCGCGGGCATGTAGCCGGGCGTTCCCTCTCCCCGCGTGCGCGCCTCGCTCGTTCCGATCTTCGCCGCCAAACCGAAGTCGGTCAGCACCACGCGTGCATCTCGCGCGAGGAAGTTCGAGGGCTTGAGGTCGCGGTGCACGATGCCCTGCGCGTGAAGCCACATCACGGTCTCCGTGATGCTGATGCACCACTGCAGCACCGGCGCTTGGCCATGCGGCACGCTGCGCGCAGCGTCCTTCAGTGAGCCCTGCACGGCCTCCATCGCGATCGCAAACAGAGCTTCGTCGACATCGAGAATCCGCACGATTCCAGGGTGTTCGAGCGATGCGGGCATGCGCGCCTCATGCACCAGGCGCTCGCGGTCTTGGGCGCCGCGCTTGTGATAAACCTTGAGCGCTACAGGGCGACCAAGCTGCACATCGTCCGCGAGAAAGACGGTGCCTGCGCCACCCCGACCGAGCTCTCGCAACACGCGATACCGGCCCCGCGTGAGTGCGCCATCCGACATCATGGTCGCGCCAGCATCCTGCTTGCGGGGGTCCGTCAGGCCGGCGCGCAGTCGAAAGAGTCGATCACGGATCGCCACAAGGTTCACGTCACGCGCAAACGCGCGCTCGTAGTACTTCATCGCAAGCGACGCATCACCCGCACGCTCTGCGACCTCGCCCATCAGGCTCCATGCGCCGACCGCCTCGACTGCATCGCGAAGCGCATCGTCGAAGGGCGCGAGTACCGCGCGCACCGATTCATCCTGACCGCGCGCATCGAATGCAGTCGCCACGCGAAGCCGCAGCGCGGGGGCCTTCGCTTGCGGCAGCACACGCAGAATCAAATCGAGCGCGATGCCGTCGCCCTCTTTCACGCGGAGGTCTTCAAACGCCTCAATCGCCTTCCGCTCATCGAACTGCCCCGAAGAGAGCGCAGCGAGCAACTTCACGCCGTCCGAGGACGACGCGCGCATGGGGGCGTCCTTGGGAAGACTCGGCGTGAGGAAGGGCCTTCGTGCTGCGTACTCCGCGTGAAGCGCAGGAATGCGCGCCGGGTCGATCGCATGCCCTCCAAAGAGTCGACTCCAGAAGCTCACAGCGGCACCTCAACACGCGTACCACCGCTGAGAATCACATCGCCGCGCAGCAGGGTGATGCGCCCGTTCACGCGCCTTGTGCCGGTGCCAAACGCCGACTGGAGCTCGACCGCTTCAAGCGGCGTGAAAGCCATCGCGTCCTCTACGCGCTCGATGAAACCACCCACACCCGGAACGGCCAACGCGCCCTCGCCCAGCACGAACCGAACACCGCGATCCAGCCCCTTCACGACCTCGATTTCGCACATATTTCTATCAGGTCGAATCGCTAGACCAACGTCCTCACCGAGCCCCACCTCGATGTCGCCGTCGATGCGCATCTCGCCCGCGATCGGCATGCCCGCGACGAGTGTCCCGTTTCGGCTCCCGGCATCCAGCAGCGCGAAATTATCCCCGCGACGCACGACCTCCGCATGGCGCCGCGAGACCGACGCGCCGCGCACGGAGATATCCGCCTCGCTGCGTCCCAACGTCACCGGAAGCTTCATCACAAACGCGACCCGCTTGCCGTCGATCGAGAGCGTCACCGCGTCCTTCACCCATCGCTCTTCGAGACGCCGTAACAGCGCCAAGACATCGGTGTCGTGCCTGTCTTCGCCAAGCGCGGATCGAAGCGCCTGCCTCGCCGCAATTCGATCACCCAATGCCAGCGCCAGCTCATGTTCCGAGAGCCAGCGCCGCAAGCGTGAGGTGCGTGCATCGGCTGCATTGGATGCGGAAAGAAGCGTCTCGAGGCGGTCCACCTCGCCGCCCAACTCAAGGCAACGGGCCGCATCCGCTTGCTGACCAAGCAGCTCGAACGCGTCGGCGGCCTCGGAGAATTTGGACGCGCGCTCCAAGCGTTCTGCGGCACCTTGAAGGCGTCGCCGCTCTTCGTCGCTCACCACCCCAGCGGACTTCGCTCGCTCCAGGATCGCGCGGCCGATCTTCGCCTCGACGGCGTTGCGCTCATCGACCGCGAGGGCCGGATAGAACGTCAGCGCGTCCTGCCAAGCATCAAGACGCGTCTCCAGGGTCGTAGCCTTGTCGCCCACGTGCGCGAGACAACGTCCCGCATCGGCGAGGTCGCCCCGCTCTGCATAGAGCTTGGCCGCGCCGCGATGATCACCAGCGGCTTCCAGCGAACGGGCTTTCCTCAGGGTGGAGTCGAAGATCGTTCGAAAGAAGCTCATGGCAGCAATCGTGTGGTGAAAGAGAGAGGATGATTGACGCGCGCGCCTCAATTTGACGACGATTCGACACCTTCGCGCGGCTGCACTTGAGCATGCCACTCGACAGCAATACCTGGTTTCCCTTTTGGGAAATAACGTTCGGAGAGAAGAATGGGAAACCGCATCGGCGAGCTCCTGGTTCGAGAGAAACTCATCAGCCTTCAGCAACTGCGCACCGCGCAGGAGGAATCCCGCAAAGGCAACACCTCGCTCGGCTATCAACTCGCACGCCTTGGATTCGTATCGGATCAAGAGATCACCGAGTTCCTCAGCCAGCAATACCGCGTGCAGTCGATCAACCTCGACGACTACACGATCGACGATGACGTCAAAAAGCTGATCTCCCGCGAGGTCTGCGAGAAGCACAAGGTGCTCCCGGTCTCGCGCAGCGGAAACACGATCATCGTCGCGATGGCGGACCCGTCGAACCTTCACGCGATCGACGACATCAAGTTCCTCACTGGCTACAACGTCGAGCCGGTCGTCGCCTCGGAGGCGCAGATTCTCCGCTCGCTCGAGAAGCAGCAGGCTGAGCAAGTCCAGCCCGAGATCTCGTACGACACGATCATGGAGGGCTTCGAGGAAGGCGAGATCGACTTCGCCGGCGAGGACGAGGATCTGAACCTCGGCGACCTTGAGCGCGCCTCCGAGGACGCGCCCGTCATCCGCCTCTGCAACGCGATTCTGCTCAACGCGATCAAGAAGCGCGCGTCCGACATTCACATCGAGCCCTACGAGAAGAAGCTCCGCGTTCGCTACCGCATCGACGGTGTCCTCGTCGAAGAGATGACGCCTCCGCTCAAGCTGAAGGCCGCCATCTCCTCGCGTCTCAAGATCATGAGCTCGCTCGACATCGCCGAGCGTCGCTTGCCGCAGGACGGACGCATCAAGCTCAAGCTCGGGAAGGGACGCGAGATGGACTTCCGCGTCTCGACCTTGCCCA
Organism: Sandaracinaceae bacterium; assembly: GCA_044373065.1. GTDB lineage: Bacteria > Myxococcota_A > Polyangia > Polyangiales > Sandaracinaceae > JAFLCL01. The sequence goes on from JBILQT010000380.1 coordinate 4,051, forward strand.
CGCTCTGGGGCGAGAAGATCGTCATGCGTCTCTTGGACAAGTCGAACCTCCAGCTCGACATGACCAAGCTCGGCTTCGACCAGAAGCCCCTCGACGATTTCAAATGGGCCATCAGCCAGCCCTACGGCATGGTGCTCGTCACAGGCCCGACAGGTTCGGGCAAGACGACGACGCTCTACTCCGCGCTCTCGGAGCTCAACCAGCCCGACACGAACATCAGCACGGCCGAAGACCCGGTTGAGTACAACCTCATGGGCATCAACCAGTGCCAGATGCATGAGGACATCGGCCTCAACTTCGCTGCCGCCCTGCGCGCCTTCCTCCGCCAAGACCCCGACATCATCATGGTCGGAGAGATCCGCGATTTCGAGACCGCTGAGATCGCCGTCAAAGCCGCGCTCACAGGCCACTTGGTGCTCTCGACGCTGCACACGAATGACGCGCCCGGCACCGTCTCGCGCTTGCTCAACATGGGCGTCGAGCCCTTCCTCGTCACCGCCTCCGTCAACCTGATCGTCGCGCAGCGTCTCGCGCGAAAGATCTGCGAGCAGTGCAAGCAGGAGATCCGCGTCGAAGACGAGATCATGCTCTCCGCAGGCTTCGACCCGAAGGAGCTCCGCCAGCTGAAGATCATGAAGGGCGCAGGCTGCGCGAACTGCAACAACACCGGCTACCGCGGCCGCGTGGCGCTCTACGAGGTCATGCCCTTCACGGACAAGCTCAAGGAGTTGGTCATCCAGGGCTGCACTTCTGCAGAGCTGAAGACGGAGATGATTCGAAGCGGCATCTGGTCGCTCCGCATGGCCGGGCTTCAGAAGGTGCGCCTGGGCGTGACGACGATCGACGAGGTTGTGCGCACGACGGCTGCGGACCGCGTCTGAGATGAAGGAGGGCTGGCACCACCTGCTGGAGCGCGGCTGGAGGAGAAAACCTCCGTCCCCGACGGAGTTCGTCGTCGTCGGGCTGATCGCGGTAGGCGCTTCCGTACTGAAGTGGGCGCATCAGATGGCGCCTCAACTTCAGGCGGTGGCCTATCTCGGGCTCGTCCTCGGTGGTGCCTGGCTCACGTTCGTCTACTTTCAGCCTTCCAAAAGCAGTGCAGCGCCGGATGAGCTGCAACGAGAGATGATGGATATGGCTGGGGTTCGCGTCGCACTCTCCGGATACGCGTTCGACGCGATTCGTGGTGCGGTCAAAGACTCACGCGGCACGGCGAAAGTGCACGAGGTGAAGGCGCTCGTGGCCGCGCTTCTCGCGAACGCAGAGGCCTGGGTGTTCACCTCGCTCGACTCCACACCGCGACGGCCATTCTCTCAACTCGCGCTCGCTGCAACGCGCCTGATGGACGATGCTGTTCGGCGTTTTCCTGCGGCCAGGGCGCCGAGCCCCACAACCGCGCCGAATCCTTTCCGCGCGAGCACATCGCGCGCTGACTCGCTCTTCGTGGTGAGCCTGGTGTTCACGAGTCGCGCGAACATCACCGATCACAAAGGTGAATCGCATCAGGAGACCAGGGCGCTGCTCGAAGAACTCGGCGCGCTCGCTGGGCAAGTGCACACGCTGGACGTCTTTGTGAGTGACACGCTCTCGATCGATGAACTCGCCAAGCGCGACCCAGCCATGCGCGGCATCGCTTAGCTTTCGTGCAGCGGATTCTGATCATTGCGGGCCTCTCGCCGCCCTTCCTCATCATGCTGGCACTCGCGGTCTACGGACCCACCCCAAGCCAGGCGATCGTGGCCCTCATCGCCATCGTCGGAGCGGGGGCCTTCTTCTGGCCATGGTCCTCGGGACGCCAGAGCGAGTTCAAAGCAAACCCACACGTGGCTCCCCAGACCGTCGTCCCAATCCCCGATGACACGCTCGACCTTGCGGGTGTCCGCCTTGCGATTGCAGCACGCTCGCACCCGGCGATCGCAAGACACGCGATGCCGATGCGTGGTGCGAATGAAGAGCAGGTGCGCGCCCTCCTGCAGGCCCTGCTCGACGTCGAGGAGGCCTGGGTGTTCGCATCGCTTGAGTCCACGCCACGGCGCCCAGAAGCGCAGATTCAAGCCGCTGCCACGCGACTGATGGATGACGCAAAGGAGCGCTTCCCACTGCGTTCGACAGAGCCCATCGGGCCC
>JBILQT010000381.1:0-6175 GCA_044373065.1 Sandaracinaceae bacterium
CGCGCGAACCAAAGATGCGCTCGACGAAGCCATCACTCACGCGCTCACAACCTTCCAAGCATCAGACTTTGCGGGTTACTACGAGCGGTGCGGGTACGAGGTCAGTTAAGATGCGAACTGCCTTAACCCGCGCACATCGCGTTTCGGTTGGTCGCCGCGAATCAAGTTGATGAGGCTGTTGAAGATCAGTAGCGTGCCACGCGTGACCACAGAAACGCTCGCTCGCACACCGCTCTTCGACGCACACAAGGCCCTCGGCGGCCGCATCGTTCCCTTCGCGGGATGGGAACTCCCTGTGCAGTACGCAGGCCTCCTCAAAGAGCACGCCGCGGTGCGCACCGCCGCCGGGATCTTCGATGTTTCCCATATGGGCGAAATGCGCATCGAGGGCGCGAAGGCCGAGGCGTTCATCGACAGCCTCGTGACCGGCGACATCAGCAAGCTCGCCGACGGCAAGGCGCTCTACACCGTCGCTTGCAAAGAAGACGGGACGATCCTCGACGACCTCATCGTCTATCGCCGCACACGCGAGCGCTTCATGATCGTGATGAACGCGTCGAACCGCGAGAAGATCGCGACGCATTTCGGCAAGCACGCGGCGCCCTTCGTCGCAGCGAAAGAACTCACCTTCGCGGACATCTCGGATGAGACGGCACTGCTTGCGCTTCAGGGCCCGAAGGCCGTGGACGTGATGAAGCATGCAGGCGCGGACGAGGCGATCACCTCGCTCTCCTCCTTCTCACTCACCGAAGGCACCGTGCATGGCATTCGCGTGATTGCGGCGCGCACGGGCTACACGGCCGAAGACGGCTTTGAGCTCTTCGTGCATCCCGAAGATGCGACACGCCTTTGGAACGCCTTGCTTGCAGCAGGACAGCCCATGGGCATCGAGCCGTGCGGTCTTGGTTGCCGCGACACGCTTCGCCTTGAAGGCCGCTTGTCGCTCTACGGCAACGAGATCGATGAGACGACGAACCCGCTCGAGGCAGGCCTTGGCTGGGTCACCAAGCTCGACAAGGCCGCTGACTTCCTCGGCAAGAAGGCGCTCATCGCGATCAAAGAAGCAGGCCTCTCGCGCAAGATGGTGGGCTTCGAGATGGTCGGTCGTGGCATCGGTCGCCACGGCTACCCGATCCACGCGTGGACAGGCTCCGAGACGCCCGGCAACGCAGTCGGGTTGGTCACGAGCGGCAGCCCGGCACCGACGCTCGAGAAGAACATCGGCCTTGGCTACGTGCCCTCCGCGCTGAGCGAAGTGGGCACCAAGATCGGCATCGAGATCCGCGGCAAGCTGATCGAAGCCGTCGTCGTGAAGACCCCGTTCTACAAGCGCGCAAAGTAACGAAACCCGAACGCGGGTTTGTGCCGAAGGGCACCTCATCACATCAACCAACGTCGTGCCCAAGGGCACAAAGAGAGAAGAAGAAATGGCCAACTACCCCAGCGATTTGAAGTACACGAAGGACCACGAGTGGGCGCGCGTGGACGGCGACGTCGTTCGCATCGGCGTCACGGCCTACGCCGTCGAGATGCTCGGCGACATCACGCTCGTTGATCTTCCGAAGGTGGGCGCCAAGCTCGATGAGCACGGCCGCTTTGGCGACATCGAGTCGGTGAAGACCGTGAGCGAGCTCTTCTCGCCCGTGGCCGGCGAGGTCGTCGAAGTGAACGGCGCACTCGATGGCTCGCCCGAGCTCGTGAATGAGGATTGCTACACCAAGGGCTGGATGATCGCGGTGAAGGCGACCGGCTCGCTCGACGGCCTCATGGACGCAGCGGCGTACAACACGTACCTCGCCTCGCTCGATCACTGAGCTCCAGGCTTTTGGGCTGGCAGGGCCGTCCTTCGGGCGGCCTTTGTCGTTCCGTCCGCTGCACTGGGCGACTGCACGCACATCAATCCTCTTGGGCGACTTGCGGGAAATCGCTTGGGGACTAAACACGGCGCGAATCTGGAGGTTTGTGATGCGTTATCTGCCCCATACCGAAGAAGAAATTCAGTCGATGCTCGGCACCATCGGGCTCCCCTCGCTCGATGCTCTCTTTGGCGATGTGCCAGAGGCCTACCGCCTGAATCGCCCGCTCGCGCTTGAGCCCGCGCTCGATGAGGCATCCTTGATGTCACACCTCGAGTCGCTCTCCCTGAAGAACGAGTCCGCACGCGCGCTCTCGTTCCTCGGTGCTGGCCTCTACGATCACCACATCCCGCCCGCGGTCGATCAGCTGCTCCTGCGCAGCGAGTTCTACACGGCCTACACGCCCTACCAGCCCGAGGTCTCGCAGGGCACGCTGCAGGCGATCTTTGAGTTCCAGACAACCGTCTGCGAGCTCTTCGGCATGGAGGTCTCGAATGCCTCGATGTACGACGCGGCGAGCGGTGCGGCCGAAGCGGTGTTGATGGCGCGTCGCGTGACAGGACGTAAGCACGTCGTCACCTCGGCTGGCCTTCACCCCGAGTCGATTCAGACGATCGAGACCTACCTTCGCAACGTCGACCACGGCGAGAAGCTCGTCACCACCGCGCCCCTCGCAGCCGATGGACGCACCGATCTCGCCGCGCTCACCGCAGCCCTTCGCGAGGACACCTGCGCCGTCGTCGTTGGCTACCCGAACTTCCTCGGCTGCATCGAAGACCTCGACGCGATTCGCGCCATCACCAAGGCGCGCGGCATCCTGCTCGTCACCTCCACGCACGAGCCCTACGCGCTCAGCGTCCTCAAGGCGCCCGGCCAGTACGACGTCGACATCGCGGTTGGCGACGGACAGCCACTCGCCGTGCCGCCGCAGCTCGGTGGCCCCGGTGTCGGTCTCTTCGCGACGCGCAAGGCCAAGGAGTTCATCCAGAACATGCCGGGTCGCCTCGTCGGCGAGACGGTGGATCAAGCGGGCGAGCGCGGCTTTGTCCTCACGCTCTCGACGCGCGAGCAGCACATCCGCCGCGAGAAGGCGACGTCCAACATCTGCACGAACCACGGCCTCATCGCGCTCTCGATGACGATGCGCACCGCGATGCTCGGCAAGCGCGGCTTCGATGAGGTGGGTCGCGCCTGCCTCGCGAAGGCCGAGTACCTCAAGGACCAGCTCGTGCAGACGGGCAAGTTCACCCTGCCGCACAGCGCACCAACGTTCAATGAGTTCGTCGTGCACCGCAAGGACGGCGCAGCAGCGCCGCTTCTCGCCGCACTCGCCGCGAAGGGCATCCTCGGTGGCGTACCGCTCGCGCGCTTCTACCCCGGACGCGACCGCGACTTCGTGGTCGCGGTGACCGAGCGTCATCGCAAGGAAGACCTCGATCGCTTCGTGTCGGCGCTCGCATCGGTCTGATTTCAATCGGATTGATATAGGACAAAAACGGCGTGGTGCGTTGGCACCGCGCCGTTCGTCTTTTGACGCCACTGAATGAACGGGCGCGCGTAGCGTCTCGCGACGCAACGAGAGAATGCTTTCCCCGAGAAGGTTTTCGTCCTGGCACATCCCATGCTTATTGCACCGCATGCATCTGCGCCGCTCTCACCTCGCACTCTTCACGCTCGCCACCGGACTGCTCGGTTGCCCGACCCCCACCGTGACCTCGGACGCAAGCACAAGCGATGCGTTCGTGACGCCGGATGCGGGGCCCGACTTCGACCCGAGCGAGGTGCACTGGGCAGAGGTCGAACTTCCCACGACGATTCCTTCGCTGTGGGGCTGGGCCACAGCGGAACTGCCTGACGGAACCGCGATCGTCACCGGTGGCATGACGGACTTTTCGGGAACGGTGCCCAACACGACTTGGCGCGTGGATGCTCGTGCAGAGCCGATCACAGCCACGACGCTCGGGGCTACTGCGCCCCCGCCGGAGCGTTGGTGTGGATGTGCGACGTATGACGCTGCGCGAGGCCGCGTCATCGTGGCGGGAGGCCGCAACATCGCCAACGTCGAGGGCCTTCCACCAGACACCTGGACACTCGATGTCGCCAGCGACACCTGGGCCGAGCTTCCCGCCGCCAACACGCCAGCGAGCGTCATTGGCTGCAACCTCGCGTATGCCGCAGCAACCCGCGCGACCTACTTCTTCGGCGGACTGAGCGGTGCGGCCGGCGTGAGCGACGATCTCTACAAGCTCAGAGCCGACGGCACTTCGTGGGAGCGCATCGAGGCAACGGGGCCCACGCCACGCTACGACGGTCATCTCGAGGCCATCGAAGGAGGAAGACAGCTGCTCCTCTTTGGCGGCTCGTACGGCGCCGCCGGCGCAGGTTTCTATTCGGACGTGTGGCGCTTCGACACGAGCACCGAGCGCTGGACCGAAGTCGTTGTGGAAGGCGATGTACCGCCCGGTCGACGCTCGCCCTGGCTTCGGATGTGGAACGACGGGCGCGGCTTCTACATGGGCTTCGGCTTCAACGCGCGCATGCAGCCCATCGGCGATCTCTTCTACTTCGATCTTGCAACGGCCACGTGGACACCGATCGAGCTTGAGGTCGCGCCTCCCGCACGTGGCTTCTCTGCGGGAATGACCGGCCCGGCCGGTTCGATCGGCATGCTCTTTCCAGGCCTCGCTGCAACCACGCCGCTGCGCGACGCGTGGCAACTCGTGCCCGGCCGCTAACGTCGATGCTCCCGCAGGCGCGGCATGACATCGTCGCGCGATGATGCCGCGCTTCATCGTCTCCGATTCAGGCCAAATCGACGCGAATCCGCAGGGTGTCGATGAGGACATGCTCACCCTCCCCGGCTTCATCAACGTGCACAGTCATGCGTTTCAGCGTGTGCTGCGCGGGCGTGTCGAGAGGCGCCCGGAGGGTGCTGGCAAGGGGAGCTTCTGGACATGGCGTGAGGCGATGTACCGAGCGGCCAATGCGCTCACGGTCGATGACGTACGCACACTCGCGACGTGGGCCTACCGCGACATGGTGCGTGCGGGGTTCGTCGCTGTCGGCGAGTTTCACTACCTGCACGACGCGCCCTCGCTCGATGCCGCGCTCGCGATGACGCGCGCGATGGTCGATGCCGCACGCGCGACGGGCATCCATCTCTGCCTCTTGGAGACAGCCTACGAGACGAGCGCGTTTCACACGCCGGCACTGCCTGAGCAGCGTCGTTTCGTGTTCTCGGGCGAGGTTGGTTTTCTCGACTTCCAACGTGCCGTCGCGCGTGAGTATCGGGGCACAGAAGGCGTCTCCATCGGCCTTGCATTGCACTCCGTGCGCGCCTGCCCAGCCTCGCTCATCGAGGCCGTGGCCAACGAAGCCAAGCGCACGAATGTGCCGCTCCACATCCACGCATGTGAGCAGCGCAAGGAGGTGCACGACTGCGTGGAGGCGCACGGCATGAGCCCGATTGCATGGCTCGATCAGCACGGCGCGCTCGGCCCGAATACAACGCTCATTCACGCGACCCATCTCGACGATGCGGACATCGCGCGCATCGCAGAGCGTGGAGCATCCGTGTGCCTCACACCCTCGACAGAGCGCAACCTGGGCGATGGTCTCGCGCGCATTGGCGACATGCATCGCGCGGGCATCGCGCTCTCGATCGGCACCGACAGCCACGCGCGCATCGACCCTCTCGATGAGCTTCGCGCACTCGATGAACAAGAGCGGCTACGCGTCGAGGAGCGCAATCCGCTTGCGAAGCCAGGCCAGCGATTGGCGGAGGTGCTGATGCCGATCGGCACGAAGAACGGGCAGCGTGCGCTTGGCCTGCGCGAGGATCAGCGCGGCGTCGTGAGTCTGCGGCTGCCACTCGAAGGTCGTGCTGGAAGCGCCGAGGATGGGCTGGAGGCGCTGCTCGTCTCGGGCACATCGCATGACGTGGCGGGCGTGATGAGCACAGAGGGCAAGCAGCTCATCCCTGCCGAAGACGACTGCGCGCTTGATCGCGAGGTGCTCGCGATTTTAAGGCGATTGCGCGCTCAGTGATGACCGCGTCCGTGCCCACGTCCATGCCCACCGTGGCCTCGCGCGTGACCATGCCCTCCTGGCTGAATCACGACCACACCAGGCCTTGGCGGTGCGATCACAAAGCTCGGCCCGCGTGGACCCACGACCACGACGCCGTGATGGTCATCGCCGTGATGGTCGTCGTCGTCATGATCGTGATGGCCGTGCCCATGATGAGGCCCCTCGATCACGACGCTCGGACCGCGCACCTGAACCTCCACACGCGGCCGCTCGTGCTCTACGACAACGAC